>CAYGTC010000007.1:0-119586 GCA_964352735.1 uncultured Alcanivoracaceae bacterium | reverse complement strand
CAAATATTGAGAATCTAGATTATGAAACAGGACTCTTGTGCAGAGCCATGTAATTTTTTTAGATAATTCCGCTTTTCTTTTTTTCCGTGCTTTTGTAATTTGTTCTAAGCTAATGCTATGCTCTGATAAATCAGAACATATAGCTGTGCACAAATATTTATCATTATAAAACACCCTTATTTCTGATATGTCGCGTGGGTCATATCTGATAAAAACAGTTTCACCAATATAGGAAGCAAGTATTGGGGAACAATAAATAAAATTACAAAATGCTATTCCTATATTTCTCACCTTTCGAGATTTTACTACTGTAATAAGTAGAAGATCTAGACTCTCTAATGATTCAGGAAGATTGGGAAGGAATCCATCTTTTTGCCAGTATTCAATTGGATTGGAGTTGATGGCTGGGTGAGTTTTTTGATGGTATACTTTTAGAATAAACTTTTTCAACAAAGCATCTAAAGTTTCAATGTTTAACAGATCCTTATCTTTTGTACTGCTATTTATATATCCCGGTAATGAACTTAAAAACATTTGGTTAATTGATTCAAAAAAACGTTCTACTTTTCCTCTTCCTCTTGGTTTTCCAACACTAGAAAATATTAATTGTATTTTGAGATCCACACATACTTGTTCGATATGTCTTGATGTGAAATCACTACCATGATCAGTATATAATACTTCTGGAATACCGCAAATTGGCCAGTCTGATTCATCTTTTCTCCAGATGGCTTGCCTTAAGGCTAATGATGTATTCATGGATGAAGGAGAATCAAATGTTAAAAAGTACCCAGCAATTGATCTACTCATATCATCTTGGATAATAGTTAGCCACGGTCTTCTCTCAATTCCCTGATCAATTACTAATAAATCTAACATTGTATGGTCTGCTTGCCAGATTTGATTTGATCTAACAGACTCTCTAAGAAATAATAACTCATAAATGTTTTCATAAGTTTTAGTCCCATTATGAGCCAATGTTTTTATATCTTTTGGCATTTTAGAAATATATTTACTGATGAAGGAGTATGACGGAGTTTGAAATCCATTAGATTTTGAATATTGCTCAATTAATCTATGAATGGTTGCTATTGAAAAATGTGATTTGTGAAGATGAAGAGCCTCAATTGAATGTATCAAAAAAGGATCAATTTTGGTAACTCCTTTATCAGATCTCTTTTTTTTAACTAGGCCACATAAGCCATTATCATTATATAACTTAACCCATCTTTTAAGTGTGCTTATTGAAATTGAATGATTCTCTGATACTTTAGAATAATTTGAATGCCTATTTATTAATGGCTCAATTATCCTGAAGCGAAACATTGCTTGCTCACGTTCTTTTTCAGATAATTGAGAGGGATTCGGCATAATTAGCTCATTAATAATATTCCAAATAAATAAAAAATCAAAATATAGCTTAATTACATTATATCCTATTTTTCATGGAATATTATTTAAAAAAATATTGACATAAATTTAAGTAAATTTAACGGTCGTTTTCTTTACTTTTAAAATAGATATTTAAATTTACTAATTAATTATGTTGAGCAAGTAAATTAACTTAGTAAATAATTCTATGTTAAAATAAATTTTAATTTATGAGTTTCTTTACTAATCCTATGAAAATTGGCTATTGCAGAGTTTCAACTAATGATCAAAACCTTAATTTGCAGACAGATGCTTTGAATTTAGCTGGCTGTAAAAAAATATTTAAGGATATTGTTTCAGGGGCTAAATCAAAAAGACCAGGCCTCGCTGGAGTTATTGATTATGTACGAAAAGGAGACATAATCGTAGTATGGAGATTAGATAGACTTGGTAGGTCATTAAAAGACTTAATTGCTATTGTTGGAGAGTTGGAGAATAAAGGAGTAGAACTTGAAAGCTTACACGAGTCAATTAACACGACAACAAGTTCTGGAAAACTATATTTCCATATGTTCGCATCATTAGCAGAATTTGAAAGAAATATCATTTCAGAAAGAACCAAAGCAGGTTTAGATGCCGCCAGAGCTAGAGGGCGCTTAGGTGGTAGACCAAAAGGGTTAAATAAATCAAAAAGAAAACACGCAGCCGATCTTTACAACTCTAAAGATAAAACAATTAAAGAAATATGTGGAATTATGAGCATATCAAAACCAACACTTTATAAATACGTAGAAGAATTTAACAATCATAAAGTGTAGTAAATAAATATATTAATAGAATTAACTATGAATGAAGAATTAAAAACAAAGGAAGATGAGTTTGAACCAGAAGATCTTGGTGAACAAAATCGCATAGATAAACCTTTTGATGCCAGTAAAGTAGATGTCGCTATATCAACTCCTAATTTAGGGGCACTAATTTCAAGACTTGAGGAAAACGAAATTGACTTATTTCCTGAATTTCAAAGATCTCCTGACTTGTGGTCTAAACAAGCTCAAAGTAGATTAATTGAATCAATATTAATAAGGCTTCCTATTCCCGCATTCTATTTTGATGCCTACGAAGATGATAAATGGCAAGTAGTAGATGGATTGCAAAGATTATCTGCAATAAACAACTTTGTAATTGAAAAAAAATTAGCCCTAACAAATCTTGAGTTTCTTACAGATTACGAGGGTAAAAAGTTTGACGACTTACCTAGGTCATTAGCTCGAAGAATTAATGAATTTCAAACATCGGTATATTTAATAAAACCTGGTACACCGATGCTAATGAAATATGCGTTATTTAATAGAATAAATACAGGAGGGTTGAAATTAACTCAACAGGAAATTAGACATGCTATGAGTCAATCAGTCCGACAAGGAGCTGCATCTAAATTTCTTACTAAGATTATTCTTGAAGACTCATTTAAAAATATAGTAAAAAACAAAAGTAAAAGACAAGCTCACCAAGAATTAGTTCTTAGACATATGGCGTTTATTCTATTTGGTACTGAAGGATACAAGTCATCATTACCCAAGTTTTTAGATAATGCAATGATAGAACTGGGTAATCGAAAAGATTATGAATTGGAACTTCTACGCATAGAATTTCTTGAAGCAATTAAGATAGCCTATGATATTTTTGGAAAAGATGCTTTTAGTCGTTCATTAGCAGATCCTAATAGTAATAAAGTCGTCAACAAGCCACTATTTGAAGTGATTTCTGTTTGTCTTGCTTCGCTTGATAAACAAAAAAAAGAAACGCTATTAACATACAGCAATGAATTTATAGAAGGCCTAAAATCTATGTTAGATAATAATGATTTTGTAACTTCAATAACGCAATCCACCGCAAATACAGAAAGAGTTTTAACTAGATTTAAAATGGTTTACAAACTTGTTGAAGAGATAATAAATAGTAAGGAATATGAAAAATGATCGAACGATTAAATCTAAAAAATTTCAAGTCGATTAAAGAAGAAACATTTGACTTAGAGGGATTGACACTGTTTTCTGGTCTAAATGGTATGGGAAAGTCAACCGTACTCCAATCAATGTTGCTGTTAAGACAGTCATTTAACAAACACATGTTACCAGATATAGGATTATCTCTAACTGGTGAATACATAAATATTGGTATTGGTAGCGACCTTCTTTTTAATAATGCCGAGGAAGAGTGCATTGATATAGCATTATTCTGGTCTAACTCCAGTCTAGACTTGCATTTCAAATATCGCGAACAATCTGATATGCAGCCAATTCAACCTCATGTGGATAATATCATAGGGTTACCTTTTAAAGAGTCATTATTCTCTTCTTCTTTTCAATATCTTTCAGCAGAACGAATAAGTCCAAAGAGTACCTATGATGTATCAGATTATGCAGTTAATCAACGCAGGTCAGTAGGAGCTAAAGGTGAATACACAGCTCATTTTCTAGCTGAACACGGTGACGAAGCGATTACAATTAAAGCATATAAACATCCATCAGCTCAAACTGATTATTTGATAGATAACTTGAATGCATGGATGTCGGAAATAACACCTGGTACAAAAGTGATAGCAAAATTAATTCCAGCAATAAATAAAGCTAGCTTACATTATAAGTTTTCAAATGGTAATGAAACAACAAGAAATTTTCGTCCAGAAAACACAGGCTTTGGTTTAACTTATGTTTTACCTGTAGTAACTGCTGTCCTTAGTGCTCGACCTGGCGATCTTTTACTAATAGAAAATCCGGAGTCACACTTACACCCTGCGGGACAAGCTTTGATTGCTAAACTTGTCGCTATCGCTGCTCAAAACGGTGTTCAAATAATTATTGAGACTCATAGTGATCATTTTTTAAACGGTATTAGATTGTCTGTAAAGTCAGGGCTAATAAATTCTGACAATGTATATACATATTTTTTATCAAGAGACAATGATAGTTCTGAACATTCAGCACAAGTTGAAAAAGTAATAATTGAGCCTTCAGGTCGTATAAATTACTGGCCAAAGGGCTTTTTTGATGAGTGGGAAAACACTTTAAATGCTCTAATTGAATTTGATTAGTTATGGATAATAGCCTCATTATTAATGATGCATCACTTCCATTTGATTCTTGTGATGAATGTATCAGAGAACTTGGAATATTTTTTAAAATTATTCATCTTGCAAGTTCTGAAGGTATAAGTTTTAAGAGGGCAGATGAAAAGCATAGCAAGTGGAATGGTTTAAATTATGCAGATGGTTTTATTTTTGCTGAATGGCTTAATCAGCTTGATAGTGATGATTCCAAACGTGTAAAAAATATTTTAGGTAAAATGGATTGTCCTATAGTAGAAATTGAATGCAGTTTACGTAAAACACTTAACGGAATAATGTACTCTCTTTCTTGCGATAGAAATATTGAAGTTTCAAGTTTAGGTATAGCATATAATGTTAATTCCCATGCGTTAAGCTTCTCGTCTCATATAAACTGGTTGTCTAACACAATATCCATTGTTAAGAGTTGGGATGAGAACAATGAATGGAAGGATGAATTTATTGAGGTTCCAAACATTTCATCTTTGGAACACATCAGAGTTTATATTGCTGAGTTAACAAATAAGAGACAAAAAAATAAAGATTACCTTAAATCTCTAGTAACACATAATAATAAAGATTTTCCAAATATTATTTTTTGTAGATCTGCTTTAAAAAATTTTTTATCTCAATCAGTAACAGTAAACGATTATACTAGAATTATTGAAGTTTTAGGCATTCTGGATAAAGCGATAGTGAATTGTACTGATATGACATCCTTAAAAAACGAATCTCACTTGGATATTTCAGGAGAAAGTAAGCAAACAATGGCTAATTCAAAATACGCAAGACAACGAAAGTTCAAACATCCAGATTTAGGAGAAAAAACTTTTGAACAACACGTAAAAAATTTTAATGGAGGAAAACGTATGCATATTTTACCTGATTTTAACTCTAAAAATATTGCAATAGGGTATTTTGGAAATCATTTGCAGACAAAAAAATTTAATGATTAAGATGGATAAATTTAAATATGATTATTTAAAGTAATAATTGCAGAAATTTATAATATGGGTCAAATACCAATATCAAAAAGGGGTTAAATAGCGATATTAGTCACAGGTATCGGCGTGTATTATCCTAATGGAGATGAAACACAAAGAATTGGTATTATTCCTGATTTAGAAGTCAAGCCGACAATCAATGGTGTTAAACAAGGAATAGATGAGTTGATGGAGGCTGCTTTAGATCTGATCCTGAATAAATAATGCACACTTGTTTTATGGTAAAAATATTGAGCCTGTTATTCAGAGGAATTAAGTCACCAGCATTGGCGCCTCCCTTGGTCGTTTCACCAATAAAAAGACCTCTTTTATGCACTTTAATTGGGTATGAGAAACCTTCAGCAGCAGAGAATGTATTGTTACTGATGAGAATAAATAATGGTATATCAGGCATTTTTTTCATGCCTAAATATTCTTTGGTATAGTTTATGGTTTCCGAAAAGTCATCTCCATGCCTTTTTGTTGTTTTTGTGGTAGGAACGGTTTTTCCAAAAAAATGACTTAAAAGATATTCGACCATATCACCTCTGCCACCATGATTGTTTCTTAAGTCAATAATGATGGCATCTGATGTTGATAGCATGTCCATGGCATAATCAGCAAAATTCTTACCCCAAGAGAGTCCATAAAATCCTCGCAATTCCAGGTATCCAATATTGCCATGTAGTTTCTTTATGGTTTTAAAGTTGGCATTATTGAGTCGAAAGTAGCCCCTTTCCTCCATTCTGCTCTCAACCCAACTATCCAATTCATTATGATTTGTTTGACTCTCTGGTTTGATGCTCACTGCAATGTGTTTGTCATATGTCACAGAATAAATAGCTTTGTTGATTTGTGAAATGAATGCTTGCAAATCTTTGGCGGAATCAAAATGCCCTGTTTTATACAGTTCATTAAGGTGCATAGCTGCTTTGTTTCCTGACTTTTGAAAAACGTAATAGTCGTTTAAGTATTGGGCAGATATTTCTATTGTGTTTTTTTTAAATGTTTCATTAATGTCAGAGGCATGAACAGTAAATACTGTCATGCTATGAATTAAAATGAGTAATGGCATTTTAAAAGGTTTAATGAATGGTTTCATAATGTGTGATTTCTCTGTGTGCTGTTGTGTCCTAAGAGGGATCATTTAAACCATTTTCGCAATTAACAATGAATTGATTCAAAGTTTCGTTGAATTGATTTAATTGGTTGTTTGTAATATTTAATAATGCCAATTTTCTATATTTATTGATCACTGGCTTAAGTTCTTTAAGCATCTTTTGACATTTTGATGTTGGTACAAGGTCTTTTTTTCTTCTGTCAATTACATTCTCTGTTCGCAAAAGATAAGCTTTTTTAACCAGAATATCGATCATTCGAGTTACTGAGGCGAGATCTTTATGAATGTAATTAGCCAGTTCCAATTGTGTGATGGTGGGATGTTCTGACAGGTTTATAACCAATATTAACTGGTTTATACTGATGTCATGTCCTGATTTGTCAATACAGGTTTGGGCCAGTTTCCGGTAGAGCTTAATGGACCTTTCTAGTTGATAGAATATTGTGTCTTGTGGTAAATAAAAATTCATAAAATAATACATGATATATCATAGATTGATGTGTATATTAAATGATATATCATATAAATGCAAGATAAATGATATGTCAATAATCCTGATTAACAATTGACTCTATATTTTAAGATGGATATTCAAATTTTTTGGATCAATTGTCTTATGGTAAATTGCTCTAAAAAGTTTGAATTATGTTGATGGAATAATGAAGTTGCTCAAGTATTGATAAGATTTGTCTTATTCAAATCTTATCAATACTTAATACACACATTTTTAGGTTCTGTAAAGAATCTCAGAGCTTCCAAACCGCCTTCACGACCCACTCCAGAATTTTTGACCCCGCCGAAAGGAGTACGTAAATCACGTAACAACCAACAATTGACCCAAACTATGCCGGCTTCAATGAGTTTGGACATTTTGTGGGCCCGTGTGAGGTTTTCAGTCCAGACACTGGCAGCCAATCCATATTGTGTGCCATTGGCTAAGGCTAAGGCTTGTTCATCCGTATCAAAGGGCATAATGGTACATACCGGGCCAAATATTTCTTCTTGATTGGTGCGGCAATTATTATCTAAGCCTTCAATCACGGTGGGTTGAACAAAATAACCATTTTCACATCGACCCTCAATATGGGTCTGCTGTCCGCCTGTTAAAATGGTGCCACCTTCTTTTTTGGCGAGTTCTATATAAGACAAGACCTTTTGCATGTGCTGTTCGGAAACTAAGGCGCCATGTTGTGTGGTTTCATCTAAAGGGTCGCCAATTGTAATTTGAGCGACTCGAGTAATGAAGGCTTGTTTGAAACGTTTATAAATGGACCTTTCTACATAAATTCGTGAGCCGCACAAGCAAATCTGGCCTTGATTAGCAAATGCAGAACGCACCACTTCCTTGATGGTTTTTTCAAAATCACAATCTGCAAAAACCAACGTGGGGTTTTTGCCACCCAGTTCTAACGATAATTTTTTAAACATTGGTGCGGCAGTTTTGGCAATGTGAGCACCTGTTGCAGTGCCGCCGGTAAAACTGATGGCCTTGATGTCTTTATGTTCAACCAGTGCAGCCCCAATTTTGGGTCCGGTTCCATGGATAATATTCAATACCCCAGCTGGCAAACCTGCTTTGATGCATAATTTTGCAAATAAGTAACTGGTCATGGGAGTGACCTCAGATGGTTTGGCAATGACAGTATTGCCAGTTGCTAAAGCCGGTGCAATTTTCCAAGTGAATAAATATAAAGGAAGATTCCATGGTGAAATACAGCCCACAACTCCAATAGGATCTCTGAGTGTATAATTGATTGCTGTATTTTCCATAGCGTGAGATTCGTTAGCGAACTGAGTCACTGCATGAGCAAAAAACCTGATGTTGGCTGCAGCCCTATAAATATCGACATTTTTTGCCAATGTAATTGGTTTGCCATTGTCAATCGATTCTGCTTGTGCCAACTGATCGGCATTTTGGTCAATCAGATCAGCCAGTCGAGATAAAATGGCTGCTCTTTTTTCAGCGCTGGTGTTGGCCCATGGGTATTGTGCTTTTTGTGCAGCTGTGATAGCTAAAGTTAAATCCTGTTTATCTGAATCGGGTATATAACTGTAGCATTTCCCTGTCGCAGGTTCGATATTATCTAAATATTGATCATTTACGGGGTTGATCAATTTTCCATCAATATAGTTACAAATTTTTAGCATAACGGGATTATAAGCAAGTAGTGCGGCCACCGTCTACAGGTAAATTAATGCCTGTGACATAACCTGCTGCAGGTGATGCTAAAAACCCAACCACATCCGCAAATTCACTGGCTTCACCAAATCTCCGCATAGGGATGATGGATTTTTCTTTGTTGGCCATTTCTTGTTCACTGACGCCTTGTTTGGCCGCTTTGTTTTTGATAATAGCATCCAGTCTTTTAGTGTTTGTCGCACCAGGTAAGACATTGTTAACAGTGATATTGTATTGGCCGAGTTCATTGGCCAGTGTTTTAGCCCAATTGGCCACTGCCCCTCTGACAGTATTGGACACACCTAATCCAGTCAGGGGTTGCTTAACAGAGGTAGAAATGACATTGATGATTCGGCCATAACCAGCACTTTGCATTCCGGGTAATAACAACTTCATGATTTCATGGTTACACACCAAATGTTGGCTAAAAGCAGCAACAAAGTCTTCACTATTGGCATTGTGGGCAGGACCAGGTGCTGGTCCGCCTGTATTGTTGATGGCTATTTCTATGGATTTTCCTGAATTAATAAAGTCAGATAATGTGCTTTTGACTTGTTCAACATTCGAAAAATCAGCCACTAATGTGTGGTGAGTTTGGCCTTGGCTATGATCAAGTTGTTGATGAACCGCATCAAGGGCCTGTTTGTTTCTGGCAAAAAGTACAATATTGGCTCCTTGGTTTGCCAATTGAATGGCGATGGCCTGACCCATGCCTTGACTAGAACCGCAGACTAATGCTGTTTTGCCACTGAGATTGAGATTCATTGTTTAAGCCTCTTTTTTATAAATGATATTGATAAAAAAATGCCCAAACTTTATGTGTTTGGGCATGTAATGATGTTGGATAGTCCATCAAGGATTATCTTCTTCTCATTTTTGATCGTCTTAACATTCTGTTTCTGACTCTGCTGGTGGCTTCTTGATTCTTGACATTGTTCCAGTCTTCAAAAGTGAATTCTTCACCTTGAGCATAAACCAAACGAGTTCTACAAAAATCTTTAAATTCCATTAGTTCTTCATATACATCATCCATGGTGCTATCAATAATGATGCAATCATCCAAGTAGCCAATACCAGGAATATGATCAGGAATGATATCATCGTCGTCAACAAAGTATTTTATGGTCGCGTTAATTTTTTCAAGGCTGGAGTCATTTATTTTCCATATCTTGTCTTCCACCATTGATAACATGGCTTCAAGTGAGTTAATTTGCTCTATAACGTAACCATCGGAATTGCTAGTTCTGACTTCAGCAATTTTTTGTTTCGCCTCAACTATGTCTTTTACATCAACATTGGTGCCATGATTTTCTATGAATTTGTTAAAATGCTCTTTGACTTGTTCATCTATATCAACTGTAATGGTTACCATGATTATCCTCTAATTGTATGTTGCGAATTATTATATCTGTAGTTTTGTCATTTTTAAATGCCTTCTTCATTAATTCGTTCTAATTTTAGTTTTTGATAATGTTATATTTAGATAAAAGTAGGGTTTTAGATTGGAATTTTATGTTTGTTTTTTTGTCTACAATCTCTATTTTAGGCAATAAAGATGATATTATTAGATCATGACAAACAATAGCGGACTTATAGAAGAAATTTTTTATCGGCGTATTCCTCAAATCATCGGGATGTATGTTGCGGCAGTGTGGTTATTTGTTGAAATTGCTGATTGGATGAGTGATCGCTTTGGTATATCCAGCCAATTTTCATCTTATGTTTTTATTGGAATGCTAACATTTTTGCCCTCTGTCATTCTATTGGCTTGGGGTCATGGCCGACCTGGTAAAGATCGGTGGACCATTACCGAGGCCATCAGTATACCTGTCAATGTTATTATTGCGTTTTTTGCCATTAATGTATTGATTAAGCCTGTCATCATACCTGATAGCCCGGATGTGCCTCAAGTTAATGCTTTAATACCAACTTCACAAGTCACAAAATCAGTAGATCGTGTTGAACCAATTGAGGTGAATAACAACATTCATAATAAGGTCATTTCATTTTTTTGGGACAATCAAACCAATGACAGTAATTTAGACTGGTTGAGTTATGGGGCTACTTGGTTATTCAGTAAGGATTTACAGAGGACTCCAAATATCTCTGTGACAACACCTTATGATTCTAGAAATGTTCTCAATGAACTCAGCGATAAAGGCTTTAACCGCTCTTTGAATGTTCCGCTATCACTGGCTTTACAGGTGGCTAATAATAATGCGCAAAAGTGGTTGGTTTTGGGTTCTTTTATCAATAAAAATGATGCGCTGCAATTTGAGGCTAAACTGTATAATGTTGAAACGGGTATTATGGAAAAAGTACTTAATACCATCAATGACAATATATTTAAAGCTTTGGATCAAATATCTAATGATATCAGCAGTTATTTATTGGAAAAAAATGATTCTTCAGGAAATATCATTCCTGATTTAGCCATTGCAGATCACACATCAAACAATCTAGAGGCCATCAAATACGTCATATCGGCCAAAAATAAAGTGACTTTTGACAATGATTATCAAGGCGCTATTGATGATGTACTGATGGCCTTGGAAATGGATGAAAGTTTTGCTGAGGCAAATGTATTGGCAACCAATTATTATCAGGCGGTTGGTGATTTCCCTAATGCCATTAAACAGTCTAAAAAAGCTTTGGAGTTGGATTATAAGATTTATAAAGAATCTGTCTTTCAACTCAGGGCCAATCTTTTTGATATGCATGGGCAGCAGGAAAATGCCTTGCTGGTACTTGAAACATGGACCAAAGTATTCCCTACCAGTACCATTGCCAATGCAGCTTTGGCCAGAAAGTACTTGTTTTCTGATGACCAATTGGATAAGGCTGAAAGACAATTTGAGAAACTACTGTCATTGGACAGTAATAATGACAATACATTTGTTAATTTGGGAAGAATCTATCGGGTCAAGGGTGAGAAGGATAAAACACTGGAAGTATTAGAAAAATATTTAGCTGCCAACCCTGATAAGGTCGATGCTTATATGGAACTCGCAAATGCATACAGGCAGTTCAGCATGTTTGATAAAGCCATTGCTATGTATCAACAAGCCAGTATCCTTGGCAGTAAAGATTATGAAGCAGAAGTGGCCATTGCCAGTACCATAGCCTTAACCGGAGATTATCGACAGGCTTTGCAAAAACTGGATGACTTGCTTGTTCAATCAAGCAGTGATTTGGAAAAGTTCAATATTTTGAATGAAAAAATATCCATATTTACCAGGACTGGACAAATTAGAAGAGCATTAGAGACCTTAACAATCATGCAAGAACCGGCTAAGAATATTCTGTCTCCGTTACAATATCTGTTTACAGTTGATACAAGCCGGGTCATGCTATACATGTCTCAAGGTGATTTTGATAAAGCGCTACAGTATGCCCAAACCTTAAAAGAGAATACCAAACCACCCTTTACTAATTTGATTTCTGTTTTCTATATTTTGATTTATATGGAGATGGAGGATGAAGAAAAGTTTACCCAAGAATTGGCTAAATTTGAGGTTTTTTTGCAAACATTCCCTGTATCTTACTATAATCAATACATCATAGCCTGGAATGGAAGAGTCTCTTATTGGCAAGGAGATTTAGAAAAATCAATTGCGCAACTTGATGAAGCCATTTTAGCTTCAAAACAATCAATCATTGGATTAGAAACCTTTGATGTGGTTGATTTATTTATATATGGTAAAGCCAATATTCTTTTTGAAATGAATAAAACGGATCAAGCATTGAAAGAACTGGATTTCATATTGTATCGGAATCCATTATTTATAAAATCCCATTTATTAAAAGCGAAAATATATCAACAAATCGGTAATGACAATCAGGCTCAACAATCCATTGCAAAAGGCATGGAAATTTTAAAGGATGCTGATGCGGATTTTGTTGATCTGGTAGCACTTAAACAGCTGCAAAGTTAATTAAGGCTCCGAGAGTTTTTAAGACTCCTCCTTTGTGCATATCATCACATTGCCTGTTCTCAATTTTTACTTATAATTATGATGTTAATCATGCCAGTTAATATGATAATAAATAGTGTTATTTATAGGTGAAATCGATTTTTTATCAGATTAAAAAATATATGGTTTATAACATTCATCAAAAAAACGCAAAAAACAATGAACAATTGTCAGACAGTTGACACTGTATCAATAATGTTTAGAAAAATAAAGGTAAGAACAATGAATAGATTTTTTATGGTTATGGCGGGAATAGGGCTAATGATTTCAAATGTTAACGCACGTATACCTGCAGATGCAACGGCCAAAACCTGTGCATTTCATGGAGTAGAATACATCCAGCACAATATACAATTAGGTCAATCAGAGGCTGAATTGTTATGTCCTGTTGCACCGCAGTCATTGATTGATCAATTTAGTGACGCTGATTCTGATGATGGTGCGCCACCAAAAGATGATCGCCCACATGATGATGAGTGTTACTCCTGGTGGTACCATTAAACATAATGGTTATTTAGATGATTTAAAAAATTCTCATTGAAGGTAATCTTCGTATATTTAATAATTTAGGTTATAAGATAACCAAATTTGTATACTTTATGGTCAAATATATTCGATAGCCAGCGGTTTTGAATTGTTTTTTTGTGTCTATCATTCAATTTTTTGGTATGAAACCTATTTACAGAATCATATGAGATGAATTAATCTAAGAAAATACCCATATTGATTAAATTTTTATAAATGCACTTTAATCTGTCTACTGAAAAAACCATAATCATACAGCGTATGGTTATGTTATGATGTGCGCTTTAAAAGAAACTGCCATTGTTTTTTGCCAGTGTGACAAAAAAGAACATATTAAACTATTGGACCATTTTGTGGTTTTTACTTTTTTTATCAAACAAGCTGTTTGCAGTCGTCGCTGTTTTCGACCATTATGACGATAAGCATGGCCTAGCTAATTCATCAATTAAATCGATTGCTCAAGATACAAATGGGCTTATGTGGATTGGTACTCGAGAAGGTCTGTATTCATTTGATGGCAGAAATTTTAAAAAAATTGACGCTTCTCATATCAATTCAGTTATTAAAATTAATAAATTATTAATAGATCACAATGGATTGTTGTGGGTTGGTACTCAGAAGTATGGTCTGTTGTATTTAGAAAATGATCGATTGGTAAAAGTCGATAAAGGAAATAGTGGGTTTGTATCAGTTTTTGACATTTTGAATGATAAGCAGAGTGATAATCTATGGTTAGCAACTGATCAGGGCGTTTATCAGGTTTTAATGAATAAAATCATAAAACCACATAATATATCTTTGTTAGCACCATCAAAGCAAAAAATTGATTCCATAACACATCATAATAGTGACACCTTAGTGATTGGTGTCAAAGGTGGTTTTTTTCTTTCGAATGTAAACACTGGAAATTTTGAGTTTATATCTTTTGAAAAAAACAGCCTTTCCATTCATGACTTTTTCATTGATGAAGATGATTATCTGTGGTTGGCAACCTCAGAAAAGTTAATGAGGTTCAATTTACAGTCAAGGACATTTGTTAAAGCGCCGCGTTTGACCAATACTACAAGGGTTTTATCTATTGTTGGTCGATTACATGAAATTTGGGTGGCAACCATAGGAGGTGGTGTTTTTCAAATCAATACAAAAGACTTATCTGTTAATCAATTCACTTATGAGAAAGGCCTTGAATATGCTTTAAATGATAAGAATATTACGTCACTCTATCTCTCAAATGATGGTCTGTTATGGATTGGAGGATTCTCATATGGGTTAAATGTGCTGGATTTATCATCATTGGCATTTGGATTCGAAACGGCAAGTCATAACAGTGTTGACTGCCTTAACAGTCCAGTTATAAGAAGCATTGAAAGTTCTGATAATGGCGACTTGTGGTTAGGCACTCAGTATGGCCTGATCAAATATGGCAGCGATCATTGTGAAATGATAAATTTGGATGCAGCTTTGATTGATAGTACTCATTCAAGTAAAGATATGACGATCTATTCTATTAGTCAGTCACTCCAGAAACTTTGGATTTCTAGTTCAGAAGGTTTTTTAAGTTATGAGCCATTATTGGAAACGGTGGTCAATTACAGCAATGATTTATTAAGGAAAACCACATTTTTCTCCATGCAATTGACAACTGATAGTCTTTTGGTCGGTACCACAGAAGGTTTGTATAAATTTTCTCTTAAAAGCAATCAGTTATCTCTGATGGATGTACCTGATAAAAAATACAATAGGATTAGTTTTAAGAATTATGTGTTTCGTAAGGATAATGAAATCTTTTTGCCAACAACTCAAGGGCTTTTGTATTTTGATAAACGTGATGGCTTGATCAAGGAATATAAAGATCGTGATGGTCTTTTGATTGATAAAGATATACTTAATGTTGAATTGGGCAATCATAATGACATTTTTGTGAGTGTCAGAAATCATGGTGTGTACTATTTTAACGACGATAATCATTTAATTAAGCACTATTTTGATGATGTGTTGTTTTCATCGAATAACCAGATTGTACTTATGCATTATGATGAAAAATCATCAAATCTGTGGTGTTCAAGCCGTAAAGGGATAATAAAATTAAAGATTGATCAAAGCATGACTCAATTGTATTTTGGTTCAAACCAGCACAGTTATTTGGATCTTACTTACAATAAGCACATTGATAAAAAAGGAAAGCTCTATTTTACTGGCGGCTCAGGGTTTGTGGGATTCTATCCAGATATGATCGTTGATAGAAAAAGCACCACAAAAACAATCTTCACTGACTTACACTTGATGAATGAGGTGGTTCGTGTCAATGCAGCGGCCAATACTGGTTTTTATTTGAACGAAAAAATTTCCAAAAGCAATCATTTGGATTTCAGCTATAAAGATCAAGTGATCAAATTGGATTTTGTGAGCTTTAATTATCACAAACCTCAAGGCATAAATTACCAGTACAAATTAGTGCCAAATATACTTGATTGGGTGGATTTACCAAAGGATAATAATCAATTGATTTTTTCAGGCCTTAAATCTGGTGATTACCATTTACAATTGAGGTCAACTGATTTGAATGGTTACTGGAACATTGAGTCTGCTCGATTGGATTTCACCATTCATCCTGCGCCATGGTTGAGTTGGTGGGCTTATATGATATATGCGATACTACTGCTATTAGGCATTGTGTTATTTATTCGTCATAAAATAAAAGCCCAACAAAAAATTAATCGCTATTTAAAAAATCAAGTGGAAAAACAGACTCATCACATCCAACAACAAAAACAGGTTGTAGAAGATTTGATGGAAAGAAAAAATGAAATTTTCTCTAATGTTTCTCATGAATTCAGAACCCCCATCACATTAATCATGGGGCCAATTGCAGAACTAAAAAAAGAAGAACAGCAATCTCACAAGAAAGAAACCTTTGATATGGTCTTACGAAACGCCAAAAGGCTGCTTCGATTGGTCAATCAAATGTTGAATTTAGCTCAGTTAACCGAAGATGGGCCTCATCAGAAAAAAGAAGTCAATGTGGCTACTCGTATTAAAGTCTTGATAGAGCCTTATATTCACTTGGCCCACAAGTCGGGTTTAATGATTCACGTTGAACACTTAGATGAAGTCAGCATCAATATTACCGAAGATGCACTTGAAGCAACAGTGGGTAATTTTCTTTCAAATGCCATCAAGTACACACCAGATGGTGGAGAAATAAAAATTGGTACAGAAATAAAAGGTGAAAACCTAAGAATCTATGTAGATGATAACGGACCAGGTATAAGCGAACAAGACCAAAAACAAATTTTTAAAAGATTTAACCGATTGTCGCAACATCAAACTTTACAAGGGGTTGGAATAGGTTTGGCATTGGTGAAAGAGGTGGCTTTTCTTAATGGTGGAGAAGTACAGCTCGACAGTGAGCTGGGAATGGGGTCGATATTTTCTGTCTCTTTCCCGATACATAACAGTGCTTTATCTGCACCAGTGAGCATAATTGATGCACCTACATTGACCATTGAGGACAATGTACATAAGCAAACCACGGTGCTTGTTATAGAAGACAATGATGATATGCGGGCATATATTCAAGGTATTTTATCAAAAAACTATCATTGCCTTTCGGCTGCTGATGGCAAAAGCGGTATAGCTAAAGCATTGAAACATGTGCCTGATATTATTATTTGTGATGTGATGATGCCGGGTATGAATGGTTTTCAAGTGTGTCGACGATTGCGTTCAGAAACGGTCACCTCGCACATTCCTTTGGTGATTCTTACGGCATTGGATGAAAAGTCAAGTCGAATCAAAGGGTGGAGAGAAAACATTGATATGTACCTTAATAAACCATTTGATGCCGAAGAATTGAATTTACAAATTCAAAATATTTTAAATGTTCGAGGCATACTCAGCAAAGCATTACAGAATATACCTGATGATCAAAATGCTGATAAAGCCCTGATTTATGCTGATTTGGCTAAAATTGATCAACAATTCATACAGAAGTTAAAAAATTATTTCGAAGAATATTATCAAGAATCATCCATCACTATTAAAGACATTGCAGATGTGATGTTTGTCAATGAAAGACAATTGCAAAGAAAGGTCAAAGCATTAATCAATAGAACGCCATTGGATTTTTTAAGAGAGTTCAGGTTACAAAAAGCAGCCGAATCTTTGAAAAAAGGCACACAGGTTTCTATTGTTTCAGACACCAACGGTTTTAAGTCTATATCTTATTTTTCACAATTATTCAAAAGACAATATGGCCTGACTCCAAAACAATACCAAAATCTCAATCAGGGTAAAGATCTAAAATAAAAGTGCAATCATGCGGCTGCGCTGATCTGAATAAGGTCCTAATGTTAAATCCAATTAATACATGATTGAGAGTTGATCGAGTTTTTGTTTATGTATTTTCCAATTGGGGTTAATTTGTGATTGGAGTTGATAAAATCGAGGGCTGTGATTGTGGTGAATTAAATGGCATAATTCATGCATGATTACGTAGTCAATCAAATCATCGTGTGCTTTTATTAAATGGATGTTATAAGTGATGACTGCATCACTGCTACAGCTGCCCCATCTGGCTTTCATGTAGCGCACTTTGATGTCTTTTATGACTGGTAATTGAAACTGCTCAGCCAGTGTCCGTGTTCTTGCTGAAAGTTGATTCAGTGCTTGTTGCCTGTACCATGTTCTGAGTATCTTTTTGATGTCAGCACCGCGGCGATGAAAAATATAAAGTTGATCTTCTTTCAACATGACTTCATTTGTACGACCGTGCATCAACTGTAAAACAAATGATTGGCCTTTAAAAAGGTGTTGCTCTCCATTGATGTACATGAGAGTTGGTGTATTAGGTCTGTCGGAGCGGGTTTTGAGGTTTTTTTGTATCCAATGTATTTTGCTGGCAATGAATGATTCAACCACATCCAATGGCATGTGGTATGGACAATTAATTTGTATCGCATTGTCTTCCCTGATTTTAAGTGCAATGCTGCGTTTTCTTTTTTTTGATCGAACCAGTTCATAGACCATTTCATCATGGTCTATGAATATAGTGTGCTGGGTACGTTTGATGTGCTTGGTCAATGGTTTCCTAATTGATTACAGGAGACCAAGCAGGTTCTCTGATGTGTCCATTTGATACGATGAGTTGGTTCTTGGTGGCTCCATCCAAGCTGGATGATATCAGTATGCCTTGACCTTTTTTATTTTTAGTAGCATAAAGAATCATGTTGTTATTGGGTGCAAAAGTTGGCGTTTCATCCAAGGGGCCATTACTGATTTGTTGGCTGGTTTCAGATTTATTGTGCCTTAAAGCAATTCTGTAATCATTTTTATTGCCTTGGACATATGAAATGTATTCTCCATTGGGAGAATAGTTGCCACCAGCATTATAATCGCCTTCAAAAGTAATTCTTTTTGGTTGAAGCGTGTCAATTTCTACTTCATATAAATTGGGTTTTCCGCCTCTGTCAGATGTGAAAATCAATCTTTTCCCATCTGGTGACCAGCTGGCCCCAGTATCAATGGCCCAACTGTTGGTGATTTGAGTTAAGGCCTTGCTGTAAATATCCATCACGTAAATCTCTGGATTACCAGATTTTGAAAGCGTTAATGCCAATTTAGTACCATTAGGAGAAAATGATGGACCGCTGTTAATGCCCTTATAACTGCTCATCAATTCTCTTGCTCCAGTTGATAGGTTTTGAACATAGATGGCTGAATTGCCTTTTTCAAAAGATACATAAACTATTTTATCTCCTCTGGGTGACCATTTAGGTGACAGCAGAGGTTGTTGAGACGTTACCAATGCTTGTGCATTTTTGCCATCTGAATCAGCTACCAATAATTGGTATTCGATTTCATCTAAATTCTTGGTAGCTGTTACGTATGCAATTTTTGTTGAAAAAATGCCTTTGATGCCTGTGATTTCTTCATAAATTTTATCGGCCATGTAATGAGCACCTGAACGCAAATCACCTTCAAGCACAGGTAAAGTCAAAGACAATAATTGTTTCTTTTCAGCAATTGAAAAAAGTTTAATATAAAGTTCATACCGCCCAGGGCCGGATGCTTTAATTGAACCAATGGTTAGGTAATTTGCCTTTAAGGCTTTCCATGTTTCATACTTGATTTGATTGGCAAATTGAGGTCGCTCAATTAGCTGTTCTTTAGACAAGGGTCTAAATTGCCCCGATAGGGCTAAGTCATCAGCAATAACTTTGTCAATAAGTGTTGACTGGGTGTTGTTGATAAATGGCAAAATGGCAATGGGTATGGCACTTGCATTACTGTCAGTGATTCTGAATTCAACTTCAGCCATTAATAATGAGTGAATACACAATGTAAACAATAAAATGAATTTTTTCTTCATGCTAACCTTTGATGTTAAGTGATAGAGTTTTTGATGTTTGGTTTGAAAAAACATACGGACAATCCAAAATAGAGTGGGGGGTAACTTTGTTTAAGTGCCAATTATTGGTAAATATAATCATTTTTACGTGTCACTATAGTTATATGGATTTTTCTTTATCTTTTTTCACGAATCAAATAATGTTCTCTGATAATTAATCAACTCATTGATTGATTTTGAGCAGATATTATGAGACTTCATTATAATGAAATAGAACAAATGTTTGAAAGAAAGTTTCATAACTGTGGTAAATATCACAATTTCCTCATGTTAAAACTCAAGAATGCACATATAGACGTCAATAACATCATACCAAACATGGGCAATACTGTGCCATTGTGTAATTTTGATATGATGAGGCTGATGATGGCACCAAAAATGAATTGTGATGAACCGAGGATGGCATTGGCTGTACCGCTTGTTTTTGGAAAATATTCCATATAACAAGACATGTTGTTGGGTGCAATCAAACCAAATGCACCAATAATAAGCATCATCATTAAGACTGTGAAAGTCATGTTTTCTAATACCAAAACTGCACTGATTAATAATAAAATGGTCGCGGCAAGTTGAAGAATTAGACCAAGTTTGAGAATTTTTGTTGGTTGCCAAAGGTCGAGTAAATATCGATTGATGCGATTAAAAAACATCATACTGATGATGTTCAAGCCAAAAAACCACGCAAACAATTGCTCGCTGATCCCAAAGTACTCAATGTAAACAAATGAAACTTCAGTTAAATATGAAAACATGGTTGCTGCAACAAATCCAGTACACAATAAAAATGGCAAAGCCGATCGATTTATGATGATGGATTTATAATTGCTTAATACTTGAGAAAAACTTAAATGTACAAATCCATTAATTTTTCTTAACTTTATTGTTTCAGGAATAAACAGTATCACTACAGTAATTTGAATTAAGGCATAAATAGCCAATAACACAAATATAGATTGCCAATTGAAATAATGCAGTAATACAGCACCAATTGTTGGCGCTATTAATGGAGCAATCATCATGATGAAACCCACCAATGTAAAAACTTTGGCTGCATCTTTGCCTTCATACAAGTCTCTGATGATGGCTATGCCAATGACCAGGCCAAAACCTCCTCCAAATGCTTGAATAAACCTGAAAAGTAATAATTGTTCTACAGTCTGGGCGTAAATGATGGCAATACTGGAAAAAAAGAAAACACTAAGTCCAATGACGCCAATTCTTCTTCTTCCATAATTATCTGATATCGGGCCACCAACGATTTGACCGATGGCGTAACCGAGTAAATATATTGATAATGAAAGCTCTATTAAATGTATATCAGTAGCAAAATAACCAGCCATAGCAGGTATGGCCGGTAAATAAGTGTCAATAGAAAAAGGCGAAAGTGCTATAAGAATAGCAAGCATTGGCGCTAACTTATTAACAGGATAGTGTTTTTTTAATACATCAAGGTAGCGCTCGTACATTGATGTGTTTTTAGCTGTACTTAAGCGTTGCTGATGTTTTCTGGTTATTCAAATTGTTCATACAATTTATTCATAACATTATCAGCAATAAACGTCTTTGCTATGCTGCCATCATGCTTGGCAAATTTGACATTGATAAAGTTATTGTCTTCTGAACAACTCAAATCATACAAACCAGAGTAATCAGAATATAGCTTGTCTCTGGTGAATATCTTTTTGATAAAGTTAGATTTTTTTCGATCTTGTGCTGCTTTATCAACATATTTTAATGTAATTAGACAGCTTGTTTCATCTGTGGTTTCTTGACTCCAGTTTTCAATCTCCAAGTTGTTCATGGCTTCCCAAATAAAAGTTTTTTCGGTCTTAACAGTCAATACTGGGTATCCATTTTCATTGACTATTTTTAAACCTCCACTTTCTGACTGTCGTGTCCTAAAAGGCATTTCAGGAGGTTTTGAGCGAGTATTGCTGGTCTCTTGTGCTGAATTGACTTTGGGCACTTCAAGTGTTGAGGATGCATTAGGAGTATCAATACCTTGAGGTATAGTCAGTGATTGAGATTCTTGTGCGCCTATGTATTTTTCTTTGGTATTGATGTATCTACATCCATTAATCAGCACCAATGCTGCGATAAGTAAAATATATTTTTTCATAGTTTTGAATATTCTTTAATTATGTTATCAGTCTCTTTGTCATCATCTGTCATCTTCTGGTTCATCCATACCAATGGTGACCTGATACCATCGTCAATGACCTTGGCTTGATGCAGTAAATATTTCACGGGTATGGGATTGGGCTGGTATGATAACATGTTATACAGTGGAATCAGCTCAGTATCACGTTTTTTTGCGGTATTGATATCACCTTGCTTCATCAGTCGACAAATTTCAGCGATGGCAATGGGGCGAACATTGCTGGCAACACTGATTACTCCACAGGCCCCTTCTTGCATCGATCTTTGAAATGTATCATCATTGCCTGATAAAATGGCAAAGTCATCATGTATCATTGCACACAATGTTTTTATTCTGTTTTTTTCAGGTGATGCCTCTTTTATGCCAATGATGTTGTCATGACTGGCCAGCTTAGCAGTGGTTTCTGGTAAGAGGTCATTATGTGTGCGACTTGGAACATTATACAATATTAAGGGCAATTCACTGGCATCCGCAATTTTCTTGAAGTGTTGAAGCATACCTTGTTGAGTGGTACGAATATAATAAGGGGTCACCACTAAAACAGCTTGAGCACCCAACTTTTTTGCTGTTTCGTTGTATGTAATAACCGTGTCTGTTGCAATGGTGCCTGTTTGGGCAATGACAGCAGTTTTACTGTTTTGGCAACAGTCGACAGCGATTCTCAGCAATTGCGAAAACTCCCTATGATCGATTAAAGCTGACTCTCCTGTTGTGCCAGCAACAATGATGGCTTGAGTCCCCGCATTAATTTGATGCATGACCAATCTTCGCCATTGATCAAAATTGATCAGGCCATCGTTTGACATCGGTGTTACCAGAGCAGTCATACTGCCATATAATTCTTTTCCAGTTAAGTTGGACATTTTTCTCAAAATAGTTTAACTTGCCTATTTTATCCAAAAAGGTTTAACAAATGGTTAAGATTAACGAAAAAATTAAAGATTTTGATATTTTACTGACTGGTAATAAATCGGTAAAACTTTCTGATTACCAAGGAAAGTATCTGGTTTTATACTTTTACCCTAAAGCCAGCACTCCTGGTTGTACGACAGAAAGTTGTGATTTTACAGAACTTTTCCCGCAATTTTCAAATAAGAATGCCAATATTTTGGGCGCTTCAGCAGACAGCTTAAAACGTCAAGAAAATTTCAAAGCCAAATACGATTTCAGTTTTGATTTGATTGCAGATACAGAAGAAGAGGTCTGTCAACACTTTGGCGTGATCCAGGAAAAAAAGAATTTTGGCAAAACTTACATGGGCATAGTGCGATCAACTTTTGTGATTGACGCCGAAGGCCAGCTGATTAAAGAATGGAGGAATGTCAAAGTTAAAGGACATGCGCAAGCCGTTTATGAATATATTGAGGGTTTATCATAAATTTACTGAGCATTTTATCAGGAGTATAAGGGCTTTGGTATTTCTGATGCCCTTATACTTTAGCTCGAATATTTCATCATTAAACCATTCAGGTACAAAATGCACTTTTACAAAAATCGTTTAACCCCTTGTTTTTCATGGATAAAATCAATTTTTTATCGTTTTGATGAAATATTTCGGGTTAATAACTACTTACTATTATTCCGCAAGGTTAATAAGAACCCCCATCCAATCTAAACTGATACCTGATTAATAAGCACTAAAATTATGTCAAAAGTACTGTTGATCCTGAATATTTGATGAATAACAAAATAATTTTCACAATATCGTAACAAAAATACACTTTCTTCGTTAACTGGGTACATATGACAAACGAGGAAAATCATGAAAAAATTATTTTTAACACTATTACTAACATTTTCGGTTTCTATTGCCAGTGCCGATTCATTTATCGATGAAATTACCAGCGCCGTTGGCAGTGGCCCAGAAGTAAATATCAATTTAAGTACTGGAATTATAAAAACCATGCTGGCATTTGCTGATGACAGTGAGGCCCGAGACGCCAGTAAGATAATGAAGGATCTCGACATGGTTCGTGTCTCTGTTTATGAACTGGATAAAAAAGCGAATACTCCACGGCTGAATCGTTTAATTAATGATAAGATTGATAACCTGACTGCGTCAGGATATGAACCAATCGTTACGGTAAAGGAAGAAGATGAAATGGTTTATATTACAGCAAAAATGAAAGATCATTTTTTGCAGGATGCAATGATCATTGTGATGGAAGAGGGCGACGAATTGGTTGTGATTAGCCTAAAAGGCTTGGTGGATTTGGCGCATTTGGCTCAAATTTCAGACCGCTTTGATGTTGATTTAGAGGACATTGTTGGTTTGTAACCATTAGAGTACGCTCAGCAATCTTGAAAAAGCCCAACCATTGGGCTTTTTTGTTGACTAATTTCTGCTATCATATACGCCATGAAAATTTTAATCTTAATATTCGCGCTTATGAATGCTGCTCTCGCCAAAGACTTAACCATTGAACGTATTTTTTCTTCGCCAAGTTTGTCTGGCGTACCCATGAGAAGTGTCATGTTTTCTCCGGATGGGACACGGGTGACCTTTTTACAAGGGAAAAGCACCGACAAAGACCAATATGATTTATGGCAATACCACATTGCCTCAGGCTCTAAACAAATGTTGGTTGACTCACAAGTTTTGATGCCAGGTGGTGAGCAACTCTCTGATGAAGAAAAGGCCAGAAGAGAACGGCAAAGAATAGCTGCATTTAAGGGCATTGTTGAATATAAATGGTCTCCAGATAATGCTCAGTTATTGTTTCCATTGAATGGCAATTTATTTGTTTATCATCTGTTAACAAAAGCAGTCAAGCAACTGACTGATTCAGATGAATTTGATACCGATGCGCGTTTTTCACCCAAAGGCAATTATGTGTCGTTCATTCGAGAGCATAATATTTTTATGGTTGATTTGAAAAATAACCAAGTCAAACAACTGACTTTTGATGGTAAGGACACCATTAAAAATGGCATGGCTGAATTTGTTGCCCAAGAAGAAATGGACAGAGACACCGGTTATTGGTGGTCTCCAGATGAACAATTCATTGCTTATATTCAGGTTGATGAATCTCCTGTATCAATTACTCAGCGTTATGAAATCAATGCTGAGGACATTACCATTGTTGATCAGCGTTATCCATATGCCGGTGACCCCAATGTACAGGTGAAATTATCAATAATGTCAATTTCTGATCAAAAAAATCAATGGGTTGACCTTGGTGAAAATCAGGATATTTATTTGACGCGCGTAAAATGGTTGCCAGACAGCTCTCAAGTCAGTTACCAGTTGATGAGCAGAGATCAACAACAACTGAAGCTTAACTTTGCTACTTTAGATGGTGTGGTGTCTGAAATTTTAACTGAAAAAAGCGCAACCTGGATCAATTTACATCATGACCTGTATTTTCTAAAAGATGGAGGCTTTATTTGGGCATCTGAGCGAGATGGTTATCAACACTTATACCACCATGATAAACAGGGCAAAGTGATCAATCAATTGACCACTGGCCAATGGGTTGTAGATGGTGTTGAGAGTATTAATGAAGATGAAGGTCTGGTGTATTTCACAGCCAATGCCGATAATGTAACAGAAAAGCAGTTATACGTACAATCAATCAAATCGCCAAGTACCTTAAAGAAAGTTACCAAAAAACCTGGCTGGCACGATATCAATATTGATAAAACGGCACGGTTTTTTATTGACAACTGGTCTGATCGAGATCACCCGACTTCAACTTATTTATACAGCGTTGAGGGTCAATTATTAACCATTTTGAATGATAATGAAGTTAACAGCGATCATCCTTATCATCCATATATGGCATCCCATCAAAAAACACGCTTTGGTCGGTTAAAATCGGAAGATGGTCAAGATCTGCATTATCGCGTATTATTGCCTAAAAATTTTGATGAGCAAAAAAAATACCCTGTTTTTCTCTACACCTATGGTGGACCGCATGCACAAGTGGTCAATAATGCTTGGAGCCGTTTAATTGAACAATACATGGCACAACAAGGCTTTATTGTGTTCTCACTTGATAATCGTGGCAGTGCCAGAAGAGGGGTTAAATTTGAGTCTGGAATCTACAAACACATGGGCAGTGTGGAAGTTGATGACCAATTGGTGGGCGTCAAGTATTTAAAATCTTTGCCTTATGTTGACGGCAATAAAATTGGAATTTTCGGTTGGTCATATGGTGGTTTTATGACATTAAAAGCACTGACACATGCCGATCAATCTGGCCAATTTGCCATTGGTGTTTCGGTTGCTCCTGTGACAGATTTCAGGTTGTATGATACTTTCTACACCGAACGATACATGTCAACACCTCAACTGAATGAATCTGGTTATGATTCAACTTCGGTTTTTGATGATGTCAAAAATATCAAGAGCCCATTGATGGTGATTCATGGTATGGCTGATGATAATGTGTTATTCACCAATTCAACTAAATTATTTAAGGTATTACAGGATCAAGGCATAATGTTCGACTCGATGATCTATCCCGGAGCTAAACATGGTATCAGTGGTCGAAAATCACAAATACATGTGTGGAAAACCATCAGTGAATATTTTATTAAACATCTAAAGTAGCATTACTCATGAAAAGACTCATTCTCATCGCTTTCATCTTCACCTTGGTTTCTTGTGACCTTTCTCAACAATCGTCTTCAGATAAGCCTGCTTTAAACAATCAGCCGCCTGCAAAGCCACAAAAGCTTTCGGTTGCGGGTTTATGGCGAGGTGTTTTGGATTCTCCAGGTGGTGAATTACCATTTGGCATAGAGATACAGCAAAAGGGTGGCCAATTAGCAGCGCACATATTAAATGGCCAAGAACGGGTTGACACTTCAGCAGTAAAGTTTGACGGATACAATGTGGTTATTGAATTTGAATGGTTTGATGCCAGAATTTCTGCACAGTTGACTGATGATGCTCAACATATGAATGGGCAGTGGAGTAAAACGGCTTCTGGTAAAGACAAAACTTCGCAATTACCATTCAGTGCATCCAGAGGGTATGACTATCGTTTCGAGCAGGAATTAAACAACAACAGTTACCCAGTCAATGCCACAGGCAGTTGGGAAGTGGTCTTCGCTGATGAGGATGGTGAAAGTCTTGCGATCGCAGAGTTTCAACAATCAAACACTAGAGTTACTGGTACTTTTTTAACACCTACAGGTGATTATCGTTTTCTAGACGGCAGTGTCAATGGGCAAAATTTGAAGCTGTCCGCTTTTGACGGTGCGCACGCCTTTCTATTTGCTGCAAAGATTGATCAGGATAAGCTGACTGATGGTCATTTTTGGTCAAGAGAGTCATACCATGCTACATGGACCGGTCGTTTATCAGATGACACCAGTGAATATTTGCCTTCAGCGTGGGAGATGAATCAGGTCACTACAGAGGATAATAGTGTATCATTTGCATTTGAAGACGTTAACGGACAAGTGGTACGTCTAACAGATGAACGGTTTAATGGCAAACCAGTCATCGTGAATTTATTCGGTACTTGGTGTCCCAATTGTAATGATGAAGCACCTGTATTAGCGAAATTTTATGATAAATATGCCGAGAAAGGCCTTGAGATTGTTGGATTAGCCTTTGAGTTTACTGAGGAGCCTGAACGTGATAAACGCCAAATCAAAGCGTTTCAAAAACGCCATAACATTCATTATCCACTGTTATTGGCTGGAAGCAACGATAAAGCCGATGCAACCAAAGTATTGGGTTTTCTTGACGAAGTAAAATCCTATCCAACTTCAATATTCTTAGATCACCACCATAAAGTAGTAAATATTCATACTGGTTTTGCGGGGCCAGGAACAGGCTCGCATTATGATGAATTGGTAGAAGAGTTAGAGCAACAAATTCTTGATTTGATTGCCCCGTTGCCTCAATGAAGTGTCATTTGAATAAATATGTCTAAAACATTGTTTTATATAGATAAAATGGATTTTTTACCGGTTTTATGAAATATCAGGGATAGCTAAGCTTCATTTAACTGTGGACATATGAGACCGTATTTATTATCATATTATTGATAATAATCCACTACAAGAGATGTCCACCGTGAAAAAATACCTGCTGCCAATGTTCAATGGCTCTTTTTTGATTACAGTGTGTTTTAGCTTCAATATCACTGCGCTGGCCCATGAAAACCCTAAAGTAGAAGCTGCTTATGTATTATTCGGTCAGTCTACTGATCTATCTGTAATGCCTATGGCCAGAGTCATATTGGCAGGTGTCAATCAAACGTGCCCTCAATTAAAAACACAAGATTCAAGTGTATCACCTATCAACATGAGTTTGAGGGTTAATCCTAATCCAGCAAATTTTCCAGTGACTGTTTGTGAGGCAATATATCCTTTTGGAAGATCTATGCAAGTATCAAATAGTGCATTTTCACTACCGGCAGTGAGTGATACTGTCAATCATGTCAGTATTTTTGGTGATACGGGTTGTAAGTCGTCTCATCAAGATTGTCAGTTATCTTCTAGTGATTGGGCTTTTCCATCGTTGGCTGCTGATGCGGCGCAATCACCATTAAAACCAGATGTGATTTTACATATGGGTGATTATAACTACAGTGGTACACCAGGCAATATCAGCATCAATGGTATTGGCGATGTTCAAGTCTATGATGCTGGTGATAATACCACTCAGGGTTTGTGTCAAATTCCAAGTGGCTATTACGGTCAAAACTCAGTCGGAAGCCAATCCCCAGATATGTGGCAACATTGGCAAACAGATTTCTTTAGTGCAGCTGCGCCATTAAATTCGATTGCGCCATGGGTTTTTGCCAGAGGCAATCATGAATTGTGCTCTAGAGCTGGGCAGGGGTGGTTTTATTTTCTGGATGTAAATTCTTCTTTATTGGGCCAATACCAACAACAATTGAGTTGTCCACAAGCAGAAAACACGAGTCCTCAGATTTTAAGTCAACCTTTTTTACTGGATTTTAAAAATCTGAATGTTGCCGTGGTAGATTCCGCAAACGCTTGTGATTATGGTTTATTAAATGGTGATGCTTATATCAATCAATATGCTATGGTTCAAGGTTTGATTGATGCTGCTGGTAATAAGAATCAAACCTGGTTACAAATGCACAGACCGATGTGGGGTGTTGATGAGTTGGATGCGGGTGGTAGCTGTGGTAACGGTTCTAAAAAATACTGTTTCGTCAATCAAACCATGCAAAATGCAATTGATGTTATGCCATTAGATGCGTCTGTGGATTTGGTTGTTTCTGGACATATGCACAGATTTCAAGTGGTTGATTTTAGTTCTAAAAGACATCCTGATCAATTGGTCATTGGTAACAGTGGCGTTAAATTGTCTGGCATGCATCCGAAGAAAACTACGGCCATGAAAATTAATGGCAAAAAAGCCATTGTGATGGGTGCTAAGCAGTTTGGTTACATGAACATCACGTTAGATGGTAAGGATTGGCATGGTGAGTTAGTCAATCCACAATTGTCGCAGTCACCACTTTTTGTTTGCGATTCACAAAACAAAGTGCTGTGTAAGAAATCTACTGATTAAGCCAGTTAAAGCCAATGGTTAGCATCAGTATAAAACTTGTGGCAATGAGTATTAGAGCCAAAAGTTGAGAAATAAAGCTCAGCCAGTAATGATAATTTATGGGGTGGTTTTGTAAAAAGTGGTATATTAAAGCCACAAGAGTTGAACTTAAAAATACTGTTAGACTCAATGTTATTGGCAGTAACATGACCGCCATAAAAATAATGGTGAAGGTAAGACGCGTAAGGACTTTTTGTGCATTCATATTTGAGTACTTTATTGATGGATTGACGCCAGTCTATTGGAGTCGATTCTCAAAACATGAGAATTGAAGCAAATAAATGTAAAACTTTGTGATAATGCCACCCTTGCTTCGTTATTTTTTATACAATGAATTCTTCAATTTCAGTTATGATGTTTTTTTATGAAAAAACTGTTTAAAATCCTGTGGTTTTTCACTAAAGTTGGTCTGTTTTTTTTCGTATTGGGTGTAGCTACACTATTTGTTACCTACAAAATTATGGAAAAAGATTTGCCCTCTGTAGAGTCTATCAGGCAATACAAACTACAAGTACCACTGAGGGTTTACTCAAAAGATGGTAAATTAATTCGTGTTTTTGGCTCAAAAAGACGTTCTCCTGCGCCCATTAAAGATGTACCCAAAAATTTGATTAATGCTTATATTGCTGGCGAGGATGCCAACTTTTATAGTCATTATGGTATTGATCCTAAGGGTTTGTTTCGTGCGGTGTGGGAAGTGATCACCACTGGCCGAAAAAAATCTGGTGGTTCAACCATTACCATGCAGCTAACACGTAATGTTTTCTTGTCATTAGAACAGACATACACCAGAAAGCTGAAAGAAATATTCTTGGCAATCAAACTTGAACAAACCATCAGTAAGGATGAAATTCTAGAGTTATATTTAAATAAAAATTTCTTGGGGCATCGTTCTTATGGCATCGTTGCTGCTGCGGATATGTATTATGGAAAAACTCTAGATGAGTTAACATTGGCTGAAAGTGCTATGTTAGCTGCGCCGCCTAAAGCACCTTCACGTATTAATCCAATCACCAGCCCTGAGCGAGCATTGTTGCGACGAGATTATATTTTAAGAAGAATGCGTGAGTTGGATTACATCACTGAGCAAGAATATGATCAAGCCATCAATGAAAAAGACAACGCCCGTATTCATGAACCGGCCATTGAATTAAATGCGCCATGGATTGCTGAAATGGTTCGTGCAAAAATGTTGGAATTGTATGGTGATAATGCTTATTCTGATGGTTATGTGGTAACCATAACAGTTGATTCTCGTTTTCAACAGAGTGCCGAAATGGCTGTGCAAAATGGTTTGCAAGCCTATGATAAGCGGCATGGTTATCGAGGGCCAATCAAGCACATTGATGTTGAAACTACAGATGAAAATGGTCAATTGGCTTTCACTGAAGAGAAAATTAATGAAATCATAGAAAGCATCAAAAGTACCCCTACCACCGCTGGTTTTCAAGTGGCATTGGTGACTTATGTTGAAGATGAATCAATGATTGTAAGACTCATTGATGGGCAAGATGTGGTGATCAGTTTTGAAACTTCGAAATGGGCTGCCCCATATATTGACAATGAAAGAATAGGAAAAAAACCAACTGTCATGTCTGAAATTGGTAAGGTTGGCGATGTGATTATGGTCAAAAGAGATATGGTGGGTGAGTTTGTTTTGGCTCAAATTCCTCGTGTTCAGGGGGCTTTGATTTCTTTGAACCCCAACAGTGGTGGTATCAATGCTCTTATTGGCGGATTTGATTTTAATTTGAGTAAATACAATCGTGTGACTCAAGCCAAAAGACAACCTGGATCAGGCTTTAAGCCAATATTATATTCTGGAGCTATTGATGCCGGATTAACAGCATCTACATTGATCAATGATGCGCCAATCGTGTTTGATGATGCCAAGCTAGAGAAGGCCTGGAGACCGCAAAACTACAGTGAGAAATTTTTTGGCCCAACTCGACTCAGAGAAGGTATAGTTCATTCCAGAAACCTTGTTTCAATTAGGGTTTTAGATCGCATTGGCATCAATAGAGGTCGTGATCATATGTTGAAATTTGGCTTCAATCCTGCTGATGTACCTAAGGATTTATCTATTGCATTGGGTAGCCCTGATGTCACTCCATTGGATATGTCCAGAGCCTTTTCGGTATTTGCCAATGGCGGTTATTTGATTGAACCATATTTAATTGAGTCAATTTCTAATCAAGATGGCGAGGTATTGTTTCAACAACCCCAAGTGGTTTTGTGTGATGAGTGTGAAGGAAAAATTCAACAACAACAAATCGATAACCTCATCGCAGAAAATGACGAGAATGAACAAGTCATTGATGGATCAACAAACGATGAACAACAATATCCATCTCAAGAGTCTATGGTTTATCCTCCCAGAATCATCAGTGCGGCAAATCAATACATTATTGAATCATTTATGCAAGATGTGGTGAAACGAGGGACAGGACGCAAAGCTCAAACATTGAATAGGCGAGATCTTGCTGGTAAAACAGGTACTACCAATGAACAAATTGACGCGTGGTTTAATGGCTTTCAACGCAATAATGTGACGCATGCTTGGGTAGGGTTTGATTCTCCAGAGGGCATGGGTCGTGGTGAAACTGGTGGTAAAGCGGCACTACCGATATGGATTGACTTTATGAAAGTGGCCTTGGAAAACGAGCCTCAATTCACACGACCTATACCGCCGGGATTGGTTGCTGCAAATGTGAATCGTAAAACAGGTAAATTAGTGCTTAATAATAGTACTGATAGCATTAAAGAGTATTTTTTGGTGAATCAATTACCAGAAGAAGAAAAATCAGGGAGTGCAGAAGGCACTGATTTGTTTAATGAATCAGGCGATGATTTATTCTGATGCAAGTGGTATTGGCATCATCTTCAATATATCGAAAAGCTCTGCTTGAAAGGCTGGGTGTAAAATTTCAGTGTTGCTCGCCAGATATCGATGAGAAATTACAAGCCCATTTATCGCTTAAAGATAATGTGCAAGCCATTGCATTGCGTAAAGCGCAGGCTGTAGTCAAGCAATACTCTGAGTCCTTGATAATTGCCAGCGATCAGTTGTGTAGCGTAAATTCTGAAGTATTGGGTAAACCTCATGACCATGAAAAAGCCTATGAACAACTGATGAAGGCATCGGGCCAAACAGTTATATTTAATACTGCGTTGGTGGTTTACAATGCCATCAATGGTACGACGCTTTCCCATTGTGATGAAACTTCTGTGGTTTTTAGGCAGTTATCAGAGGCAGAAATTTTGCGTTATTTAGACAAGGAAAAGCCTTATGATTGTGCGGGTAGTTTTAAAGTTGAGTCCTTGGGCGTCTGTTTATTTGAGAAAGTCATTAATCAGGATCCAACTGCTTTGGTTGGTTTGCCTCTCATTGAACTGTGTCGCATGTTGAGGAAAAATGGTTTGGTCATATGAATCGTATTTTCAATAACCTATGAGTGGCTTTTTAAAAATGTAGATGTCTTTTTAGGAATCGGATAATTGATACAATACTGGTTTCGATAGCGATAAACGGGTAGCTAACCACGTAACCAGCAAAGATATCCCAATCACAATCAACATTTGTAAGTAATTCAAACCGTGCAATTGAATGTTCATACCAAAATTTTCCAGTACTGAACTGATGGAATCTTTTAGCCACCAGAAACTCAATGATATAAAGAGTACAGATATGGTGGCTGCATAAACGCCCAATAAAGTTCCCATATAAAGAAAACTCCGACGCACTTGTGCCCAACTTGCACCAATAAGCTCCAATAACCTCAATTCGTTTTTATGATCTGTGATCTCATTGGTGATGATGTTGGCTAATATGACCATAATAATCAGAATGAAAATCACAGCACTGACGCGTGCCATTTGTAATAACGTGTGTGTTAAGGCCTGAATTTGACTGAGCCACTCCCTGTCATAACTGATGTATTCAACTTGAGGATTGTTATCCAATGCATTGAGTAATTCTTGCATTTGTTCAGGGCTGGCTTCTGTAGTGATGTTGAGTGAAACTTGTTTGGGTAAATCTTGTGCCGTTATAATATCGATGATTTGTGAGAGTTGTTCATCATTTGCCAACTGTGATTTGATGACTTCTGCGTCTTGAAGTTTTGTTGAAGAAACGATGGTGAAATTTTCAATTTCTGCTAATAAAGCCTTGGTTTTTTGAGCATCAGTTTGTGGTGAAATGAATACCGCAATACTGCCTTGGCTTTGCCAGTTTTGTTTCAACTCCTCATAATTAAGCCATAAAGTCCACAACAATAATGGAATATAAAAACAAATTGCCAGTGTTAGAATGGTAACCATGGTTTTTACGGGATGCTTCCATGGCATAACGACTCCTTCATAAAACGCCCTTTTATGTCCTCTGATGTATCGTGAAATCAGGTGTGGTTTTTTTGCACTTTTGATCATGGGCTATACATGTCATTTTGAGGACTGAAGTCGTCAATGAGCTCACCTTTATCCATCACTAAAACCCTTTTTTGTAATCTTTTGATAAGAAACAGGTCATGCGAGGCAATGATAATGGTCATGCCTTGTTTGTTTAACTTTTCAAATATTTTCATCAAATCGAGTGACAAGTCAGGATCAAGGTTTCCTGTTGGTTCATCTGCAAGTATGATCTCAGGCTTGGCAACAAACGCCCTGGCAATACCGACCCTTTGCTGTTGGCCGCTTGAAAGTTCTTGAGGATAAAATGGGGCTTTGTCAGCGATGCCGACTTGAGCTAAGGCAGCAAGAGCACTCTTAAAACTGTAGTTATCAGAATACCCCCTGAGTTGTAAGGACAATGCAATGTTATCCAATACAGTTTTATTTTCAAGCAGTCGGTGATCCTGAAATATCATGCCAATATTACGTCGATAGGCAGGTATCTTTCTACTGCTTAGTGTTGAGATGTCTTGTCGGTTAACTGTGATTCGTCCATAACTGACATTTTGCATCAACATCAACAATTTTAAAATGGTGGTTTTGCCAGCACCAGAGTGGCCTGTTAAGAATAACATTTCACCGGCTTCAACTTCAAAACTTATGTCTTTTAAAGCTTTGTTGTCTTTGCCGTAACTTTTTGAAACTCTGTTAAACTTAATCATGCGGCATAGTATAAACCAAAAGCGATCAAATTTTATATGATAATTTATACTAGTCTGAATATTTCATCAAACTAGGTCAATTTGTAAATCTTGAAACATTCAGTAGATAATTAGGTATGGCGTCAGTGTTAAAATACATTATTAATCCGACACCATTATAGACTGGATTCAGGTTAATAAGATTGCATTTCAGTCAATCTAGAATGTGTTCTTTGCATCTCAAATGAGAAGTCTTGTCCAGTATAAATATCGATGAAATCTACCTGTGAAAGTACATATAAAGTGGTTTGTGTATCATACATGACATCAATTAAAGTAATGAAACGTTTAGCAGTATTGCGATCATCATCTTCTATCGGATTACTGATGACCAAGCTGATAGAATCGTACTGTTCACACAGAGCTATGTAATCACTGGCACTTCTGGGTTGTTTGCACAGGGTTTCAAATTCAAACATAACATGATGGTCACTCCTTTTGATGACATTCATAGAACGTTTATTGATGCTGATTGGAGAAATATAGAGCCTGTTATTGGCAACCAAATGGTTGAAGGTCTGCTCAAAATGTTGTTGTTGATGATTTGAGATCGGGTGGAGCCACTTTTTTTCTTGGTTTTTTTGTTTTGTCCTGTAATCGTACATACCATCGAGTTTAAGGACTGACATATTTTGTTGTATCCAATCGATGGCAGGAAGGAATTTCTTTCTTTGTAAGCCTCCATGATAAAGGTCAATAGGGTTTATGTTTGATGTGGTGACCAGTTTGATGTGATACTTTTCCATAGTTTGTAACAGGCTTGCCAAAATCATGGCATCAGTGATGTCATGCACTAAAAACTCATCTAAACACAATACCTTGATTTCTGATGACAGTCTTTTGATGATGATATCAACTGGATTTTGTTGATTTTTGATACTGTGTAATTGTTTATGTAACCATAACATAAATGCATGAAAGTGTTGTCTTTTGACTATTCTCTCAGGTATTGTGGATACAAATAAATCCATCAAGAAGGTTTTTCCACGACCGACAGAACCATAAATATAGATGCCATTTGGGCTTTGATCTGTACTGGTAAATGGCCTCAAATACCATGGTACTTTAGGTGCTTTTAATTGTTGGTAAAGGCTGTCAAATGCCAATACCACTTCATTTTGCAAGGTATCTTCCTTGATTTGACCTTCATCGAGTTTTTGTTGATAAATGGCTAGTGGATTCATAAATGTCGTTTTTACGACTCTTCTTTGTCATCTGTTTGTTGTGGTAATTGTCGCAGTATACCGTTTTTAATTGCCCCTTTGAGGTCTATTAAGCGACGATGAAAAAAGTGACCCGCTTTAAATGTGACCAATTGGGGTCGAGGATCCATACTGTTGACATAATCATAAACGGCTTTTGGTGTGACAACATCATCATCTTCGCCTTGAATGACAAGCCATGGACATTCTGGTGCAACCACATCGGTGTAGTCGTACCTTTCAACTGGTGGAGCCACAGTTAAAAATTGTTCGGGTTGAATTTCTTCACATGCCCTCAGCGCCGCATAGGAGCCAAATGAGAAACCCGCCAACCATATTTTGTGTTCAGGTAATACTTGTTTTACCCATTTGTAAATGGCGATCAGGTCATCGGTTTCGCCGATACCGTTATCAAATTCGCCCTCTGATTCGCCAACCCCTCTAAAATTAAAACGGACCGTATGCAGATTAAGCTCTTTGAATGCTTTTTCAATCATATGAGTGACTTTGTTATGCATGGTACCGCCAAAAAGCGGATGAGGGTGACATATGATCCCAACTGTTAATCTGTCATCTTCTGCTTTACTAGGAAAGCCAGATAAGCACTCCAGTTTACCGCTGGGTCCTTCAATAAAAAAATCTTTTTCTGGGAATTGTTTGGGGTTTTCTATCATATTCAATTATGCGTGATCAATCGGATTGGCATTATACAATAAATCATGAGTCAATAGGTCCTATTCTCTCCACGGTGCGACATAAAACAGTAACAACATACCAGGAATAGCACATGCTGTACAAATGAGAAAAAATTCAGTATACCCTACTGCTTCAATAATGAAACCCGTAGTTGAACTGATGAAGGTTCTTGGAATCGCTGTAATGGCAGTAAATAAGGCAATTTGTGAAGCAGCGAATACTTTACTACTGGTTTTGAACATGAATGAAACGATAGCCACTGTACCCATGCCGACTCCTAAATACTCAAGACTTACGACAATAAATAAGCTGATTTTATCAGGTTCTGGTAATTGTGATAACCAAGCAAACCCCAAAATGGTAACCATTTGAAAGAAGCCAAAAATCCACAATGATTGATTGATGGATATCTTTCTCATGATGGCCCCAGCAATAAATGCACCAGCAATAGAAGACCACAGCGCTGCAAACTTGACCACCGTACCTAAGACGGTTTTGCTATAGCCCATATCAAGATAAAACGGTGTTGATAATGCTGTTGCCATTGAGTCTCCAAATTTATACAACATTAAAAATACAATAAAAATGATGCCTTTTGTTATTGTGTTACGTTCGAGGTAATCTTTCAATGGCTCAATAACTGCTGCAGCAATGGTAGTGACGCGTTTTTCTAAGTTGATTTGTTCTTTGACGTATAAAGTGGTGATAAGACCTATAAACATGAACAATGCAACAATTGGAAATACGAATTGCCAATCAATATTATCCGCCAAAATCAGTGCGAATGATCCAGGAACTAAAGAAGAGAATCGATAGGCATTAACAAACCATGCGTTGCCAGCTCCTAATTCATCATCGTTTAGCATCTCTCTGCGATAAGCATCTATGACAATATCTTGTGTAGCACTGACAGTGGTCATAGCTAGGGTTACATACACAACAATGGTAATGTTGTCTTTTGGATTAAAAAAACCAATGGTAGCGATAAAGAAGATTAAAAGTATCTGTGATAAGAGCATCCAACCCCTGCGTTGTCCCAATACGGGTACAGAGAATCTCTCCAATAAAGGCGCCCATAAAAATTTTAATGTGTAGGGAATTCCAATTAATTGAAATAGGCCAATAGAAGACAGATCTACACCGGCATCTTTGAGCCATGCAGGTATGGTCTGTATTAACACATACAGTGGTAATCCAGAGCTAATACCTAATAATGTAGCTATGACTATTTTTTTATAAAACAATCGCTTAGAGTCTGTAAATTTTATCATGAGTTTGATTATCACATAATTTATAAATTATTGTTGAAGTTGCAACTGGTTTTATTGATTTTTTTTATGAATATGCTATCGTTAAATCAAGATGTTGTGAAGATAAAAATATGATTACAGTTGAAGAATTAAAGAATTATTATCCTTTCAATAAAATGGAGGAAAAATTCCTGCCTTTATTATTGGAACAGTTTGAAGTTTATGATTTTGAAAAAAATGATGATATTTTCAAGCATGATGATAATAAGCTTTATGCCAAATATGTTATTGGTGGTACGGTAAAGGTAAATTATCCTTCTGGCCGGGTAAAATCGGTCAAATCAACTTCATTACAATCCTATTACCCCATAGGTGAGGTCAATTCGCAGAAAAAGCTCACATCATCTGTGGAATCTGATGACGCTAAAGTAATGATGATGAATAATATATTTCTTGATCATTTCACAGTATGGGATAATTTATTCAAAGAAACAAGTGCAGACAGTCCATTAAGAGGTCATCAGTCATACTGTTGGGTGGTGGGTTTATTGTTATCAAAAGCGGTGCAAATGCTGCCTAGAGGTCATGTCGATCAAATTTTTAAAAACCTCGAGCCTGTTTATGTCAATGAAGGTGAAGAAATTATTTCTGAAGGAGATTCAGGTGATTATTGCTACATCATTGTAAAAGGGGAGGCCAATGTTTACAAATGTGTTGCTGATGGTGAAGATCTGGTAGCAACATTAGGTGAAGGGGTGATGTTCGGTGAAAATGCACTGGTCAGTAAGGAGCCTCGTACAGCATCAGTAAGAATGAAAAGCAATGGAATTTTAATGAAGATGATTGGTAAAAAATTCTCTTCCTTGCTAAAAAGTCATGTGGTCAGGTGGTTAACAGTTGATGCTGCCTATGAAAAGATACTTGAAGGTGCAGTATTATTAGATGTTAGAGAAGTAGATGAATTTAGAAATATTGGTTTTCAGGATTGTGTCAATATTCCAATGGGGCATCTGAGAGAAAAATGTGATGAAATGTTAGATAAGAGTATGACCGTTATAACCTGTTCAAATACGGGTATGCGTTGTGCCTCCGCAGCATTTTTATTAGCAACCTTGGGCTATGATGTTTATAGCATGCAAGGTGGCTTATTGGGTTTGCTAAAATTGGTTGAAAATAAAAATGTTTAGTAATTTTGCTGAGCTTCAAAAAATAATCAGTTTTGAGGTTGATCTCAAGAAGAATTAACACAAGGAGTGTTTAATTTGGTCAATCGGATCAGTCAATGTATTTTATTTGGTGTGTAAATCCTTCATGGCTTTTTCTGTTTTACCTGCCAATAAATCTTCTAAGATGCTGAGTGATTTATCAATCGATTGTTGCAAGCTGATTTCATCGTCTTGAGTAGCGCGGTTCAATACCCATGACACCACTTGACTCTTATGTCCAGGATGGCCTATGCCAAGTCTGAGTCTGTAAAATTGATTAGAGCCAGTCAATGCAATGATATCCCTTAAGCCATTGTGTCCGCCATGGCCGCCGCTTTTTTTTAATTTAGCAACACCAGGGTCTAAGTCTAGTTCATCATAAGCGACTAAAATTTGTTCAGGTGCGATTTTATAGAAATTGGCGATACTGGCTACTGATTTACCAGAATGATTCATGAATGTTTCGGGTTTTAAGAGCCATAAATCATGATCGCCTATGGTGACCTTTGCAGCCTGCCCATAAAACTTTTTATGTTCTTTGAGTTGAAATCCATATTTTTGGCATAGGGCATCAATAAAGTAAAAACCTGCATTATGACGTGTTTGTGTGTACTTTATGCCAGGGTTGCCAAGACCGACTATTAGTTTGATGGTTCTCATATCATTGGTTTCTTTTTGATCAATTAGCGTGGCATTTTATCATGCCTTAATGTATATAAATGCATTTTACTTATTTACGTGGTTTTATACAGTAAACATAAAAAAACAGCCTCAATCAGAGGCTGTTTTTTTACTGATAAAATCATCAATTAAATAGGCTTATTCAACCGGGGCTTCTTCAGAAGTCTCTTCGCTGCTATCTGTTGAGCTTGATGATTGTACATGAGTGGTTGATACCACAACTTCATTATGCTCTTCTTCATCGCCATGTGTGAAGGCAGTTAGTGTAACGCCTTTTGGTAACTCAATGTCGCTGAGTCTGATGATATCGCCTTCTTTAAAATCATTCAAGTCTACGTCGATGAATTCAGGCAGATCATTTGGCAAACAGCTTACTTCAACTTCAGTTAACTGATGAGAAACAATAATGCCAGCTGTTTTAGCTGCAGGAGAATTTTCTTCATTCAAGAAGTGCAAAGGAATATTAAGTGTTAGCTCAACGTCATCTGCAATGCGTTGGAAATCCATATGCATAACAACGGGCTTGGATGGATGACGTTGCATATCACGTAAGATGACTTTTTGTCTTTTACCACCAGTTGCTTTCAATTCAAGAATACTGGTGAAGAACGTTTCGTCTTCAATGTATCTCAATACTTTGTGGTGAAGGATTGATATGGAGCGTGGGTCTTTATCTCCACCATAAATAATTGCAGGAACTTTATTTTCGCGACGTAGGCGGCGGCTCGCACCTTTCCCCAAATCTTCACGTAATTCTGCATCGATTTTAAAAATTGACATTTGTATCTCCTAATAAGAGGTTATTTTACATTTGAATAATATTCAAACTATTCATGATATGTTTTACTTTGCGACCAAGTAAAACCTTTAATCAGCGTCTATATCATTGACATAATAGTCATCAGTCGACGTACATTTCACTGACGGATTCTTTATTGGCAATTCTTCTGATGGTTTCAGCCAGCATTTCGGCCACACTTAATTGCCTGATTTTTTTACAGTTCATGGCCTGTTCATTTAATGGTATGGTATCTGTAACAACCAATTCTTTAAGGCCTGATTTTTCAATATTGCTGATGGCTTTTCCTGAAAGAATAGGGTGGACACAGTAAGCCACAACTTCTTTGGATCCTCTTTCCATCAATGCTGTTGATGCAGCACACAAGGTACCTGCTGTATCGATCATGTCATCAACAAGTATGCATATTTTGTTTTCAATGTCTCCAATGATATTCATGACTGTAGCCACATTGGCTTTAGGACGTCGCTTGTCAATGATGGCTAAGTCAGCACCAATTCTTTTTGCGACAGCACGTGCTCTGACTACACCGCCAATGTCTGGTGAAACCACCACTACGTCATTAGAGTCGTAACGACACCATATGTCTGCGAGTGTCAATGGAGAAGCATAGACATTATCAACTGGGATATCAAAAAAGCCCTGAATTTGATCTGCATGAAGGTCAATGGTCAGTACTCTGTCAGTACCAACAGCTGCGATCATTTTTGCGGCAACTTTTGATGTTATAGGTACCCGTGATGACCGAGGTCTTCTGTCTTGTCTAGCATAACCAAAATAAGGCATTACCGCAGTGACTGAATTACATGAAGCCCTTTTTAATGCATCAACCATAACCAATAATTCCATAAAATTATCAGCAGTAGGCATACAAGTCGGTTGAATAATGTAAACATCCTGTCCGCGAACATTATCAATGATCTCAACCGCAACTTCACCGTCGCTAAATCTACCAACATTGGCTTTACCAAGTGGTGTTCCTAAAAATTTAGCAATTTTTTCTGCTAATTTTGGGTTCGCGTTTCCAGTAAAAAGTTTAATGCTATTGCTATCAACTATCATGATTACTTGCTCAACTTGGATTATTGCATAATGTGTGCGACATTTTAATACTCATATCGGTTGAAGTAAATCATTGATTTGACTATTGCTATTAACACTGTCCAAAAACAAATATGCCTACAATCAATTAAATGATTGTAGGCATGAATATGGCTGGGATGGCAGGACTCGAACCTGCGAATGCCAGAATCAAAATCTGGTGTCTTAGCCACTTGACGACATCCCATTATATGAAGCTCTTTTATGGGTCTGAGCTCCCTCAAACAAGGTGGGCTATTATATACATGTTATTTTATAAATAAAAGACTATTTGTTGTTTTTTTTTAATTTTTTGCACTTTGGCATATTTGTGTTTGCCAGTGCTTTGGGCAGAGGCTCAGAAATTGTTTGGCATCATGTAATGAATCAAAACTACAAAATAGGGTGGAGCCTGTACCTGACATATATGTGGGTGTTATTTTTGAAGCCGTACGATAGATTTCAGCAACTTCTGGAAAGTGTTCGAGCACCACAGGCAGGCAGGTATTTGTCCAGTATTCTTTATTGTGAATTTTTTGCTCATCTATGGTTTTGTCTTCTCTAAATAATGTTTCATGACTGAAAACTTCAACAGTGTTTATGCTGACTGATGGAAAAATTAACACAAAATAATGCATCGATTTTAGTTGGTATGGGACCAATTGTTCTCCCACACCATAGGCCATGGCTGATTGATTAGAAACGAATATAGGTACATCTGCACCCAGTTGTAATGCCATTTTTAGTAATTGTTGTTGGTTGAGTTGGCATTGCCACAATTGGTTAATAGTGCTGAGTGTGATGCCTGCATTAGAACTGCCTCCGCCTAATCCGGATCCTTGGGGGATTCTTTTATGCACAGATATCTCTAGTCCACTGTGAATCGTTCTATGAGGCTTTAATAATTGAATGGCTTTAAAAATGAGGTTGTTTTCAATTTTTAGGTTTTTGAAGTTTCCATTAATATGAATATTATCATTTTTAGTGCATTTAAAAGTGATGTCATCTCCCCAATTTAATAATTGGAAATATGTCTGAAGCAGGTGATATCCATCGGATCTTTGCCCCAGTATTCTTAACATTAAGTTGATTTTGGCTGGACTTAATTGATGAATGATTTTTTGCATCTTTTTTCAGTTGGCTTCCCAGCCGTAAATGATTAATTTAACCGAATATGGTGGTTTGGTAGCTGTTATTTTTTTAGGCAATAGTCCTAATGATGTTTCCTGCCATTTATCAAATATTATGTGCCATCCTTGATCAAAAAATTGAGATTGTTTGTTGGTAAGATTATTCAGTTGTTCTGGGTTTTTGACGCCTCTTAACCACAAGGAGAGTTTCTTCCATGGGAATTGCCAGCCCAATTCCTGTGAAATCAATGTTTCAGCATTTGAGCCAATTTTTTTTCCATATTTAGAGGAGTTCAGTATGGCTTCTTGATTGTTTTCTGTGATCTCCCAGCTGCCTTGTCCCAGTGGAGCTTTAAATTGTGCATGAATGGTTCCATTCTCAACTTGCCATAAAATTCTACCACTGCCACTTTCTTGCCCACCTTTAATGGCAATTTTACCATTGACTGACCATGATGATCTTTCTTGCCAATCAATGTTTTTTTTGATATTTTTTTTATGGTGGCATGCAGATAATGTTATCAAAATGAAGATAATAAAGATCTTTTGTTTTATTTTTTTTTGTATCATATAAAACTGCTTTTGGTGGGTAAAATTTTCATTACATCTGCAAACACTCCTGCAGCTGTCACGGCTGATCCTGCTCCGTAGCCTCTGAGTACCATTGGAATGGGTTGGTAATATTCACTGAAAAAGGCCATGGCATTTTCTCCATCTTTGATGTCATATAAGGCTGAGGATTTATCGATTTCTTTAATAGAAACGCTGCAGCCAGAATTATCGATTGTGCCAACAAACCTCAATACACAACCTTTTCTTTTGGCTTGCTCATTGCGTAAAGCGATTTCATCATCTATGCTTGCTAATGAAGACATAAATTCCTCAACGCTTTGACAATCAATCAATTCGTCTGTTAACAGTGAATCAATTGTGATGTCGCTTAATTCTAAAGTCATACCGGCTTCTCTGGCGATGATTAATACTTTTCTGGCGATATCTGTCCCAGACAGGTCATCTCTGGGATCTGGTTCTGTGAAACCTTTTTCTTTGGCTTTTATTACGGCTTTTGATAATGATAAACCTTCATCAAGTTTGCCAAAAATATAAGACATTGAGCCAGAAAGAATTCCTTCAAATGTATTTAAATGATCACCAGCACGTATCAAATTTCTAAAAGTATCAATAACCGGTAGACCAGCTCCCACATTTGTTTCGTAATGAAATTGTCGGTTGTATTGTAAAGCGGTGTGTTTTAATTGTTGATAATAGTCAAGACTCAAGGTATTTGCTTTTTTATTGGCTGCGATGATGTGGTATCCAGCGCTGAAAAAATCCAAGTAGGCTTCCGCTACTGATGTTGAGGAAGTACAGTCAACTATGATTGGATTGATCATGTTGTTTTGCTGTCTGAATATTTTTAATTGGTTTCTGTTTATTTCATGTAATTCAGACTGTAATTGAACCTTATAATTGCTTATATCTATGCCATTTTCATTAAGCAAAGCACCTTTGCTGTTGATAATGCCACACACTTTGATGTTGATGTTTTGTTGCTTGAGATGGTTTTGTTGTTTTAATATTTGATGCAAAAAAGCATCACCAACCAGACCGCAACCAATAAGGATGATTTCAACTTGTTGGGTACTATCAAAAAATCGTTGATGACAGCTGTTGAGAGCACGAATTACTCTGTCTGATTCAACAACAGCAGAAATAGATCTCTCGTTTGAACCTTGTGCAATGGCAACAATATTCACGTTGGCAATTGCCAATGATTGAAAAAAGTGAGCCGCTGTGCCCCTGCGTTTTTTCATGTTATCAGAAATCAAACTGATGATTGCCAAATTATGTTTAAACTGGATCGGTTCTAGTAAGTGATTTTTTAATTCAAGTGCAAAGGTTTCTTCAAGGCATTTTTGCGCATTGTTTTTTTGTTCTGATTCAATGCAAAAGCTGATTGAATATTCTGAAGAAGATTGTGTAATTAATACAATGCTGATATTTTGTTTTGAAATGCTTTCAAATACCTTTGATGCCATGCCAACCATTCCTTTCATGCCTGGACCACTTACAGTTACCATTGTGATGTCTTGCAAGCTGGATATGGCTGTTGCAACATTATTGGATTGCTGGCTCTTATTGCTGATTGTGGTGCCGGTTGATTGTGGCTTGAATGTGTTTTTTATGCAACATGGAATTTGTGCATGCATCAATGGTGTTATGGTTTTCGGGTGTAGTACGCTGGCTCCAAAATAGGACAGTTCCATGGCCTCATAGTAGCTGAGTTGCGGGATTAAATAGGCAGATTCAACTTCTTTTGGATTGGCATTAAATACACCATCCACATCCGTCCAAATTTGACATTCTTTTGCGTCCAAGCTGACCGCTGCTAATGCTGCGCTGTAGTCAGAACCATTTCTTCCTAATGTGGTTGGCTTTCCTGCGTGATTGGATGATGTGAAGCCTGGCATAAGAAGTATTTGTGTATCCATATCTTTATACGTGCTCATGCGTTTTATCGTAGCTTGCAAGTCCACTTGACCGGCAAAAGTGTCATCGCAGGTAATTATACTGGATTGTGCATCAATAATGTTGACAGACAAGTTCATTGAAATCAATTGTGTTTTCATAAGAATGACTGACAATTGCTCTCCCAGCGTGATCAATGATGCATATATGTCATTTGGACACTGGCCTAATAAAGCAATCCCTTGTAAGTAACTGGATGCCTTTTGAACCAGTTCAGTAATATTGTGTTTTTGGCTGGAGGTTTCAATTTCTGATTGACTGCTAATTTCATTCAGTGTTTGTAAGTGTTTGGCCTGTAAATCTTCTAAAAGAGTTTGCCATTGGTCACCACTTTGAGCCAGATCAATGATGTCTATCAAGTCATCAGTAACTTTACCCATGGCTGATAACACAACAACTGTTTTTTTAGATGTTTTACTGGTCTCTTTAATGATGTGAGCGACTCGTTTAATGTTTTCTGTAGTTGCAAGTGAGGTTCCGCCAAATTTTTGTACTAACATGATATCAAAAAATTATTCAGTTAAAGAACTTAGACTATAACAAAAGCTGTGATTAATCACTATCAGATCGTCAGTTAATAAAACAAATAATTGATTTTGAATAGTGACTTATGAATCAGATGAGAAGCATGTAATATTTGCGGGGGTTATGACAATCTAGTAGGGGTGGTTATAGATTGTGCTTGAATTTTATGTATTGAACATTGCCGGTAATACTGTCTAATGTACTGGCTCGATTGGTGTTTTTGTTCAACCGTTGTTTGGTGCCAAAAGAAATGCTGGTGTCATCAGAAAAATGCCAGTCAAACTCTAGGCCTAACCGAGATCTGTCGATTAAATCAACGTCTTCCTGTAAGTACATGTCTGTGTTTAATGATGCGCCAAATTTTGCTTTACGTATACCTAAAGCAAATGAAGTGGTATTGATGTCTCGATTTTGAAAGCCTTCAAGGTTTGCGCCTTCGACTTGCCCATAATCAAAATTGATGTTGAGCTTATAGTCATTGCCCAGTCCTAATTGAGAAGAAATCCCAAGTTTATAACCAGTTAAGTTCCTATTGGCATCTAATACCGGCTGCTGTGCTGATAAATCATTGATGCTTTTGTTCACTAAATTTTTGTTGAAACCCAGTCTATTGTTGACACCTGCTAATCCTGCTTGGTCATTAGATGCAGTATAATTGTTTGACAATTGATTTTCAAAGACGCTCAAGTTTACACTTAATGAATCAGATAAATTCCATGCAATGGCAAGTTCTTCACCAAATGTGAGGTCTTGATTCTTCGCAACTGAGAAAAGATTATTTTCACTGCTTTTGATTTTTATCCAATCATCGCCTGAATTTGGAGCCAAATTGATAGATGGATTAATGATGCCTGCGTTATTTGAATACGGAGTATAGAAATTATTAAAATTAAGCACACCATTGCCTTCAGCATGAGCATCATTCACGCTCAGCATAAAAACAACAAAAATGGCCACATATTTAATCTTCATTTCTATCTTAATCCCCAAAAAATATAACTGTAACATATATTTACGACAGTTAATTCAAGTAAACCCACCACTTACATAATAATATTACCAATTATATATCAATAATACAAATATATCTGTGACAGATTACAGATATATTGCAAATTTTTACATTGTTGGACAACCAATTTTATTAGGGGTTCGTATTAATTTTACTCAGTGTGTGAATAAGGTTAACGGATCTTTTTTGCAAGATTGAGTAAGTCATTACGTTGTTGGGTGTTGATTTGATGGATTGATTTGATTCGACAATGTTGTTTATTGACAATGATGGCATCAAATTGCGTGCTTAACTGGCTACTGATGGCCTGTTTCAGCGTCAAATTTTGTGTGAAGCTTAAATCATTACAAAAATTGATTAGGGACACCAAATAACTTCTTCCTTGATTGCTAAGAATGGTTACATGGCGATTGTCCAATGATTCCCAGCCTTGAAAAACAAAAGCATTGACCTGAGGAACAGAGGGCAGGGTGTTTTTGTCAATGTAATCTTGAATGGCCTGAAATCTAGGTTGATCTGAAAAGCCAGATCGACAACCATACAAAGAAAGCACTATGATCAGTAGTATCAGCAACTTGGATTGTTGGCCATTCATCAACTATACCGTGATATATTTAGTCTTTATCAGGCAAAGACGGGATAGAGTGCTTCTTCTTTTTGCTTTCTGTGTTCGTAAGTCACCAGTTCCCAACAGTCTGTTTGTTCTAAAAGTTTTCGGGCCAATTGATTGTTCAGTGCATGACCTGATTTATACCCATAGAAAGCACCAATAATTGGGTGTCCTAATTGATAAATGTCACCGATGGCATCTAAAATTTTATGTTTGACAAATTCGTCTTCATAACGTAAGCCGTCTTGGTTTAGGACTCTGTAGTCATCAAGAACAATCGCGTTGTCCATGCTGCCACCAATGGCCAAGTTGTTTTCTCTGAGCATTTCAATGTCTCTCATGAAACCAAATGTTCGTGCACGTGAGATTTCTTTGATAAAAGCATTGGTGCTGATGTCTATTATTTTTGATTTTGTGTGGTCTGAAAATGCGGGGTGTTTAAATTCAATATCGAATCTGAGTTTGTAGCCATCATGCGGCGTAAATCTTGCAACTTTATCTTGATGCTTGATTTCTACAGGCTTGATGATTTTAATAAATTTTTTAGCCTTTTGTTGAACTTGTATGCCAGCAGACTGAATCAAAAAAACAAATGGGCCTGCGCTGCCATCCATAATGGGCACTTCTGAAGAGCTTAATTCAACTGCACAATTATCAATGCCCATACCACTGAATGCTGCCATAAGGTGTTCGACAGTAGATACTCTGACACCATCTTTGATCAATGTGGTAGACATGCTTGTGTCACCCACAAGATTGGCATTGGCCTTGACTGTAACAGAAGGAGATAAATCGGTTCTTGTGAAGGTGATTCCAGTGTCTATTTGCGCTGGTTTTAATGTAATGTATACTTTTTTGCCAGTATGTATTCCGACACCGGTAGCTCTCACCGTGTTTTTCAGGGTTCTTTGTTTTATCATTCTTGTATTATGAAACTTATTACAACTCTAAGAAGTGAGAATCTTATCACATATTTTTAATATTAACAAAATCTCAGTTGTTTTTGCACAACGTTGTGTGGGTTTTATACCACAAACGATTCAAATCGCAGTCATTTCGGAGGTGAAATGACTGCGATTTATAGTTGGGCCGATATTATTTCTCTTGAGTATAATATCAATCCGCCTGGTTACGTAGAAAGGCGGGTATATCAAGATAGTCTTCAGACATCATTGGATCTTTGTCTGCCTTAATGATTTCATCTTCTGTACGTTCTATTTTTTGAGCGGTATTTTGACCAGCTGATATTGTCGCTCTTGGGCTCTTGTAATATGGAGATATTTCAACTTTTTCCTGTGTCTTTGGTTGAACTAATTTGACTTTTCTTTCTGCATTTAAGCCGCCATTGAGACCTGTGGCCACAACGGTTACGCGAATTTCACCATCAAGATCCATATCTATGGCTGTTCCAATGACCACTGTAGATGTCTCTGACGTGTATTCTTCGACCATTTCTCCAATTTCTTGAATCTCACCTAAGCTTAAATCCATGCCAGCGGTTACATTGACCAATATTCCTTTGGCTCCATGCATGTCTATGTCTTCTAACAATGGACTGTTGATGGCCAGTTCAGTGGCTACTGCGGCTCTGTCATCGCCTCTACCTATGCCTGTGCCCATCATGGCCATGCCCATTTCTGACATAACAGTCTTTACATCTGCAAAATCGACATTAACCATGCCGGGACAGGTAATTAAATCAGAAATTCCTTGTACAGCACCGTGTAATACGTCATTTGATGCTTTGAAGGCATTTAATAATGTAACATCGCGATCGAAATGGGTCAGTAGTTTGCCATTAGGAATGGTTATTAATGAGTCAACATGCTCTTCTAGTTCTTGGATGCCTTTATCCGCAACCATCATGCGCCTTTTGCCTTCAAATGGGAATGGTTTGGTTACAACAGCTACGGTTAAAATGTTCATTTCTTTGGCAATTTGTGCAACTACAGGTGCAGCACCAGTACCTGTTCCGCCGCCCATGCCGGCTGTGATAAATACCATGTCTGTGCCAGTCAAAACTTCTTTGATACGCTCTCTGTCTTCTAAAGCGGCTTGTCTGCCTACTTCAGGGTTAGCGCCTGCTCCAAGACCTTTGGTGACGTTCTGACCAATACGAATGATGTTTTTACATCTGGTTTTATCCAGAGCCTGTACATCTGTATTGGCACATATGAATTCTACGCCGTTGATATCGGCTTCGACCATTTGTTGGACAGTGTTGCCACCACCACCACCAAGGCCTATTACTTTTATTACAGCACCTGTGCTGTCAGTTTCCATAATTTCAAACATTTTATTACCTCCGAAAATGTTTCAATTAACAATTATTGTTATTGTAAATCATTATGCATATTAATTATTTAAATATGCTCATATCTTTGATTGATCTCTCATTTTTTTTCATTAAAATTCTGAAAAAAACCATCTTTTGAATCTGCTAAACCAATTGGGCGATTCATTAATGCTATCCCCATGACGCTCATTTTTTGTGCCATAGAGTAATAATCCAACACCGGTTGAATGAACTGGGTTATTGACCACTTCTTTTAGCCCTAAAATATTTTGTGGTTTGCCAATTCTTACTGGTAAATGGAAAATTTCTTCTGCTAATTCAACAGTGCCTTCCATTTTTGAGGCTCCGCCTGTTAATACGATTCCTGCTGCAATCAATTCGGCATATCCGCTTCTTTGTAGTTCTGCATGAACCAAAGTGAATAATTCTTCATACCTAGGCTCGACGACTTCAGCCAGTGTTTGTCTGGCTAATCTTCGTGGTGCTCTGTCTCCAACACTGGGTACAGAAATGGTTTCTTCTGCTGAAGCCAATTGGCGTAAAGCGCAAGCATACTTAAGTTTGATTTCTTCTGCATATTGTGTTGGTGTGCGCATCGCTACGGCTATATCATTAGTTACTTGATCACCAGCAATGGGTATGGCAGATGCATGCCTGATTGCGCCATTGGTGAAAACTGCAATATCTGTAGTACCAGCACCGATGTCCACCAAGCAAATACCCAACTCTTTTTCGTCATCGGTCAATGCTGACTCAGATGAAGCGAGTTGTTCAACTATGAGTTGATCGATATTAAGGCCGCAACGCGCTACACATTTGGATATGTTTTGTGCTGCTGAATCTGATCCAATTATCAAGTGTACTCTGGCCTCTAATCTTACACCTGACATTCCAATTGGGTGCCTGATGCCATCTTGTCCATCAATGACGTACTCTTGGGGCAAGACATGTAAAACTCTTTGATCTGCAGAAATAGGTACCGCTTTTGCTGCATCAAGTACTTTTTCTACATCACTGGCGCTGACTTCTTTGTCTTTTATGGCAACTATGCCGTGAGAGTTTATGCTGTTAATATGGCTGCCCGCAATGCCTGCATAAACCGATTGTATCTCACATCCAGCCATCAATTCTGCTTCTTCTACAGCTCGTCTGATGGATTGAACCGTCGATTCAATATCTACGACGACGCCTTTTTTTAAGCCTCTTGAGGGAGATGATCCTATTCCAACAACTTCTAAAGAATCATCTTTGTGATGCTCTCCAACTATGGCAACAATTTTTGATGTGCCAATGTCTAGCCCTACCACTAAGTTGTTATCAATTTTTTTAGCCATTAGTTTTTCCTTTCATGTAGGTTTGATCTGTTAGGTCAATGATTGGCTGTGGCCATTTGACCACAAATCCATTGGTGTATCTTAAGTCTATGTGATCAGGGCTTTTTTGTTTTAGTTTTAACAGTTGAGTCCATGTATCTGTGAGTCTCACCAATTTAGCATCCATTTGTTGTGATCCCAAGTTCATACTCATGCCATTTGATAATGTTAATTGCCAACTCCCTCTGTTACTGACTGAGGCCGATTGAATATCATAACCAGTGTTTTTAATGATGTTGTTGAACCGAATGTATTTTTCCCAAATATGTTGAGAATTGTTGTCATTACCAGTGATGTGCGGCAATGCAGTGAGGTCATCAATGCTATCAACTTCAAAAATCTCTCCTTTGTCATTCAATAATTTGTCGTCATTCCAAACAGCAACGGCTTCATGTTCGATCACTTTAATGATTAAACTATCTGGCCACTTTTTGTTTACACTGACTTGTTGTACCCATGGAATTTGAGTGATTTTTTCTCTGATCACATCTGCTTTTACTTTGAAGAAAGAGCGATTCGGGTGTGACGCAACACTGACCCTGATTTGTTCGGAATTGACACGTTTAAATTGTGCATTTAATACAATATTTGTAATGCGCCAATGTTCGGATTGAATCATTCCTGACATCAATGCAGCCATCAAAAGAATGGTCAGTGATATTAATAATAATGATAATTTGCTACCTTTAGACATCATGCTTATCCTCATCATTGTGAAAAGCAGTCGATAGGATTTCCAACACCAGTTTTTTGAAATCCCATCCAAATGCTTTAGCAGCTTTGGGAACCAAACTCGTTTGCGTCATGCCAGGTGTAGTATTTGCCTCTAAAAACCAACGATTTCCATGTTTGTCAACGATAAAATCGACTCTACCCCAACCCTTTAATTTGAGCGCGTTATAAGCAATTAAAGCATCTGATTGTAGTGCTTTCTCAGTCTGCTCATCAAATCCGCTTGGGCAAAAATATTGTGTTTCTGCGCTTTCATATTTTGCTTGATAATCATACAGTCCTTCGCTGGGTTTAATTTTTACTACAGGTAGAGATTTGCCTTTGATTATTGATACTGTGCATTCAGTACCCTCAATAAAATCTTCGACTAAAATTGAGTCTACGTCATTCAAGGCATTTTGAACTGCATTTTTCAATGCTTGTTCATTGTCGGCATAATATAAACCAACGCTTGAACCTTCTTTTGTTGGTTTTACTATCCATGGCCCATCATTTTTAATGACAAGTTTTTCTGCATTGGTTAATATTTGCGCATGTGGTGTTTTTATACCCTTCGCAGCGACCAGTGTTTTTGCTATGTCTTTATTCCAACTCAGTACTGCTCCAGTTACATCGCAGCCTGTATAATTTATTTTCAATGAAGATAATAAACTTGCTAACTGGCCATTCTCACCAGCTTCACCGTGCAAAATATTAAATACAGCATCAAATTCATGATATGAGCTGTGTAATAACTGATCAATACCATCAATGGCTGTTACTTGAATTTTTTGTGCTTTCAATGCGTTAACAATGGCTTGACCTGAGCGCAAAGACACGGCTCTTTCAGCAGATTGTCCTCCCATAATAACGGCAATAGATAAATCAGTAAAGTTCATTTTTTTTCAACTCCATTTTCTTCATCATTGTGAATCAGTCCTTTGTTTTTTATGATATTTTGACTGACTTGGCCAATGCTACCTGCACCAACAACTAACACCAAGTCATCATTGTTAATGATGTTATCCAGGTCTTTGTTGAGGTTGTTGATGTTTGCGATATATATAGGATCAATTTTTCCTCTGGTACGTATACTGCGACATAGGTCTCCAGAGCTATAACCAGAGATGGGGGGTTCTCCAGCTGCATAAACATCAGTAATGACTAAAACATCTGCATTATTGAGCGCTTGGGTAAATTCATCGAACAAGTCTCTGGTTCTGCTGTATCTGTGTGGTTGAAATACCACAACTAATCTGTTGTCCCAGCCGCCACGACAAGCTTTTATGGCGGCTGTTAATTCAGTTGGGTGATGGGCATAATCATCAACCAGTGTAAAAGTGCCTTTCGCGCATTTGATATTATTGTTTAAATTAAACCTTCTTCCTATACCAGCGAATTGTTGAAGTCCTGATTTGATGTCAGCAATATCTACTCCCAACTCAATACCAATTGCAATTGCAGCTAGGGCATTTTGAACGTTATGCAAGCCGGGCAGGTTGATGATTATTTTTTCAGCAATTGTGGTATCATTTTGCTGAACATCAAAGGACATGTTTTGTTTGTGGTGAGTGATATTTATTGCCCTGATCATGGCGTTTTCGGATAAACCATAAGTTATGGTTGGACGAATAATACTTGATGCCAGTTCTGCTACATGTTCATCATCAACACACAATATGGCCACGCCATAAAAAGGCAAGTGGTGTAAAAAATTATCAAATGCCTGTTTTAATAATGAAAATTTCCCTTCAAAGGTCTGCATATGATCGGCATCAATATTGGTAACTACTGCCAATATAGGTTGTAGGAGTTGAAAAGAGCCATCGCTCTCATCTGCTTCTGCTACTAAGTATTCACTGGTACCGAGTCCAGCATTTGTTCCTGCAGAGTTGAGCAGTCCGCCAATAACAAAAGTTGGGTCTAAGTGACCAGCAGCCAATACGCTGGCGATCAAAGAAGTAGTGGTTGTTTTACCATGCGTTCCTGCAACAGCAATGCCAATTTTGAAACGCATGAGTTCAGCCAACATTTCCGCGCGTGATAAAATCGCTTTCTTCTGTGCGCGCGCAGCTGTAAGTTCTGGATTGTGTTCGGGTATGGCAGAAGATATGACCACAACATTAGCAGAAATGATATTTTTAGCATCATGACCAATGAAAACTGTAATGCCCATATTGATCAGTCGATTAACGACTTCGCTGTTATGCAGATCTGATCCTGTGACAGCAAAACCCAAATTATGCAAAACTTCTGCAATGCCACTCATGCCGCTGCCGCCTATACCGATGAGGTGTATTTTTTGCATGCGGTTAACGAAACGATTGTTGGGAGTTAAATAACTCATTTAATCATCTCCATGCATATTTGAGCCACTTGTGCTGCTGCATCCTTTTTATGTAATTTCTGTGATTGAACTGCCATGTTTTTTCGACGTTTTTCATCATTCACAAGGGTGGTAATGAATTCATTTAATAATGCGACTTCTTGATGTTCTTGCCAAATAAATCCTGCATCATTGTCAACAATGTTTTTGGCATTTTCAGTTTGATGATCATCCACCGCATGAGGGTAGGGAATCAATATTGCTGGTAATGCTGTGGCATTGATTTCTGCAATGGTCAGTGCGCCAGCTCTGGCGATGATGAAGTCGGCCCATGCATAAGCGGTACTCATGTCATCAATAAATGGCATGATTTCTAAATGGTCATGTGTGTTATAGGCTTGTTGTGTGGGCTCTTGCTTATTTTTACCGCATTGATGTTTAATGGCAATTTTTTTATTGTTCAATAACGGTTTGAGTAGGGGTGGCAATATTGTATTTAATGCATTGGCCCCTAGTGAACCGCCGATAATCAGTACATTGATGCGCTCGGATTGGTCGTTACGCATATTCATTTCTTCAATATTTTTTCGTACTGGGTTGCCTACCCATTGTGAACCATACAAGCCTTTCAAGTCAAAGCCGGTCAGCACTTTTTTTGCCCACTTTGACAAGTATTTATTGGTCATGCCAAATTTACTGTTTTGTTCATGCACCAGCAATGGCAATTTTTTTAATTTGGCTGCTAGTCCACCTGGAGCGGCCACATATCCACCCATGCTGATTACTGCATTGACTTGTTGTTGTTTGAAATATTTACTGGCATTCCATGTGGCACCGAGTAATCTAAATGGCATGGTAATTAATCCTTTGATGCCTTTACCTCTGAGGCCTTTTATGTTTAAAAGTTTAATGGGAATGTTATGTTTTTTAACCAATTCTTCTTCCATACCTCCCACAGCACCCAGCCATACGACTTGTACATTTCTTTTATTCAATTCTTTTGCTACGGCTAAGCCTGGAAATATGTGTCCGCCTGTTCCTCCTGCCATGATTGCAACTTTCATGATGTTGCCTCACTGCTTTTGGGAATGGCTTTGAGGTTGTGTCGACGATTTTCATAGGAAACCCGTATGACTATGGCCAGGCTTAATAAATTCATCATCACTGCCGAGCCACCAGAGCTGATAAAGGGTAAGGTTAATCCTTTTGTTGGCAATAATCCTAAATTTACACCCATGCTTAAAAAAGTTTGTAAGGCTATCAAAACGCCAATACCTGAGCAAGCAAAAAAAGCAAATTCTTTGCCGTTGTTAAGTGCTTGTTTGGCAATGGCAAAAATTCGACAGATCAAGGTGATGTAAATTGCAATCAATGCAATGACTCCAATAAAACCCATCTCTTCAGCAAAAACAGAAAAAATAAAATCAGTATGGGCTTCTGGTAAATAAAACAGTTTTTGTACGCTTCCGCCTATACCAATTCCTGATAATTTGCCACTGCCAATGGCAATCAAGGCTTGTATCAACTGGAAACCACCATCAAATGGGTCGGCCCATGGATTAAGGAAACTATTTAATCTTTGCATTCTATAGGGTTCTGCTTTGGCAAGTATGGCCATGGATGAAATAGAGAATATGGCCAATACCGTCAAATCACGATAACGTGCGCCAGCAATATAAATCATGAATAGTGTGATGGTCATTAGTAATACAGCAGATCCAAAGTCTGGTTGAAGCAATAATAAAAATGCCAATAAAACGGCCAAAAATAATGGTTTTATTACGCCAAAGAATTTATTTTGTAATCCTTGTTTGTGCCTGACAATGTAACCAGCCAGGTAAACAATCAACGCAAGCTTTACGGCTTCTACTACTTGAAATCTAGAAATGCCCAAGTTGATCCATCGGCGTGCCCCATTCACTTTAACGCCAAAGCCGGGAAATAAAACTGCAATCAGTAATATGATGGCAATGACAATAAATATGCGGCTGAGTTGTTGCATCCAGTCCATTTTCATGGCCAATATAATGCAGCTGAGTAAACCGCCGATGGTCAAAAAAATGAGGTGCCTTTTCAGATAATAAAAGGCATCGTGATTGTATTTTTCTGCGATGGCAAATGAAGATGAGGCCACCATTGTGATGCCTATGGCCACCAGGCAAGCCGCTGATATCATCAACCAAAAATCAACACCAACAACTAAGTAGCTATTGGAAGATAATTTATTGGCTTGTTTGCTTGACATAATCATCTTTATCTAATTTTAAGAGTGGCTAAACCAATCAGAACCATAATCAGGGCCATGATCCAAAATCGAATAACAACTTTGGGCTCAGGCCAGCCTTTTAATTCAAAATGATGATGGATAGGAGCCATTTTGAAAATTCTTTTTTTGCGTAATTTATAAGAGCCAACTTGTAATATTACTGATACAGTTTCCATGACAAAAACACCACTCATGACAAAAAACACCAATTCTTGTCGTGTGATGATGGCAACTATACCTAATGCTGCGCCCAATGATAATGCGCCTACATCTCCCATGAACATTTCTGCTGGATATGTGTTAAACCATAAAAAACCCAATCCGGAGCCAATTATTGCAGCGCAATATATGGCCATCTCTCCAGCATTTGGTATGAATGGTATGTATAAATAATGAGAAAATACTGCGTGGCCGGATAAATAAGCAATAACGCCTAGGGCTGCGGCCACGAGTATTACGGGCATAATGACCAGGCCATCAAGGCCATCGGTTAGGTTGACTGCATTTGAAGAGCCAACCATTACAAAGTATCCCAATGGAATAACCAAAAGTCCCAAAGACCAGTTTAAATCTTTGATAAATGGTATGACCATCTGGGTGGTAAGGCTTGTATCTCCATAGAAATACAAATAAAGTACGGCGCTCATGCCAAAAAGAGATTGTAAAGCATATTTCCAACGTGCAGAAAGACCTGCTGAATCTTTTAATATTAATTTGCGATAGTCATCAAGCCAGCCAATTAATCCAAAACCAAACAGTACGTACATACATACCCAAATATAATTGACACTGAGGTCTCCCCACAGCAAGCACGATGCAATGATGGATATTATTATCAATGCGCCACCCATGGTTGGTGTGCCTTGCTTGGATAAATGTGATTCTGGGCCAAGTTTCCTTACTTGTTGACCAATCTGTTTTTCTTGCAGTTTTCTGATGAACATTGGGCCAGAGACTAATGAAATGATCAGCGCGGTTAGTGCTGCCATTATGGCTCTGAATGTTTGGTATGAAAACAGATTCAACCAAGTATGTTGTTCTTGAAAATATTGTGCTAACCAAAGTATCATGCCGTTTTCTCCACGTTAATTAAGGCAGTGATTAAGTCTTCAAGATGCATGCTTCTTGAGCCCTTGACTAAAATCGTGCCATATTGCTCCCAGTTGTGTAGTAAATGGGTTTTTAATGATTCAATATCATTGAAGTTTTTGACTTCATTTGAGAATGTTAAACTGGCTTGTAATGATTTTTTGCCTATGGTCAATAAATGTGAAATGTTTTTGTCTTTGCAATATTTTCCAACCATTTGATGAAGCGTATCTGACTCTTCTCCAAGTTCGGCCATGTCTCCAAAAACAAGTGTGGTGGTACTTTTGTATTGTGCTAAAACATCAATGGCAGCTTTTACGGAAGCTGAATTGGCATTGTAACTGTCGTCAATCAATTCATTACCATTGACAATGCCCATGTTTTGTAAACGGCCTTTTTCAGGAGTAAATTGCTCAAGACCTTGTTTTATTTGTGAAGGTGCTATTCCGAACGTTAATGCTGCTGCACATGCACAAGCGGCATTGATTTTGTTGTGTGTCCCTGCAACAGGTAGGTGAATGTCTTTTATTGTGGATGTATTGCTGATAATGTCAAAACTTTTTTCCTTAATGATGGCTCTAACATCGGCATTTTCGTTGTAACCAAAGCTGCTGACAGATGCGTTGGTATGTTTAAACCAATAATCATAATTGTCGTCATCAATGGGTAATATACTGTGTTGATTTTCGTTTAATTGAGCGCAAATTTGGCCTTTTTCTTTAACGATATTTTCAAATGATCCAAATCTTCCAATGTGGGCGGGAGATGCGTTGGTTAAAATGGTAGTCGTGGCTTCCACCAAAGCAATAAGATGGCTGATATCTCCTAGTTTTGCCGCGCCCATTTCTATCACAGCATAATCGTCGTCAATACCGATATTACATAATGTCAAAGGTACACCCAATTCATTGTTGAAATTGCCAACTGTTGCACAACATTTGTGTGCTATTGTGAAAATCGATTTCAGCATGTTTTTCACTGTGGTTTTGCCATTTGAACCTGTGATCGCAATAATTTTGGCAGGACAATGTTTTGCCCAGTATTGGCCCATTGAAGTCAAGCTTGATATGACGTCTTTACTAATTAACTGTGGAGCTGATAGACCAATATCTTGACTCACTAATACTGCATTGGCACCATTATCTAATGCTTGTTGACAAAAATCTTCGGCATTAAAGTTTTTACCTTTGATGGCAACAAAAAGGGTGCCGGTACAATCTGCTCTTGAATCGATGCTGATGCCCGTAAATGATAGGTCGTTGCCCAGTAATGAAACATTGGCAATTTTTGCTGCTTGTGAAAGAGTCATGTTGATCATATGCGTGACCCTGCTTGGCTTAATATTTTTGAAGCAATTAATCTGTCATCAAAAGGGTGAAATTGCATGCCTATTTGTTGGGTGTTTTCATGACCTTTTCCGGCAATGAGTACGACATCATCTTCGTCAGCTTGATCAATTGCGAAACTGATCGCACTTTTGCGATCGTTCATGACAGTGATTTGATCGCCATTCATTCCTTTTAGAATGTCTGTGATGATTTTATTGCTGTCTTCTGTGCGTGGGTTGTCATCAGTAATGATGCAATGATAAGCGAGTTTTTCAGCTACTTTGCCCATCAATGGTCTTTTCCCTGGATCCCTGTCTCCTCCGCAGCCAAAAATACACCATATATTTTTTGGTTGGTGCTGATTGATGGTGATCAATACTTGTTCTAATGCATCTGGTGTATGTGCATAATCTACAATCACTAGGGGTGCATGATCATGTTTATCCAGCGTATTCATGCGCCCTGGAACGGGTGTAAGGTTTTCTATAGCTGTAATGATATCTTTCCACTCGTGCTTTTCTTGTAACAGGAGTGAGATGACCAATAATACATTTTCAACATTAAATCGTGCCAATAATGGGCTGAAGAGTTGGTATGTTTCGCCTTTATGATTTGCAGTGAATTCAGTGCCTTTTAATGATAATTTTATCTGTGTCACATTGAGTTCAGCATGCGCATCATCAATGGCAAAACTGGAAACATTGGCTTTTAATTGATCGATCCACGATCTACCATATGCATCATTACGGTTGATGACTGAATAGTTAAGATTTTCATCAGTGAAGAGCTTTTTCTTGGTATTGGCATAGGCTTCCATGGTGTGATGAAAATCCAAATGGTCTCTGCTGATGTTTGTGAGTGCAGCCCCTGTTAATTTGAGCCCCTTAATGCGCTTCAGTGCAATACCATGAGATGAAACTTCCATCGCCACATGTGTGATACCAGAACATACAAATTGAGCAAGAATTTTTTGTACGACTAAAGCAGGAGGCGTTGTATTATCAAGTTTTTTGAGTGTGTTGAGTGTTCCGTAACCCAGTGTGCCAATATAGGCCCCTTTTATGCCCAAATGTTGCCAAGCTTGTAATAAAAGCCAGGCGCTAGAAGTTTTTCCATTGGTGCCTGTGATGCCAATTACCGTTAATTGTTGTGATGGATGATCATAAAACTGCATGGCAATGTCAGCGGCTTTTTTGTTCAGTTGTTTAACCACAATCACAGGTATCTTCAGAGATGTTACTTGTTCTTGATATTCCATTCCATATGGTTCGCTCAAAATCGCGTGAGCGCCATTGTCCTGAGCTTGGTGTGCAAAATTTATGCCATGGTGTTGTTCCCCTGCCAGTGCAATAAACAGTCCGCCTGTTTGGTTATCACGGCTGTCAATGCTCAAATCACTGATCAATACTTCATGATCCAGGGGTTTTATGCTGAGATACTCAAGAATTGTATTCAATGATTTACTCATCATGAACCTCAACAAGTTGATCTGCTTCTGTCACCGCAACAGCAGCTGGAATTTCTTCAGGAGAAATGTTAAGTATACGCAAGCTGTTTTTCATAATCTGTTGAAAAACAGGCGCTGCAACGACGCCGCCACCGTAGTCTTCTCCAACTGGGTCAGTGATAGATACAGCAACCACTAAACGAGGGCTGTTGGCAGGGGCAAAGCCAACAAAACTGGCTATATATTTATTAGAGTAGCCTCCTTTGGAAGCAATGATTGCAGTCCCTGTTTTACCGGCAACGCTGTAACCTTCAATCGCTGCTCTTTTGCCAGTGTTGTATTCGCTGACAACATTGCGTAACATTTTGCTTACCGAAAGTGCAATTAAAGGATCAATGATGGCTTTATCATCATTGATGTTGCCTTTGATATATGTTGGGGCCCGCCAACGACCATTATTGGCAATAGCGGCATAGGCTGCAGCCAGTTGTATGGTGGTGACTTGTAAGCCGTAACCAAATGATATGTTTGCATGTCTTGAGCGGCTCCAGTTGTTGAAATCTGGTAAAAAACCCGATGATTCTCCAATAATGCCGCTGTTGGTACTGGTTCCTAGACCAAAAAGCTTGAATGTGTCCCACAAGTGATTTTTACTTAAACTTAAAGCAATTTTGGCTGCGCCAATGTTGCTTGATTTACTCAACAGTGTTTCTAAGTTGATTTCACCATAGTTTCTGGCATCACTGAATTTGAAGCCATCAACTTCGAATGGGGTAGTATCTATGGTGCTTTGCTCATCATACTCACCGCTGAGCATACCTGCAATAACGGTAAATGGTTTAATAACAGAACCAGGCTCATATATGTCTTGCAAAGCCCTATTGCGCATGCCTCCAATAGAATCTTTATTGATGTTGTTGGGGTTGTAAGACGGTTGAGAGACCATAGCAAGAATCTCTCCTGTTGCAATGTCCAATATAATGGCGGCTCCTTTTTCTGCTTTGTGTTGATAGACAGCTGTTTTAAGGGCTTTATATGCGACATATTGTAAGCGACGATCTATACTTAGAATGACATCTTTACCAGGCTCTGCGGTGGTGATTTCCTTGACATCTTTGATGATATGACCAAAACGGTCCTGCATGACTTGCTTACGGCCTGTTGTGCCTGATAGCCATTGATCATATGTGCTTTCGATGCCTTCTTTACCTATGTCATTTGCATCTGTAAAACCAATCAGTTGAGAAGCAATTTCGCCTGCTGGATAAAACCTTTTAAATTCTTTCCGGAATTCGACGCCTTTGATATTGAGCGCTCGAACAGAATCTGCAATATAAGGTGGTATACGGCGTTTGATATATATGAATTGTTTGTGTTTTTTATCAACAATTAAATTTTTTAGTTTCTCTGGGTCCAGCTCTAATGCTTCTGCCAATTGTTCAATTCTTGCGATGTGTTCAATCAATTGTGCTGGTTGAATGCCAACGGAAACCATAGGTGTACTGATGGCCAGTGGTTCGTTGTTTCTATCAAATATGGTGCCTCGGGGTACATCTAAATCAATCGCTCTAATTTGTCGCATATCCCCTTGCTTGGAATAAAACTCTTTGCCTTTGACTTGTATGGAGAATGCGCGAACCACAATCGTAACAAAGCACAACATCAAAAAAGCAATAACAATAGATGTGCGCATATTGATATTGATTTCTTTAATGTTTTTTACTCTATTTTTTTTATCTGCTTTTTTTATCATCTTTTAATGTTAAGAATCTGTTCGTTTTCTGGCAATTTCATGCCCAGCAGTTTGGTTGCTTTAGTTTCAATGCGACTGTTGTTCACCAGTGTTGAGTACTCAATTTGCAGTCGCCCCCATTCGGTATTCAGGTGGTGTTCCTGTTCAATTAGTGCTTGTAACTCTACAAAAGTATTTCGGCTTTTATGTTGTAAATAAATATAATTTATAATCACAAAAAGCAATAACGTTGCCAGTGCAACCGTCAACAACAAATTTTTTATTTTCATGTTTTTTCTGCTGTTCTCATGATCGCGCTTCTTGCACGAGGATTCTCATTTAATTCCTGCTGATTTGCCTTGATGGCTTTGCCAATAATTTTAATACGTGCTTCATTGGCCGGAGCTATAGGCATGCGTTTATCATATCGACCAGCGCTTGACTGTTTCTTCATAAACCTTTTGACAATTCTGTCTTCCAGTGAATGAAAGCTGATCACTGCCAGACGACCTCCAATTTTAAGGTTGTCAATGGCAACAGGTAATACATTTTCTATTTGTTCAAGTTCTCTATTTAAATAAATTCTGATCGCCTGAAAGGTTCTTGTAGCGGGGTGTTTGTTCTTTTTTTTATTAATTTTTTCGACGATTCTGACCAGTTCACTGGTTCTTTCTAATGTTTTTACATTTTCTCTATAAATAACTATTTCTTTGGCAATTTTGGTTGCATTTTTTTCTTCACCATAACGCCAAAATACTTTTGACATCTCTTTCCAGTCTGCAGTGTTCAGCCATTGGGCTGCAGTTTCACCACTGCTGCTGTCCATTCTCATGTCCAAAGGACCATCTTGATTAAAGCTGAACCCTCTGTCTGCTTGATCTATTTGTGGAGATGAAACACCTAAATCAAACAATATGCCATCAACCTTGCCATCAAAGTGTTTTGAGATGGCTTGGCCAAGCTGCTCGAATGCTTGGTGCTCAACAATCACTCTTTTATCTCTTTCAGCCAGAGCATTGGCAACTTGTATGGCTTGTGGATCTCTATCTATGACCAACAACTTGCCTTGTTGTGTATCTAGATGACGCAATATGTTTTCGCTGTGCCCACCTCGGCCAAATGTGGCATCAACATAGTGCCCATTTTTATTAATCGCTAAAGCTTCTACTGCAGCATCTAACAGTACTGTTTTATGTTGTCCGTTCATTATTTTTATAGTACTAAGTTATTCATGGATTCAGAAGGGTCTTCACTCAGCTCAGGTATAATGTGCCTGGCTTTGATCATTGCTTCTTCGTTCCAAATTTCAAATTTATTGCCCAATCCAAGCATGACCACTTTTTTATCCATAGATGTGACCTGCCTTAATGTTACAGGAAGTAATATGCGTGAACCTTTATCAATTTCTATATGATATGCACTGCCTATTAATCTTCTTTGTAAAGCACGATGAGAGGGATTGAATGTGCTTAAAGCACTGATTGAATCCCGAACTTTTTCCCATTCATGCTGTGGATAAAGCCATAAAGAATCATTTTCATAAGGGTTATATGTCAAAACTAATTTGTTTTCGCAGGCGTCAGCAATTAAGTCGCGATACTTAACCGGAATGGCTAAGCGACCTTTCGCATCTAAATTTAGTGCTGTTTCGCCATAAAACATTGTTTTTTTCCACAAATTGACACTTTTTCCCACATAAATGCACTTTATCTTTTAAGGGGCTTAGTGTCAACTGCTACAAGTAAAAAATTCAATGAAATCAAATATTTGATTGATATTTAGCTTTAATTATTTAATGTAACTTTATGAAAAATAACAAAATCTTGTTTTTTTGTCATTTGGTGTCATAAAGTGGGAGTGAAATGGCATAGTTGTTGTTAATTGAAGGGAAATGCAGGGTAATTGTGGTTGTTCTACAATTTAATCATCTAAATAACTTGTTTTGTAGACCTGTGAATGAGATGATTTAAAGTTCATTTCCCAAATAGTTTCTTCAGAGGCGTTAAAAAGCTTAACACAACAGATTCAGTGCCCGGGTTGAAATTTGATAGTCTGCTGTTAGATCAATGATAAGCAGCTATACCTAATCGATAACCTTGTCTGAATCGGTAAGTTAACTCTAGTCCTGTTCTAAACTCGATGGCATGTCCTGGATCAAGGTTTGAGTTATTATCGAAAAAACCTGTGCCTAAGCTCAAAGTAAATACCAAGTTATTGTCAAATGGCCAATCCTTTTTTAAATCGTGGTATAAGTATTTAGTACCATTGATACTCCATGAATAGCCAAAGGCTGGGATGAGTTTTCTCTTGGTTATTTCTTTTCCTCTATATTCTATGCTATGCCTATTCGCTTTCATCGGTTTGTCATCAAACACGCTAATTTTTCCGACTGTTAGATTAATCATTGGCTAATCATCGTGTGTTTGTGTAATTGATAGAGCTGTCGTACTCATAAATAAAATGAGTAAAGGATGTGTTAAATTTTTTTTATTCATGGTGCTTTTTAATGTGTCTATAGATATTTCGATACCTCATAGCGTTGTAAAATTTACGCTAATCTAATTAATTATCAATGAATGATAGGTTAGCTAAGACATGAATTAAAAAAAAATAATTACAAAAAAATTTAGTCAATTAAGTTTTTAACAATATCAAGTGTGGCCTTTGCTCTATTTAATGTGTAAAAGTGTAAGCTTGGTGCTCCACCTTTTAATAGTTGTTCGCATAAATTTGTAATGAATTCTGTGCCAAATTTTTGTATTGATTGACGATCATCTCCATAACTTTGTAGTTTGTACTTGAGCCAACGTGGCATCTCGGCGCCACAGAAACCACAAAAGCGATTGATATTTGTGTAATTGGTAATTGGCATAATGCCAGGTATGATGGGTATGTCGATATTGGCTTTCTGGCATTCATCTAAATAAGCAAAGTAAGCGTCTGCATTAAAGAAAAATTGTGTAATGGCTTGATCAGCACCAGTCTGTATTTTTTGTTTAAAATATTTGAGTTCGCTCTCTTTGTTATTGGATTCAGGGTGTATTTCTGGATAACAACCAACGGTGACGTGAAAAGCGTTGCCGAATTCTTCTTTGATGAACTCTATTAATTCGTTGGCGTATCGAAAGTAGCCGACTGAACCCATGCCAGAGGGAACATCCCCTCTTAAAGCTAAGATATGCTGAATGCCATTATCGAGGTATTTTTGCAACAACACTTTAATGGAGTCAGGTGTGCCACCCATGCATGATAAATGAGGAATGACCAAAGGGCTTTTGTGCTTTTTTAATTCTAGTACGGTTTCGGTTGTGGCATCTACTGTTGAGCCGCCAGCTCCAAAAGTGACTGAAAAAAAGTCTGGGTCTAGTAAGCGCAGCTTCTCTTGGGTATTTTTAAGAACTACTTTTTGTTCATCTGTTCTGGCTGGAAAAAATTCAAAACTAAATTGGGCTTTCGTCTTCATGTTCTTCTTTATGGTTGATGAGATTTAGGCCAACACCATGGTGTTGACCCAAATATTTAATGATCAGTCGGTTCAGAAAAAGCCTGTCCTTGGCTTTTTAGAATCGATTAATCAGCAATTAATATCTATAATGATCAGGCTTGTATGGGCCATCAGTAGTGACACCAATATAAGCGGCTTGATCTTCAGATAACTCAGTTAATTTCACTCCAACTCTATCTAAGTGCAATCTGGCAACTTTTTCATCAAGTTTTTTCGGCAATACAAATACTTCATTGTTGTATTTTTGACCATCAACAAAAAGTTCGATTTGAGCCAATACTTGGTTGGTGAAAGAATTTGACATGACAAAGCTTGGGTGGCCAGTTGCACAACCTAGGTTGATCAATCTACCACGGGCTAATAAGATGATTTTTTTACCGTCTTCGAAAATGACATGGTCAACTTGTGGTTTGATTTCATCCCATTCACAATGCTTTTCAAGGCTGGCAACATCAATCTCATTATCAAAGTGGCCGATATTACAAACAATGGTTTGGTTTTTCATTTTCTTCATATGATCGAAAGTAACAATATTGTAATTACCTGTGGCTGTTACAACGATATCAACTTGATCAACAACATCGTCTAGCGTCACAACACGGAAACCTTCCATGCTGGCTTGTAATGCACAAATTGGATCAACTTCTGTCACCAATACAGAAGCGCCAAGGCCACGTAATGATTGTGCTGAACCTTTACCAACATCCCCATAGCCACAAACTACGGCAACTTTACCCGCAATCATCACATCTGTTGCACGCTTAATGCCGTCAACCAAAGATTCTCTACAGCCATAAAGGTTATCGAATTTTGATTTGGTAACGGAGTCGTTCACATTGATGGCAGGAAATGGTAAATCACCAGCTTTGGCTAATTCATATAAACGGTGCACACCTGTGGTGGTTTCTTCTGTAACACCTTTGATGCCAGCCAATGCTTTTGTATACCAGCCATTACTGGTTGGTAATCTTTTCTTGATAGCATTGAATAAACAGACTTCTTCCTCTGATGATGGGTTATCAAGAACAGAAGGGTCTTTCTCAGCTTTTGATCCTAACATCAATAACATGGTAGCATCGCCACCATCATCTAAGATCATGTTGGGAGTGCCACCATCTGACCATTGCATGATTCTATGTGTGTATTCCCAATATTCATCGAGTGTTTCACCTTTTACAGCAAATACAGGGATGTCTTGATCTGCAATGGCGGCAGCTGCATGATCTTGAGTAGAATAAATGTTGCACGATGCCCAGCGAACATCTGCACCTAAAGCGCGAAGTGTTTCAATCAGAATGCCTGTTTGAACAGTCATGTGTAATGAACCAGCGATACGAGCACCTTTTAAAGGTTGTGAATCTTTGTATTCATCTCTGATGGCCATTAATCCAGGCATCTCTGTTTCGGCGATGCGGAACTCTTTGTGTCCCCATTCTGCAAGGCCGATGTCGGCAATAATATAATCTGGAGACATTGGTTTTACGTTAGTTTGTGTCATATTGGTTTCTCTGTTGTTTAATTTTGTATGTATAAATGTTTGTTATAAGAGGCTTACAGTCCTGCAGCGTCTTTTAATAGTGCGGCTTTGTCTGTGGCTTCCCATGTGAAATCTGCATCTTCTCGTCCCATGTGACCATATGCAGCAGTTTTTTGATAAATTGGTCGAATTAAATCCAATTCCGTAATAATGCCATATGGTGTCAAATTGAAGTGCTGTCTGATCAGTTTTTCGATGTTGGCCTCGGGCACTTTGTTGGTGCCAAATGTGGTAACGCTGATTGATGTTGGTTGTGCGACGCCAATGGCATATGAAATTTGTACTTCACATTTGTCAGCCAAACCAGCTGCAACCACATTTTTTGCTACGTATCTGCCAGCATATGCTGCAGAACGATCGACTTTTGATGGGTCTTTTCCTGAAAATGCACCACCACCATGACGGGCCATGCCTCCATAGGTATCAACGATGATTTTTCTGCCTGTTAACCCACAATCTCCAACTGGGCCACCAATGACAAATTTGCCGGTAGGATTGATGTGGAATTTGGTGTTTTTGTCTATCCAATGTTCTGGTAATACTGGTTTGATGATTTCTTCCATGACGGCTTCTTGTAAATCCTTCATTGATATATCATCGTCATGTTGTGTTGATAATACCACTGCATCGATAGCGACAGGCTTGTTGTTGACATACCTAAAAGTTAGCTGGCTTTTTGCATCAGGGCGTAACCACGGTAGAATGCCTGCTTTACGGATTTGTGATTGTTTTTCAACCAATCGATGAGAGTAAGTAATTGGTGCTGGCATCAATACGTCAGTTTCATTGGAGGCATAGCCAAACATTAGGCCCTGATCTCCAGCACCTTGTTCTTCAGGACTTGATCTGTCAACACCTTGGTTGATATCAATTGATTGTTTGCCAATTAACGACATAACAGCACAGGTTTGACCATCAAAACCAACGTCAGAGTTGTCATAGCCAATTTCGGTAATGACTTTTCTTACAACATTGTCTAGGTCAACCCATGCACTGGTGGTGATTTCACCAGCAATGATAGCAGTTCCGGTTTTTACCATGGTTTCACAGGCGACTCTTGCAGATTTGTCTTGTGTCAATATGGCGTCTAATATGGCGTCAGAAATCTGATCGGCTATTTTATCTGGGTGTCCTTCGGATACGGATTCCGAGGTAAAAAGGTAATCGCTCATGTTTGTTATATCTCTATGTTCGAATAAAGAGATATATTATATGCGCAGCTGTTTAAAAAGTGTAATTAATTTGTGCATCTTTTGGTAATTAATGGATTATATTGATGAAAATTAAGCATAAACGGTCTAAAATGATGGAAAGTTTTTTAGATTCATTATCATATGCCTGTCATTAAAGGAATTATTTGTTTACTTGTTGTGGTTGTTAATACTGTGTTTTGGGTACCCATACTGGTATTCTTTTCTTTGATCAAGTTGATCGTTCCAATCAAAATTTTTCAAAATGCCTTGTCGCGTTTTTTGGTGACGATAGCAAACAGTTGGATTTGGGTCAATACGGTTTCGCATGAAATGATTCATGGTAAAAAAGTTACGGTCAGTGGTATTGATGATTTGGCCATTGACGATTGGTATTTGGTCATCAGTAATCACAGGGCTGCTGCCGACATACCCATATTACAGAATGTTTTTTACAAAAAAATTCCCTTCTTAAAGTTTTTCTTAAAAAAAGAATTGATTTGGGTGCCGTTTTTAGGGCTGGCATGGTGGGCTTTGGACTTTCCTTTTATGCGCCGATTTTCTGCTGATTACTTGGCTAAAAATCCACACATGGAGGGCAAAGACTTAGAAGTGACAAAAAAAGCTTGTGAAAAATTTAAGGATTTTCCAATTTCAGTGCTTAATTTTGTCGAGGGTACCAGATTTTCTGAAGCAAAACAAAAAAAGCAGCATGCCAAATTTAAGCATTTATTGAAACCTAAGTCAGGTGGTGTTGGGTTTGTGTTGGGCTCTATGGGGGCTCAGATTAAATTTTTGGTATTGACCAGTATAAAGTATCGCCCCAAAACACCAGGAGTGTGGGATTATCTGACGGGACGGTTTGAAAGTGTTCATGTTCAAATCAGCACTGTATCCATTCCAGAACAATTGAAAAATAAAAATTACATTACAGATCTATCATTCAGAAAAGAATTGCAACAATGGTTGAATGATCGATGGCAAGAAATAGATAAGAGGTTATCATGAGTGAAGTGTTATTTGATGTGGTTTTTAAAGGTAAATTTATCAACACCATCGATCGATCCCGTGCTATTGCGCATTTTTCTAAATTATTTAAGTTGCCTAACAACAAGGCAGAACAGTTTTTTGATGGCAAGTCCAGAACATTAAAAAAATCTTTAAGTTTAGAAAAGGCCAATCATTTTAGAGCGGCATTAAAGAAAGCTGGATTGAGGGTTTCATTAGCAAAACAAGTCTCAGAAAAAGGTCAACAGAATAAAAATGCATTGACTTTATCAGAGCCTGGTGTGGTTCTTGTCAATAAACCTTTTATTCAACCACAACACTTTAATACATCGAACTTGTCATTAGGTGAAGCTGGCGTTCAATTGGTGCAATTTAAACCCGTTGAAAGAGTCGAGTTTGATATTGGTGAGTTAGATATTGATGAAGTGGGTACTCAGATTGTTGAAAAAAAGCCGATTGAACCAGTGCAACTTGATATTTCTGATTTGAGCCTTGATGAAGTGGGTGCGATATTTGCTGAAAAACAAAAAATTCAAGAGCCGGATTTGGATATATCTTCTCTGAGTATGGATGAAGTCGGTGTTATATTGGTTGAGAAACAAAAGGTGCAAGCGCCCCAAATAAATACCGATAATATTCAATTAGAAGAATAAATTTGTCAGCATTGTGGCCAAATAAAGGTCGCTTGCGTTAATAATCTAACCCCAATACAAACATTGACAAAATCGAATATGATGATAAAAAAATCATAATTGCAGAATCTGTAGATTTTGTTAGAATACCGTCATTAAAAATTACTGAGAATAGCAATGAGCGACAATAAGTCAAGAGAGTTACAGCATCATAAATTAATCATCGTTGGCTCTGGTCCGGCAGGCTATACTGCTGCCATTTATGCAGCCAGGGCAAATCTGAATCCTGTTGTGATAACAGGCATAGAGCAGGGTGGCCAATTGATGACCACCACAGAGGTTGAGAACTGGCCTGGTGATCCAGATGATATGCAAGGCCCAGATCTTATGGCGCGTATGTTAAAACATGCGGAAAAATTTGATACAAAAATGGTCTTTGACTATATCAACGCTGTTGAGCTTCAACAAAGGCCCTTTATACTGAAAGGGGACTCTGCTACCTATTCTTGTGATGCTTTGATCATTGCTACAGGTGCCAGTGCTAAGTATCTTGGTTTGGAATCAGAAGAAGCATTCAAAGGCAAAGGAGTATCTGCTTGCGCAACCTGTGATGGTTTCTTTTATCGTGATAAGCCTGTGGTTGTTGTTGGTGGTGGAAATACTGCAGTTGAAGAAGCGTTGTATTTATCTAATATTGCCTCAAAAGTCTATTTGGTCCACAGAAGAGATAGCTTGCGTTCTGAAAAAATCCTGATTGATAGAATCATGGCAAAAGCAGAAAATGGAAACATTGAGTTGGTTTGGGATCATGTGCTTGAAGAAGTAACTGGGGATAAAATGGGCGTTACTGGTGTCAATATAAAAGGTGTGAAAACCGGTGAGATCAAACAATTGGAAGTTGATGGTGTTTTTATTGCCATTGGCCACAGTCCCAATACGCAAATTTTTCAAGGGCAACTTGAAATGAATCATGGCTATTTAAAAGTCAATGCCGGTCAAAATGGTAATGCCACACAAACCACAATTGAAGGTGTGTATGCAGCTGGTGATGTATCGGACCACATTTATAGACAAGCCATCACCTCGGCGGGAACCGGTTGTATGGCAGCTTTGGATGCTGAAAGATATCTTGATGCACAATAACATTATTGAATTCATAGGTCGCACTACTCCATTGTTAGAAAATAACACAGTCGTGTGACCCTCTATGAAAATCTGCTTGCCAACAATGGATGGTCGGTCTGACTTTCCGCCAATAGAAGAAGCCTTAAGTGAGCCAAATGGTTTGTTGGCTTTTGGCGGAGACTTGTCAGTTGAAACTTTGGTTGCAGCTTATTCGAGGGGTATCTTCCCTTGGTATTCTGAGAATGAGCCCATTTTATGGTGGTCGCCAAATCCACGAATGGTCTTGTACCCTGATAAAATTCACCTTTCTCGAAGTTTTAAAAGGGCGATTAAAAAAACAGCTTATCAAGTGTTTTTTGATCGAGATTTTGAATATGTGATTAATGCTTGTTCGCTCACCAGAAAAGATGGCTTGGGCACATGGATTACTGATGAAATGAAACAGGCTTATATTGATTTATTCAAACATGGCATTGCCCATTGTTTAGAAGTTGAAGTTTCGGGCAAAGTGGTTGGTGGTATTTACGGCGTTGCGTTACAGCAAATATTTTTTGGAGAATCAATGTTCAGTGATCAAACCAATGGATCGAAATTTGCTTTGTATGAGTTATGTCAGTATTTAAGTCGCAATAACTATCACGTTTTGGATTGCCAGGCCCACAGTGAACATTTGGAATCTATGGGCGCTGAATTGATTTCTATTCGGCAATTTAAGAAGTATTTACCGCAAAATATGGGCTGTTAATCAATTTAATGGCAATAAACATTGTTCGTTAATGAAATATTCAGCTTAATCTGCTAAAATCCGCCACGTTTTTTATCTATACACAGGAAATTATGGCAAAAGAAGATGTAATCGAATTTGAAGGAAAAGTCTTAGAGACTTTACCTAATACTATGTTTAGGGTTGAGCTTGAGAATGGCCATTTGGTCACTGCTCATATCTCAGGTCGTATGCGTAAACACTATATCCGCATTTTAACAGGTGATACCGTTACTGTTGAATTGACACCTTATGATCTCAGTAAGGGAAGAATCACTTTTCGTAAGAAATAATATTCAGCCGCGAAGGCAACACCGTTATCTCGAACATGAAGTAACGGTTTAATCATAATTTCTCGTAATTAATCTGCACATTTCACTATAGAGGTGAAATGTGCAGTATCTAATCAGGTTGTTTTAATCCGTTGCTTGTGTTTGGTTAGAGTTAAGTGTATTGCTGTTGGTCAGTAATGGTAATCTGCTCTCAATATTAAAGTTCAGTTTCTTATTGATCACGTTAACTTTTACCAATCCTCCATTGACCAATTTACCAAACAGTATCTCATCTATGATGGGCTTCTTAATGTATTGTTCTATGGCGCGTTGCATGGGACGTGCGCCCATTAATTTATCGTACCCTTTAGTAACCAGCCATTGTTTTGCAGCTTGACTGAGTTTGAATTTTATGGATTTTTCAGATAATTGTGCTTCGAGTTCTATCATGATCTTATCAACTATTTTAAGCACATGGGAAGACAGTAAAGGCTTGAATTGAATGATTGAATCAAGTCTGTTTCTAAATTCTGGGCTGAACAGCCTTGTTATAGCCTGCATTGAGTCGCTTGTATTATCCTGAAGGGTAAAGCCCATTGAAGCACGCGATTGTTCTTTAGCGCCAGCATTGGTTGTCATGATTAATAAAACATTCCTGAAATCGGACTCGCGACCATTGGAATCGGTGAGCATGCCTCGGTCCATGACTTGCAGCAGTACATTGAAAATATCTGGGTGGGCTTTTTCAATTTCATCCAACAAGACGACAGAGTGAGGGTTCTGATGAACTTTATCTGTCAATAAGCCACCGCTCTCGTGTCCTACATAGCCTGGAGGTGAGCCTATCAATTTTGAGACACTGTGTGCCTCCATGTATTCAGACATGTCAAAACGCAGTAACTTTAAACCGAGTAAGTGTGAGAGTTGTTTGACCACCTCTGTCTTGCCAACACCCGTGGGGCCGGAGAATAATAAATTTGCAATCGGTTTGTCTGCTCTGGCCATGCCTGCTCTAGACATTTTGATGGCAGTAGATAAGGCATCTATGGCTTCATCTTGGCCGAAAATGACCATTTTTAAATTTCTTTCGATTGATTGTAAACGCTGAATGTCATCGCCATTCAGGTCATTTAATGGGATTTTCGCCATTGAAGCAACCACACGACGAATATCTGATGCATTGATTGTTGATTCTTGTTTGTTTTTGATTCTTTGCCATGATCCTGCCTCATCTATGGCATCAATGGCTTTGTCAGGTAAAAATTTCTCATTCAAATACCTTGATGTCAATTTTACCGCCTCAGTAATGGCCTCATTGTGGTAGCTGACTTGATGGTGTTTTTCGAATTGTGATTTTAAACCTTGTAGGATTTCTATGGTTTCAGGAACGCTGGGTTCAGCTATGGTCACCTTTTGAAATCTTCTGGCCAGAGCTCTGTCTTTATCAAAAACAGTGCGGGCTTCTTGTGCTGTGGTTGCGCCAATACAACGTAACTCGCCTGTACTTAATGCGGGCTTTAACATATTGGATGCATCCATGGTGCCGCCAGAAACTGAGCCTGCTCCAATAATGGTGTGAATTTCATCAATGAATAAAATCGAATTTTCGACGCTTTGGACATGTTTGATGACTTTTTTCATGCGTTTCTCAAAGTCACCACGGTATTTTGTTCCTGCCAGTAAATTGCCTAAATCCAGTGATAACACGATTGCATCTTGAATTAATTCAGGTACTTCTTTATCGACGATGCGTTTGGCCAATCCAGCAGCAACCGCTGTTTTACCAACACCTGGTTCGCCGATCAATAAAGGGTTGTTTTTACTTCTTCTCAATAGAATTTGAATGACACGTTCCAGCTCTTGGTGACGGCCGATGAGCGGGTCAATTAAGCCTTTTTCAGCTTTTTTATTGAGATTTATCAGGTATTGATCAATGTTATCTTCATTGGGTTGTTCTTGTGATTCTGTGTCGTTTTCATATTCTTCTACAGATGAATTGCTGCCATGAGCAACACTGCTGACAATATCAAACCTTTCAATGCCTTGTTTGGCTAGTAAGTAAACCACGTGACATTCTGGTTCTTCAAAAAAAGACACCAAAACACGATCACCAGTTACAGTGGCCACTTCAGCCGATTGCGACGAATAAATGGCCCGTTGCATCACCCGTTGAAATGCGGTTGTGGGTTGCGGTGTCACATCAATATCTTTGGGCATGCTTTCCACATGCTGTTCTATGTGTTGTAGCAATTCTGACTTGAGTAAAGGAATATCGCAAACAACATCGTTAAGGACGTTGATAACAGATGAGTTCTTTAATAGTCCAAGCATGAGGTGTTCAACGGTTAAAAATTCATGTCGGTTGAAAACAGCTTGTTGGTAAATTTTTCCAATACATTGATCAAGTTCTTTATCTAACATCAGACTGACTCCATTACACACAATAGGGGGTGGGCGTGATCTTTAGCATGATGGTTTACTTGCATCATTTTTGTTTCTGCAATTTCATGTGTAAAAATGCCACACAAACCTTTGCCTCTGGTATGGACATGCATCATCACTTGTGTAGCTCTTTCTTCATCCATTTTGAAAAAGCGTACCAAAACTTCTATAACAAAATCCATAGGTGTAAAGTCATCATTGATGATGAACACCTTATACATAGAAGGCTCTTTAATTTGTTGTTCTGTTTCATCGAAAACCAGTGACTGGTTATCCCATGATAAATCTTTGTCTGTCATATTCGTATTACATATTATCTTGAGTATAATTTTGAGCTATTTTGTCCAAATTTCAAGATAAAGCGAGAAAAAATATCGCTTTATCTTCTTTATTTTGTGTTGCAATACGGGGTTGAGTCGCTTTATTATAAATCGCTCAGTAAATTTTATAACCATAATCAGTTGATTCTAAAAAACATCAATTGCTTAATAAATAGTAGGTTGTACATGATTTGTATCCATGTATTAAGGTGTTTTCATTCAAATGTAATCAGTTTTTGATTGGCTTAGGCTGTTTTAGAATCTTGTTTTTTTAATAAATTTTGACACCATTTACTTGCATCACTGAGTAAGTAATAATTAACTGGTATTAAAAACAATGTCATCAATGTGGCAAAAATAATGCCAAACCCTAATGAAACAGCCATGGGTATTAAAAATTGAGCCTGTGTGCTTTTTTCAAAAATCAAAGGCATTAATCCAACAAAAGTGGTCAGTGATGTCAATAATACAGGCCTGAAACGGGCCATGCCAGCAGTTTTTATGGCTGTGAATAAATCCATTCCAGCTTCTTTTTTCTTATTAATATAATCAACCAATACTAAGGAATCGTTGACCACAACACCTGTAAGGGCAAGCATTCCCATTAAGCTTAAGATGGTTAAATCCATAGACATTATCCAGTGCCCGATAATGGCACCTGCTGGGCTAAAAGGAATGATTGACATGACGATAATGGGTTGTATGTACGATTTAAATGGAATAGCCAACAAGGCATAAATGACAAACAATACCGCAATCAAACCATAAAACAATGTGCCAAATGAGTCTCTTTGTTCTTCTGCTTCGCCGGCGAACTCAAAATCTACTCCAGACAATGGATTGGTTAATTGTTGTAAATAACTTTGCATCTCTGTATTAACAGCTGCCATGTTTATGTTTTCTTTGTTGACATCAGCTGTGATGTTAACCGTCCGACGGCGATCTACCCTATTAATCACGGAAGGACTTTTGCTATTAATCACTGAAGCGACTTGGTCAAAAGGTACTTGAATACCATTAGGTGCATCAATGAGTATTTCGCTCAGTGTATTCACACGACTTCTCTCTGCCAGAGAATATCTCAACATTACGCGGATATCATCTCGTCCTCTCTGAATGCGTTGCACTTGTGCACCAAAAAAAACTTGTCTGACCTGTCTGGCTAAATCTGATAAGCTAATGCCCAGTAATTGCCCCTGTGGTTTAAGTTGTAATTCAATTTGGCTTTTGCCATTGGATAAGCTGTCGGTGATATCAAAAACGTTGGGGTATTGTTGAAGTTTTTGTTTGACATTCAGCGCAAGATCTTTCAATTGTTGTAAGTCTTGGCCACTGAGTTGAATGTCTATCGGGTTACTTGATCTGCCAATTTCGGCCCGATAATTGACGTCTTGCGCACCTGGAATTGGGCCGATTAGTTTCCGCCATTCTCTGACCAGTTCAGCACTTGATACGGTGCTTTCTCTTTTTTCTGGCGCAACAATTTGGAACATTACCCGACCGATGTGAGATTGACCAGCGCCTGTGCCACCTGAAGCACCTGAGTTGGACATGATGTTAAGAATGAGGCTTTCATTTGTTTCATCATCACGGTATTTCTCTTGCAGGATTTGCGCTTTATCTGTGATTAACTGTACGTATTGATCGGTTAATTCAAATGGTGAGCCAATTGGCATAACTAACGTGGCTCTTGCGATTTCGCTTGGAACCCTGGGGAAAAAGATAAAGCGGGTCCAGCCGCTGAATACCATGGCATAAACCAATAAAGTGATGCTGAAAAAAACACTTAAGGTCAAGAACCTATTATGCAATGCTTTTATTAATAGTGGTTGATAGAATCTTTCGATGAAACTTTCTAAGCCATCAGCAAAACGGCTTTGCCATTGTGTGAAGCGAGAGGGGTTTTTACTGTAAGGTTTAAGATATTTTAAGTGCGCAGGTAAAACAAATTTAGATTCAATCAGTGAAAACAGCAATACAGGGATGACCACATAGGGCAATTGTTTGAAAAAGACACTGCGTCCACCTTCAATAAGGGTTAACGGTATGAAAGCCGCTACAGTGGTCAAAATACCAAAGGTCACAGGTGTTGCGACTTCTTTGGTGCCTTCAATTGCGGCTTTAAGTCCATCACCATGGCGTTTCATGTGCGTATAGATGTTTTCTCCCGTAACAATGGCATCATCAACGACAATTCCAAGCACTAATATGAAAGCAAATAAACTGACAATATTGATGGTAATACCAAAAAAAGGCAGTAATGATAAAGCCCCTAAAAATGAAATGGGAATACCTATGACCACCCAAAAGGCGACTTTTGGTCTTAAAAATATGGTCAAAAGAATGATCACCAATAAGCCGCCTTGTATGGCGCTATTAATTAAAGTGCTGAGGCGGTTTTTAACGATTTGGGACCGGTCTCTCCAATACCCCAGTTCAATGGATTGTGGCAATTGAGGTTTTTTGGAGCTAATGTAGTCTTTAACTTTGTCTGCAACGGTAATGGCGCTCTGTTTACCGACACTGTAGACTTCAACTTCCATGGCGCGTTTTCCATTAAAACGCGTTAAAATGGATTGTTCTTCAAAGCCATCATTGACTGCAGCAATATCACCCAAGCGCAGCAGTGAACCATCTTCTCTATTACTGATGATGATGTCTTCAAATTGTTGACGTTGATAGGCTTGTCCTTGTGTTCTGATCAATATTTCCCCAGCATCAGTTTTGATGTTTCCTGCTGATAAATCTATGGAGTTATTGTTGATTGCTGTTGCAATGGTATTGATGCTTATGCCGTATTCGTTCAGGGTACTTTGATCCACTTCAATGGCGATTTCAAAGGGTCTGACGTTTTCCAAAAAAACTTGTGTGATACCTTCAATGGCAATGATATCATCTCTTACTTGTTCACTGACCAGTCGTAATTCTTTTTCAGATACATCTCCTGATACGACAACGGAAATGACCTCACGCTGCCTTACGGCTTGATTGACTACCGGGTTTTCTATATCTTGTGGAAAAGTATTGATGGCATCTACGCGATTTTTTATTTCATTCAGAATAACCTGGGCGTCGTAACTGGATGATAATTCAACAGATACCGAGGATTGTCCTTCAGATGAACGTGAAGTAATGGCCTCAATGCCTTCAATATCACTGATGGCTTCTTCAACACGAATGGTGATGCCTTGTTCTGTTTCGCTGGGCGTAGATCCGGGTAAGCTGGTATTGATATTGACTATGTCAAGTTCTATCGAAGGAAAAACCTCTAAAGGTATTCTGGTGTTTAGGGACATCAGACCTATGAATGCAATACTGACCATCAGTAGATTGGCTGCCACATGGTTCTTTGCAAACCACTGTATGAAACCGCTATTCATAACTGCTCTCACCATTATTGGCTTGGGTCTTTGTTTCTACAATTTCTACAGCAGTCCCACTGATGACATCGCCAAGTGGTGTGGTTGCTATCATTTGTCCTTCAGTAAATTCATCTGCAATGATGACATGTGTGTCATCTTCCCATAAAGGTTCAATGCTACGGCGTTCTAAAATTCCATTATTGATAATATTGATGTAATTGTCAGAATATACCGATGCGTGGGGCAGTAATACCACATTCTCCAGCTCATTGCCTTTGATCATGGCGTTAATGAATTGGCCAATTTTTACTGGAGGAGAACCATCTTCTCGAAACCCGTAAGGGTTTTCAATTTCTGCAACCACGTAAAGTTGCCTGGTTTGAGTGTCAATGGTTCCTTCAACCCTGTTAATGGTCGCTTGCCAATCATACGATTGACCCGCACTTTCAATAGAAAATCGAACGGCTAATGAGGAGGCACCGTTTTCATTATCTCTGTATGATTCAGGTAAATTGATGTGATGTAATTGTTGTGATTTTAAAGGAAGTCTGATTTCAGCAGAATCAACAGCATAAACCTCGCCCAATGTATTGCCTAAATTAACCACTTGGCCTACATTGACATTTAAGTTCATGACTCTGCCGGCATATGGTGCGTATATTGTGGCTCTGTCAACGTTGAGCTGCGCTTGTTGTACCTTGGCTTTACTGGCCTGTAAATTAGAAAGAGATGATTTTAGTTGTAATTCCCTGGAAACCAAAGTGGGTGGATTTGATTTATTGCCCAATTTGTACCAGTCTTTAACGGCTTGATCAGAGCGAGCCTTTTCATCGGCATAAGTAAACTCTGCTTGCTTGAGTTCTGCTTTGGCAATGGTCAATTGTGCTTGATAATCGGTATCATCGATGCTCAGTAATAAATCACCTTTTTCAAAAAAAGAACCATCACGAAAGCGGTCGCTGACGGCTGTTACTTGTCCTGAAACTTGAGCAATCATAAGGCTTTGATCTTTTGGTTGTATGACACCAAATGTGGGTATCCATACGGTATAAGACTGACCAACGGGTTGTATGGCAGTGGTTCTGATTTTTTGTACAGGGGCTTGACGAAATTTCTTTGCTGAGGGTTTGTTATTGAATATAAACCAAATTAAAGCCGCTGTTGCTATTAACAACAAAAATGGGAGAATAACATTTTTTTTGAACATGAAGTTTAAAGTACCAAAGGGTGATTAGACAAATTGTAATGAACAATTGTGTAATAAATGTGAAATACATCATTTTCACAATTCATTCGATTGCATGACCCAATGTGGTGAGTAATTATTACAAGCAATTAATAATTATGATGAATTCAGTTAAAAAATATCTTTATTGTAATTCTGAGACCTCTGCATAAGTCATGAATCTTGTAAAAAAGTTTTGCTGGTTTTCAATCAGCGTTAACGATTGAAATGAATCAGTCTTTATAGATGAATACTTGGACAGTTGAGGTTGCTGTTTTATACCCTCGGTACATGCCTGCAGTATTGAAGCTCATCACAACATTGCCTTTGTTGTCTAAGCCGACTATACCACCGCTGCCTCCTGCATTTTTTAAATCATGTTTAATGACTTGATCAGCAGACTCAGCCAGCGAAATTTCTTTGTATAATGATCTGGCACATATGTCATGAGCCACAGCATATCGGATGAAGTATTCACCATGTCCAGTTGCTGAAATGCCACAGCTGCGGTCATCGGCGTAAGTGCCTGCGCCAATGACTGGAGAGTCTCCAATTCTACCAAAGGCTTTATTGGTCATGCCACCTGTTGATGTGCCAGCAGTGATGATGCCATTCTTATCAATAGCTACGGCCCCAACAGTGCCAAATTTGTGATCGGATTTCAGTAAATCTTCAGATAGGGAAATGCTGTCCTTCTTTAATACTGATTGCCATTGTTGATAACGGTATTCTGAGTCAAAATAGCTATTCTCAACAGTTTCCAGTCCTTGAGAACTGGCAAACTGATCAGCACCATTATTGGAAAGCATGACGTGTGGCGAATTCAACATAACCGCTTTTGCAGCATTGATTGGGTTTTTAACATTACTCACGCCTGCTACTGCCCCAGCCTGAAGGTCATTGCCACGCATGATTGATGCATCCAATTCATGTTTGCCTTCGGTGGTATAAACTGCACCTTTGCCAGCATTGAAATACGCAGAGTCTTCTAAAACATTAATGGCAGCAACCACAGCATCTGTTGATGATTTTCCTTCAGTCAACAGTTTATAACCAGCATCAAGGGCTTCTTGGAGTTTTAATTTGATGGCTTTTTCCTTTTCATCACTGAGATTTTTTTTGAGGATTGTGCCCGCACCACCGTGGATGACAATGGCCAGTTGGTGTTCTTTTGCCATGATTGTATTGCTCATTAGTGTCAGTAAAAATAAAATGGTTTTCATTGTTATGCCTCATATCAGAATGATGAAGTCGTATACTTTACAGCGTAATTGCAGGATCACCAAGTAGACTCCAGTTGAGGATATTATCGTCAATGGCATGATATAAGTCAATTTTAGCACGCATTATGGCTTCTCCCAAGGTGCTTTGTCGCTCAATCATATCTTTCAAAGTGGTTGTGGCCATGTTTTGATTGGATAAGTATTGGCTTAATACCATGGCGCCATGAATGGCTACTGCAGCATTCTGTCCTGAAAATAACATTTGATGGGCTAAAGTATTGGTGCTGGGGTTTTCATAATATGTGGTATAACAACTCAATGGAGATAATAAAAATGGATGATTTATGTTAGTTAATTGCACAACATCCTGTGTATTGAATAAGTTTTGATATGCCCAGGTGGTGGGGCTACCATGGCCATCAAATATAACCAAGTCAACGCCACCATTGATGTGGTTGATTAAGTCGTTTTTTGCCTCAGCAATCGGATCATCCGAGGAAGAAGCGAGGTAATCATCCACATATACTTTTTGGGTTAAATCAGCGTCAAGCTGTAAAGTATTTGCAACACTGTCAGCTTGTTCGGCAAAATTGATGAGGTTTTGATCTTGTTGTTCAGCAATTAATAATGAATTGATGGTATTTGATGGGTGTTGTTGTTGCCATGTGAGGGTTTTGTTGACAATGGTGTTCAGTTCTTGTGTTGTTCTTACTGGCCAGCGACCCAGTGCAAAATTTGGATAGCCATCCTTATTGATGTCCGTATATGGAAAATCAGTCGGCGTGTAATGGAAGTTCCCATTGGTTTTCATATAATGCGTTGGAATAAAATTGACGGTGTTTAACCCGAGGTAATTATTGTAATCATATGTTTGAGCACCAACCAACAAGACATGTGTAAAGCGAAAATGCTGGTAAGTTGAACTCAAAAAGCGTGTCAAAGTTTCTGGGGTAGCGTAGCCATTTCCGTTTTTTTCAATGATATCTTGCCAACTGATAATGGACGTTTTAAGTCCTTGTTGTTGCTTCGCATTTTTAAAGCGTTCAAGATCGTGATTGATAAAATTGGTGTCAGATATGATTAAGTAATGGCTATTATCTAATGTTATTTTTTCTTTGCTGGTGATATGAATTTCATCAACCGCTAGTGCTGTATCGGCATCAGAAAACCAATACTGGTGACTGCCAGTGGCATTGATTGCATCAACATAATGGTGTTGAGTGAGCTGAATTTCAAATTGATCCATAAATATTCGATCGATATTTGAGGGTTCGTCATCAATGTACAGTTCAAACAAATCTCCTGAAGCGCTGTGCGCATAGGCGATAAAATTTTTGTCTATGAAGCCTGATAATTCAAATTCTGTATTTTTTTGGTCTGTAGAGAATAATAGCGGCTGATTATTTTTAGCCAGAGGTTTTGTATAATCGATCTCAAGTTTGTCAAAATAAACCATATCAGCACTAAAACCAGTATCACTGACCAAGGTTAAATCTAATGTATTGACGCCATCCTCTAATTGTTGGCTGGTAAGAGGTATGCTGATGTGCCAATCAACTATGCCATCTTCAAATCCATCAAATATGACTGTGTTATTATTGAGAATGACTTTAAGGTGATGGTCTGGATTAATCGCAGCATTACCAGGATAATCTGTTAATCCCATCATTTTTAACGTTATGTTGATGTTATCATTTAGCGCTAAATCAATTGGTTTTGTCAATTCAATGCGATGAGTGGCCCCATTTCCAAAATTGGCTAATAATTTTTCAAACCAAGGATCTGAGCTGCTGCTGGCAAAATTATACACAACATTATTATCTCGGGTATCTGTTGTGTTATATGATTGTGTTAATGTGAGAGGTCTATGAATTCGGTTGTTTTTGCTGTGTTTTACTAAATCTGGCTGATTTGAAATTTGGTAAATGGCTTGTGAGAGGTATAAGGCATCAATATTATTCAGAGTTTGGGCGAAGAATTCCACGTAACTGTTTTCAGAATTATGATCAATATGTACATTACGCGCGATTGCACGACCTTTAAAGCTAACGGCTAAATTATTGTCATCAAACTGAGTGATATCCAAGCCAGCGGCCATCAACTGGTCAAAATAAACCCTAGTTATGCCGGTTTTGCTGGTTTTAATATTGGCGACAAGATCCTGTTGATCGATCTGGGTGAGCTGTGAATTTTTGAGCAGATTTCTTTGCTTAATCTTAGTGTTATTTTGTTGATTGACTATCGACCAATCAATGGATTGTGTTGTGGTTTTCCTTCCATATGATTTTTTTACTTCATAAGTGCGATAAAATTCCTCTTTTCCATGGATATTGATTGAACTGATTTGAAAATGTTCAATAGACATATTGTCAACACGGTAATGGTATTGTAAAGGTGTGAGGCTGTTAATTTTTTCTGATGGGATCAGTTCTGCGTTAGATTTAAGCCATTTGCCGGTGTGATCTTGTATCCATATATTAAATCCCACATTAAAACTTTCAGAGTTCGATTGCCATTCTATCAGCACATGTTGATCGTGAAATTGTGATGAAACATAGCCGATGATTGCATCGAATGTTTCTTCGGCGGCAAAACTTGCAGCAGTGCTAACAGGGCATTGAGGGCTGACCAATGATAAATTGCTGGTATTGAACGCCAGCCATGAGCCAGTGGTGCCGATGCGGTATTCCAATGTAGCATCACCATCACAACATTGCTCAAAACCAATGTGTCTGAGGACATGGTAACCCGCAGATAGAACAATTGATCCATAAAGTATTTCTTGTGAAGTTGTAAAGCTGGCCCAAGTGTTGGCCCACCACATGTCATCACCTGTGCCAACAGGTCCCCATAACTCTTCTATAACGGTATTGTCTACATATAATCCACCTCCATCACCAAAATCGCCTCCTAATCTGAGTTGTAATGTGCCGCCAGATGGCATGTTAAAGAATACCTCAGAGGTCAAAGCCATGGCGTTATTGCTGCCATAAAGTTCGCTGTTTTCTAAAGAGGTAAATGCAGTGACATTGCTGCAACCAAATCCTGTTGTGCCATCGGCTATGCCATCAAAAGTAGACTGAGCTGTGGCCAAACTGTCTGGGTCTAATGTGCTGTTGCGTGTATGATATTTGAGGCCGCTTTGGGAGAATGTTGCACTGGCATCAGTCGTATTAGTAGCTGTGCTGTTGTCATAATAAAAAAATAAATTGGCAGAGTCCATTGCAGCTATATTAGGTACGTTCACCCAAACTGTGGCGATTTCTGCAATGCCATCGTATGACTCAATAAAGTGAGCTAACATTGTCATGTCATCGCTGTCAATAAAGCGAATATCATTTCCGTTGTTGCTCCAATCGAAGTTTGGCGCATTGCTGGCATCAATGGTGAGTTTAACTTCGTAGCTGGTTACAGCGGTGGCTGATGTGTTGTCAACTGTTATGTTGACACGATGATTCCAGTCACTGTCCCACCATGCATGTGCTGTGAGGCAGTAAAACAGTAAAATTAAAACGATAGGCTTGAATCTTATAATGCATAAAGTGATGAATTTTTTATTCATATTTTTGGTTTATTTTGATGACTCAATTATTAACTCATAGGATTACACTACATTATTTTAACATTGTTAAATTAGTTTGTTGAATAATTTAACGAAATATCACAATGTCATAAAATTTTGTCCCTAGGTAAATCAATAATGGTGTTACATTTATGTTGCAAATTGCCCAGTGGAGCCAAAGAGTTCATTGGATGATGTTGGCAACATTGAATCACTTGACTTGATGATCGTATGTTTTATAATGAGATGTTAATTAGTGTCTTCATGGTAAGTGTAAGACTGAGTAATAGGAAAATTGAACAACTTATTTTCCGTATAAAAATTGTGGAGTATTTTGAGAAATGAATAAAAAAATAATTTTGGCCAGTTTGTCGGTTTTATTGTCGGCGTCGGTGTCTGCGGATGTACTTATATCTGAAGTTTTTGAGTCCAATGGCGGTATTGCAAAGTTTGTTGAATTACATAACAGTGGTGCTGCTGTTGATTTTAGTGTTGATGGGTGGCAATTGCGTCGTTACAGTAATGGGGGAACGACTCCGACAACCGTGACTTTGACCGGAGTCATACCTGCTGGTGGTTTTTATGTGGTTGGTCCGACAGATGTTAACACGTTATTCGGCGCTGGCACTGTGGATCAAGTCAGTACCTCGATTAACCATAATGGCAATGACAAATATGACCTTTTTAATGGTACATCTGTTGTTGATAGTTTTGGAGTTGATCGCATTGGTGGTACTGATACTTTTGCTTCAAATGTAGTGGCGCATAGAGTAGCCAGTCAATTACCGAATGATGGTTCTTGGGGAGTAACAACTCCTACTGGAATAAATGCGCCATCTCCAAAACCAAATGACCCTTCTCCAACAGGTTTTTGGGAAACGACTATAATTTCCGGTAGCAATGCTAATGCGACAATGGTTGCTACACCTGGTGCTGATGGTGGTGCTGGTGGTACAGAATTGCCCGTTGAGTTAGAAAATTTTTCTGTTGAATAATTATTTTCTGTCAATTCACTTTTAAAATAAAAGCCTGAGATTTTCTCAGGTTTTTTATTGCCTGTATTCAATGGCTTTCCTATGGTGTTTTCCAAGCTTGTTTCAAAGCACATATTGTGAAAAGCTTACTATTTTGATAATATCCATGAGGCTTAACTTAAAGGAAATACTTCTATGACACACAAAATATTGGTTACTGGTTTTGCATTGATCTCATCATTTACTGTCGCAGCAGGTGGGTGTCCTCTTTTACAGGAGGATTTAATCATTTCTGAGTATGTTGAGGGCAGTGGTAACAATAAAGCCATAGAAATTTACAATGGAACAGGTGCACTTGTTGATTTGACCAGTTACACATTGATCAGAAACACTAATGGCGGTACTGGTGGTGCGTCTTCTCTTTCACTCAGTGGCTCGATAGCAGATAACGATGTATTTGTTGTTGCCAACAATTCAGCAAATGCCTCTCTCCTTGCTTTGGCAGATCAGCTAACCTCGTCAACTGTCATGACTTTTAATGGAGATGATACCATTGAATTGCGCAATGGTGCGCTTACAATAGACAGTATAGGAGATCTACTGGGTGACCCAGGCTCAGAGTGGAATGCTGGTGGTGTAGGCACGCAAAATGAAACGTTGAGAAGAAATGCATTAACCTGTGGCGGCGATACCAATGTCAATGATCCCTATGATCCTTCAATTGAATGGTCTTCATTCCCACAAGACACGTTTGATGATTTGGGTGTCAAAACGCTGGGTTTATTGCCAGTGGAATTGATGAATTTTTCTGTTGAATAAACACCATAATCCTAATAAAAAAGCCTGAATATTTTTCAGGTTTTTTTGTCTTCAATCGACTTACTGAGTCTTTTAGTCAACTGTGGTAAATCGACACAATTGATCCCAACTTTTTTGAGGAAAAGTTGCTTCAATGGTATGACCTCCATTAAAAGTATCTATCCATATCGTTCTGCCGTCTTGCCAACCTGCTTGTATAAATTTTGCATAATCGTCATTGGCCAATGATATGGGCACAATATTGTCAAACTGCCCGTGCGAAATATAAACGGGTACAACACTGTTGTTGGCTGGGACATTGGGGTCTTCCTGAATCGCATCTCGTTCTAAAGCACCAGCACTGACTGTGTAGGCGGCAAATCGATTGTTATTATAAAACAGCATCATGGTGTGCATGACATGGCCGCCTGCTGAAAATCCATGACCATAAGTCCTTGTTGTCTCAATATTATAAAAGGCAAAAACTTCATCCAGAATTTCATCCCTAATCAATGGAAAGTCCAGTCCAACAGTCCATGAGCCATTGGCACTGCTGCCGGTTTGTGCCAATACAATAAAGTTATTGTCCTCTGCGGTTTGTAGCCAAAAATTTCTGATCGCTTGTGCTTGTTGGCTGGCATTGCCAGCACCTGCTGTACCATGATAGGTGATCAATAATGGGATGGGTATTGTAGGATCATAAGTTGAAGGCACGTATAAAAAATAGAGACTGGATCCTCCAGGAAAATTGATGATCCTGGTCAAGCTGCCTGTTGCGCCACCAGCACCATTGCTGGGTTGGGAATCATTTTGAAAACTGGCATGAAAAATGTTGTCAGGACAATTTTGTAGGCTGGGGATATCAGGCAATGCCAGACATTGACCTGATATCGGTATCAATATGAACTTAAGTTTCTTTTTCCAGTCGATCAACATTTCTAAACCCTTTAGGTAATAGGCTACCACGTTTGGCACGATATCCCAAAAAGTTTTGTAGATCTTTCCATTTTATTCTGATGTATCTGGCACCTGCCCACACTAAAAAGGATTGGTTTTCACTGACCACAATCATATCAATCATTTTTTCATCGCCAGCTTTGAGCAACTTTGGTGGTATGTTGATCATTTTATTGCCTTTACCTTTGGTTAAATGAGGTAATTCTCGCACGGGAAAGGCCAAAAGATATCCGGCACTGGTTACACAAATGATAAAGTCCTCATCTATATTGTTGATAACTTTGGGTGGTATGGTGGTAAAACCTTTGGGTACAGAAATACATTGTTTGCCTGCTTTAACTTTGGAATAAAGGTTTTCAGTTTCTGTAATGAACCCATAACCAGCAGAGCTTGCCATTAGTAAAATGGTATCGGCTTGTTCGCAGACTGTCGCGACAAATTGACTGTCCTCAGGTAATTTAAACTTCGTGGTTAACGCTTCACCTTGCCCTCTTGCGGAGGGTAGGGTGTGCGAAAGTAGAGAGAAGCTGCGACCGTTATTGGTCAAGAATACTGCATTAAGATTGCTGCGTCCTCTCGCATGGTGGGCATATTCATCACCGGATTTAAAGCTTAATTTTTGGGTGTCAATATCATGGCCTTTTGCTGCGCGAACCCAACCGGCTTTTGACATGATGATGGTGTTTGGCTCATTGGGTACTAGACTGGTTTCATCAAATACTTTAGCCGCTGCACGATCTACAATCATACTTCTTCTGGCATCACCATACAGTTCAGTGTCTTCCATGATTTCAGTTTTGATCAGTTTTTTTAACTTGGCACGTGACATCAATATGCCGGTGATTTCATCTTTTTCTGCCATCAATTCCATTTGCTCAGTTTTGATTTTCATTTCTTCGAGGCGAGCAAGGTTACGAAGCTTTGTTTCTAAAATGGCTTCGGCTTGAATTTCAGATAATTTAAAAGTGGCAATTAAGGTTTCTTTAGGATGTTCTTCTTCGCGTATGATTCTTATCACTTCATCTAAATCAAGATAAGCAATCAACAAGCCTTGCAAAATATGCAAACGGGCATCAACCTTATCTAATCTATATTGCAATCTGCGCCTTACGGTTTCAGTTCTAAAGCTTAGCCACTCTTGTAAAATGAGCTTGAGATTTTTAACTTGAGGTCGCTTATCCAAGCCTATTAAATTTAAATTGACTCTAAAAGACTTTTCCAAGTCGGTTGTTGCATACAAATGACTCATTAGTCCATCATAGTCAATGCGATTAGAGCGTGTTATGATCACCAGCCTAAAAGGATTTTCATGATCTGATTCGTCCCTTAAATCTTCAACCATCGGTAATTTTTTGGTGCGCATCTGCGTGGCAATTTGTTCTAATATTTTTGCAGGACTGGCTTGGTGTGGCAGCGCTGTAATGACAATGTTTTTATCCTCTCGTTCATGTACGCAGCGCATTCTAATGCTGCCTTTGCCAGAAGTATAAATGTCAATAATGTCTTTTCTGGGTGTAATGATTTCGGCATATGTTGGATAATCAGGGCCTTGTATATGCTGACACAAGTCTTCTATGCTGGCATCGGGATGATCTAATAAATGAAACAATGCAGCTGAAACCTCACGTAAATTATGTGGAGGTATATCTGTGGCCATACCGACGGCGATACCTGAACCGCCATTGAGTAAAATATTCGGTAAGCGCGCAGGTAAAAAAACGGGTTCTTGTAAAGTACCATCAAAATTGGGTTGCCAATCAATGGTGCCCAAAGGGACTTCCTGTAACAGGCTTTTAGAATAGGGCGTCAGTCTCGATTCGGTGTAACGCATGGCTGCAAATGACTTAGGGTCATCTGGTGAACCGAAGTTACCTTGACCATCTACCAAAGGATAACGATAAGAAAAAGGCTGCGCCATCAATACCATGGCTTCATAACTGGCAGAATCTCCATGTGGATGATATTTACCAATCACATCTCCAATGGTGCGTGCAGATTTCTTGTGTTTTGATTTGGCGGATAAGCCCAGTTCGCTCATCGCATAAACGATGCGTCTTTGTACTGGCTTAAGTCCATCACCTACAAAAGGTAAGGCGCGGTCCAAAACAACATACATGGAATAATCCAAATAAGCCTTTTCAGCGTATTCGCCCATGGGCATGATTTCAAAATTAAGAATTTTCGACATCGGGATAAAAATTTATGACAATAAACCATCATTTTACACACTAAATGAAAAGAATGAACAAAACAAAGAAAATAAAATTATTTTACTATTTGTACTGAAAAATAGTGACTGCGATTATTGCCTTTTACTTAATATCATTTGCGATGCAAAGGGATTTTTTATTGACTTAATTCAGCATCGATGTAAGCCATTTTTGGTAACAGTGGTGTCGAAATCTGACGATATTTTCTTAATTGTGAGTGTTATTAATAAGAATACGATAACATTGATAATGCTTGCCCAATGTCGAGCTGAGTTGATTGATTAATTAATAGAGGTAACCTATAATAAATCCTTTTTAAATACATCTGTTATGCACTTTTTAATCAGTAATGATGATGGCGTTTTTGCAACTGGCATTAAGTTGTTATCTGAGACATTGAATGACATGGGTCAAGTTACGGTTTTTGCGCCGAACCGAGATCGATCGGGTGCCAGTAATTCCTTGACTTTAGATAGGCCTATTCGTATACACCAAGTGTCTGATGGTTGGTATTCAGTTAATGGGACGCCCACAGATTGTGTGCATATGGCTTTAACTGGTGTTATGACAGAAGAGCCTGATATGGTTGTTTCCGGAATCAACAATGCTGCGAATCTTGGTGATGATGTGTTGTATTCTGGTACTGTGGCTGCTGCCATAGAAGGGCGATATTTGGGTTTGCCTGCTTTAGCATTATCATTGGCGACAAAGCATGGTCAGCCGCGATATTTTGATACGGCTCAGCATTATATCAAGAAAATCATCAAGCACATTAAAACCAATGCGCTGCCTGATGACAGTATCTTAAATATCAATTTTCCGAATGTTCCTATCGATCAGGTTAAAGGCGTAAAAATTACCAGACTAGGCAATAGGCATAAAGCGGAAAGTGCCATCAAAGATACAGACCCAAGGGGGCGTAAAATTTATTGGATTGGCGCTGCAGGTGCTGAGGCAGATGCCGGTGAAGGCACTGATTTTCATGCGGTTAAAAATGGTTACGTGTCGATCACACCCATGAAAGTTGATATGACCAAACACAGTGCATTAGAAGCATTGAGAAAGTGGAGTGATTTGATTCAATGAATGCAGCAATTGGTATAGGCATGACTTCACAACGTACTCGTGATCGTATGGTTGTAAGGTTGCGAGAAAAAGGCATCAACAATGAAAAAGTGCTGGCTGCAATGGCCAAAGTACCAAGACATTTGTTTATGGATGAGGCTATGTCACATAGAGCATATGAAGATACGGCTTTACCGATCAATTATGGCCAAACGATTTCACAACCATGGGTGGTTGCTAAAATGACAGAAATTGTTGTTGAACAAAACCCAAAAAAGATTCTGGAAGTGGGTACTGGCTCAGGTTACCAAGCGGCCATATTGGGCCAATTGGTGCCACAAGTTTTCAGTGTTGAAAGAATTGATGATTTGACCAGAATGGCAAGAAGGCGATTCATAAAATTGGGTTATTTGAACGTCAGAACAAAAACAGGTGATGGATTTGAAGGGTGGCCAAATGAGGCGCCATATGATGTTATCATCGCTACTGCTGCACCTGAAAAAATCCCTGAATCACTGATGAATCAATTGTGTGTTGGTGGTGTAATGATTTTGCCAGTGGGTGATAATCGTCAACAGAATTTGTTTAAAATTACTAAAACTGAAAATGGTTATTATACCGATAAATTGGAACCGGTCATGTTCGTACCATTTTTAGAGGGTGTGATACGCGGATGAGGTCTGCTGTTTTACACAGTTTGATATTATTGAGCTTTGTTCTTATGACGTCTTGCTCTCCTCATTCACCTGCACCTGTTAAGGAAGTCAAGCCTCGAAAATACAATCGGGTTCATCAAAAGAGAATGACCAAACGATTTGTGCCTGATGAGGTGGTTGTTAGAAAAGGTGATACGCTTTATGCTTTGGGTTTTAAATACAGCATTGATTATAAAAAATTGGCCAGCATTAATCGAATAAAGTCACCCTATAACATTTATCCTGGGCAAAAACTGCGATTAAAAAAATCAAAAGGCCGTCAAAGGAACCAAGTAGCGCAAGCCCGATCACATCCTGTTCGCATCAAACCGAAACCCATAGGTACTGTTGTTAGAAAAACAACACCTCCAGCAAAAATACCCAAGCAAAACTACAATAAAAAGCCTGCGGTAAAGAAACCTATTCAAGTCTCAAAAAAGCCTAATGTTACAAAGCCAGTGGCAAAAAAACCAGTGACTAAACCTGTGAATAAGCCTCAATCACGGCCAATTGTAAAAAAACCAGTAACTCAGCCAGTCAAACCTGCCAGTTCAAAATGGGTGTGGCCTCTTAATGGACGTGTTATCAGTACCTTTTCTGCTGCAGATGTGTCTAGGAAAGGCATCGATATTAGTGCCAGTCAAGGCACAACTGTAGTGGCTACCAATAATGGAACGGTGGTCTACAGTGGTGACGGTCTAAGAGGTTATGGAGAGTTGATCATTATCAAACACACCGATAATCTTCTCAGTGCCTATGCACATAATTCTCAAAGATTGGTCAAAGAAGGACAAACAGTTAAACAAGGCCAACATATTGCTAAATCTGGTAAGGGCAATGATGGTAAATCGTTACTGCATTTTGAAATCAGAAAAAATGGCCAACCCGTTAACCCTTTGAAATATTTGCCTAAAAAATAGCTTTATTTATTGAGCTATTTCAGGTTTTTACTCTCTTTTCAATTACGGGTGCTATTTTAAGAGTTTTTATATAAAATGTTACTTTGTTACTTTGTTACTTTGTTACTTTGTTACTTTCAGTTTGATCGCTGTGCTCGTTGGAAAGTTTAGCACTGCATGAGATTGATGAGTTTGATCTTCCTCAGAATGCGATTGATAGCCACCAAATAAATTCACGGATGACCAAGGGTTAGATTATTAGGGATATTTAAATTAAGTGTAAAAATCAAAATACAATAAATAGATTGCATTACAATAACTTATATTTATTTATTTTTATTTGTGATATGCGTCACAAAAAATATATTGAATAAATTGTAAAGAAACGTTAATTTGATACCTCAGTTGAGTAAAATTCTTTATAATGTCGACATTGAATTTTGGGGTGTAGAGTGCAATTTAAAAATAGGTCTATCATTATTTGGGTATTTTTAACTTTATTGGCAATGGGAATTTTACCTTTTTTGTTATCATGGTACCAAATTAACAATTCACAAGAAGCGATCATTAATCAATCGCAAAAATCTCATATGATCGTTTCTAGGGCTACGGCAGATAGAATGGAGAACTTGCTTGATCAATACATCACAACACTTGAAGCCTTGGGCAATAATCCGACGATTTATTTGCAACCAGATTCCGAAGGTGCTGCAGAATTATTAAAGTCAACGTTAATTGCGCAAAATAATATCAATGCGATTGGGTTGGTAACGCGAGAAATCAGTACTCAAAATAATATTATTCAGTTGGTTAAAAAAAACCAAGTAGATTCTCAAGTAGCCCAGGATCTGATCACAAAAAAGATTGATCAACCCATTTTTTTGGTCTCTCTAACAAATCAGAGGCAGTTGGTTATTCATGTAAAAACTGCCAGACCACAAGTGTATCTCTCTGCTTTATTATCCCTAAAGATTGATGATGTGCTTAATCCAAGTTTATTGGGGGACTTTGCAAGTTTGTCATTGATTGAAAATGATGGGCTTTTAATAAAGCACTCAGGACAAGGTGCGTTCGCTCTTCCAAAGTCTTTATCTCAACAACTCAGATCTGGGAATATAATTGATTCTGCCAATCGTTATGAACTAGAAGGACAAAAAAGCATATTTGCCATAGCCTCAATTAAGAACGTAGAGTGGTCAATCATATCTAGACAACCTGTAAAATTTGCCGAAGCAGCAGCCAGTAAAATGGTTGACACTGCTCGTAAAGTTTTTATTTTTATCCTGATGGCCATGATATTTTTAATACTTTGGGCTTATATTTCTTGGGTTAAACCATTAAGAAGAGTCATTAATGCTTACCAAAGTCTCTTGGGTGAACAAACTCAACAAGGCCAATGGCAAGGCAGTGAGGTAACAGCTTTAGAAAAAAGTTTTGAAACCATCAGTAAACACATAGATAATAGAAATGCCTTGAGTCAGATTTTTGTTGATCGTTATCAAGTGATCAGTCAAATTGGTATGGGCGGTATGGGATCGGTATTTTTGGGTTGGGACCCTAGGTTAAAAAGACATGTGGCTTTAAAAACATTGCCCATAAAGAGTGCATTTGGTAGTCGCAGGAATATGAGTGAAACGTTGGTTCAGGAGGCGATTACTGCTGCCAGAATATCTCATCGTAATGTCGTTTCCATATTTGATGTGGTCTCGACTAATACCACTGCTTTTATTGCCATGGAATACATTGATGGAGAAACCTTGCATGCTTTTGTACACAGAAATAAAAGATTAACAATTGAACACACCATAGTCATCGCCATTGCCATATCTAAAGGTCTGCATAGTGCACATGAACTTGGTTTTGTGCATAGAGATATCAAACCTGAAAATATTTTATTGGGCATTAATGGCGACATTAAAATCACTGATTTTGGCACAACAGCATTATTGCAAACTTTAACCAAAGATCATGTGACTGGAACAAGTGGATACATTGCCCCTGAAATATATGAGCATGGAACAGTCAGCGTGAAAAGTGATTTATTTGCTTTGGGGGCATTGATTGCAACATGTTTGTTAGGTAAAAACCCTTTCCTGGCTAAGAAAGTGCACACAACCAGAAGTAATACACTTATTAAAAAAGTTTTATTTCCAGAGAAAATGATTACAAAACAATCCGAAAAGTTAATAACAGTAATTCTGAAATTGTTGGATAAAAACCCTGATAATCGACCAGAAACAGCAGCTGAAGTAGCACGCATGATTTCCGATGCAGCGCCACAAAAACCACATTGGAATGCCAAGTTAGCAGGCATTCAATCATCTAAGGAGCTTATTTATGCAAGCAGTGAAAATACTACTGTCATGTCTGATAATCGCAACGACTCACATTAATGCGCAATCGTTAACCTTCTCATCGGCCAAAGATATTGTTAATCAGCTGCAGTTGGTAGATTCAAATACTTGGGCCATCAATGGTGGAGTTTTTAAATCGATTGATGAAGGTTTGAATGATTTGGCTGCTGGTCAATATCAATTGTTAATAAAAGATGCTCAGGATAGGATTGTTGTTCATGATATCCAAGTGCAAGGGGCAAAAGAACTTAAATCGAATGATAATATTTTATTGATTGATGATATAGGGCCTGACATAGATTTGACTTGGTCAAATACATTTAACAAGGGTGATAAAACAATTGTTGGCCCTAAAAGTAGGATGAAATGGGTTGCTGTTGATGATTCAGGTAATGTTTCAGTGCAGATTGATGGTGAAGCCGTAGATAATGAGCAGGGCGTTGAATTTTCCAAAGATTCGTCTCTTGTTACGGTAAAAGCGAGTGATTATTTTGGCAATGAAAACATCAAACAAGAAAGGTTAATTGCTGACTTTCAAGGGCCACAATTCAATTGGGAGTTGCTGGGGCCTGCTGTAAAGCAGAATGGAAAGTGGTTGGCTGGTTCAAAAGCTCAGATAAGAGTTGAAGCAATCGATGATGTAGGAGTGACTTCACTTACCTTAAATGGCGATAAAATTAATGGTAACTCAGTTGAGATGAAAGTCAAAAATAACAGTGTATTGGTGGCTGAGGATAAGCTTGGTAATAGCAGCACTGAAACGATAGCTTGGAATGTTGATGATAAAAAACCAAGCATTATAATCAAAATTGATGGTCAAACGTTAGACACCAAAAGACATAAGTATATTGTTAATACCAACCAAGACATATTTCTTACAGTGGAAGATGACACATCACTAAAATATGCCAAATATTTCAGTGTTCGAAAACAGTGGGAGCCTTTACCGCAAAATTTCACTTTTTTTAAAAGAGGACGCAATTTCATTAAAGTCATAGCAGAAGATCAATTTGGAAATAAAGTGAAAACAAAATTAAAATTCAGAGCAAAAAATGATGGAAAATAATAAAACAAAATATCAGTTGTTATTGATTGTGCTGATTGTCATGTTAAACCCATATATGTTTGTCTATGCTCAGGTTATTGATACCAAAATCACGCATACCGTTAAATCAGGTGAGACCTTACATTCAATTACCAGAAGCTATTTAGGAACCGATATATTGTGGAAAGAAAACTGGAAACTCAATCCCCATATTCAAGACCCCCATGTTTTGACCATAGGTGAAGAGTTGATCATTATCAAACAACGAGAAATACCTGCGCAAAAAGCAACCATGCTTGAAGTTGTTAATAAAGTGCAAAGAAAAAAGAACACTGGTGATTGGTTGCAAGCATCAAAAGGGGATCAGCTGATTCAAAAAGAAGGTGTAAGAACTTTTGATAAATCGTCGGTTTTATTAAAGTTAAATAATGCATCACAATTTAAAATTTTGGAATTTTCTCAAGTATTTTTGCAATCAAGAGAGACGACTTTGCGCGGGACAGATACAGCAACTATAGAAATTATCAAAGGTGATGCTGAATTAAGTTGGGATAATCTTGATGTAGCAAAATCTGAAATTTCCATTATTTCAGGGTCAACAACATTACAGCCTTCAACACAAAAAGGCATAAAAACTGCGCTGAGAACAGGTGTTTTAGAAGATGGGAATTCAGTGATTTCGGTTTATAAAGGTGACTCTCAAGTAGAATCTGCTGGCAAACAAGTGGCCATTGCAGAAGGCATGGGTATGAAGGTTAAGAAAGGACAGGCGCCGCCGAAACCAACAAGATTATTAAAAGCGCCACTGTTGTCTAAACTGGATGATGTGTTCAATTATTCTAATCCAAAATTATTGTGGAAAGGAATCAATAAGGCCGACAGTTATTTGGTGGAAATTTGTATTGATATTGATTGTAATCAGGTCGTTCTGCAGAAAAAAGTGACCAATAATATCTGGCAAATCGCTGATCTTAATCGTTCTGGTCAATTCTATTGGAGAGTAGCCGGAATAGATAAAAATGATATTGTTGGGTTTAGGTCTCAAGCACAATCATTAGTGATTGCAGATGCTTCAGCAGATGAAGCTGGTCCACTGGTTGCTTTGGACGTCTTGGGTACAAAAAAAACTGTTGATGGGGTTGTGGTTGTTTCGCCCAATACAATATTTAATATTCTCAGTTATGATCGGCAGTCAGGAGTTAATAGCGTTCACTATCGGTGGGATAATGGTTTGTGGCAAGATTGGCATGACGCACCTGTCAGACTCTCTTCAGGTGCAAAAACTTTTGTCGTCAAAGCTGTTGATCATCTTGATAATATTTCCCAATACACTTATAAAATAATGGCTCAATAAAAAAACCAAGTTCAAATTACTTGAACTTGGTTTTCCGTACAGTGGGGTTGCACTTTAAATCATTATCGGCATAAAAAATGCACTTTGTAATAGACGCAATTGTTGTCAGTTTGACTAGTATTACGACAGCCCCGCACATCGGTAATTGACTTTTTGAACAATACCTATGGCATCGGTAGTGGTAACTATACCAAATTGTCGCGCTTGTTAATTTAGTTGATGGCGATGATTATTGCAAATAAAATGTACAAAAATGTAAAAATATATTAATGTAATTGTCTTTTTAACGCAACTGTTACAATCGCACTTAATATTGTCTATAGTCAGTAATAACAATTTAGAGACCTCTACATAAGTCGTGAATCATGTAAAAAAGTTTGAAAAGCTCAATTTCTGCGTTAGAAAACTCATCAATAGCCAGCTATTCATAGCGTTTCCTGCCTTGAACTTGAACTTTTCAATTCTTTTTTCCAAAGACCCAGACTTATGCAGAGGTCTCATTTAATTTATTATCGTGCGAAAAAGCTGCGCATGATGAATTGTGTTAATAAATATTTATTTTAAATTATTAAGTACTTAATAGTACATTAATGCGTATGTTGATGTTGTTAATAGATTGACCCATTGCATGTGATTAACATAAAAAATAATATTTTCAATGTTCAGTGACTATTAGCCTATTGTTTGGTTAATATGATGGGTATAAAATCGCATGCGCAAACTAAATAAGGTATAAAAATGATATCAATCAGTAAAAAATGCATGGTGTTAATGGTTATTGCTGCGTTTATCAGCAGTAATATAAAGCCAGTTGAAGCAAAGCATCACGATTCAAATGAAGTACAGATAAAAACTCAACAGGTTGAAAAAGTCTTTAATCTGCCGTATTTAATGAGGGATTTGGATAATGGTTTACGTGTCATTGTCGTGCCCACTGATTATCCTGAAGTGGTCACTGTACAAATTCCAGTCCAGACAGGTTCACGAAATGAAGTTGAACCTGGAAAATCGGGTTTTGCGCACTTTTTTGAGCACATGATGTTTAAGGGAACGCCCAATTACTCGGCTGATGAATACAGTCGATTACTCAAAAACGCAGGGGCGGATCAAAATGCTTATACAACTGATGATTTCACCAATTATTATACGACGGTTACAAAAGATGATTTGGAAACCTTATTGATGCTTGAAGCTGATCGTTTCAAAAATTTATCTTTTACTGAGTCTGTGTTTAGAACTGAGGCTTTGGCAGTCAAAGGTGAATACTTGAAAAATAGTGCAAATCCTTTCTCAAAATTGAGAGAGACCATTCGAGATAAGGCATTTAAAAAGCACACTTATAAACATACCACCATGGGCTTTTTAAAAGACATTGAAGACATGCCAAATCAATTGCAATATGCTCATGAGTTTTTTGATCGCTGGTACCGTCCAGAAAAAACAGCTGTTATCGTTGTTGGTGATGTTGATGCTGAACACACTTTTCAATTGGTTGAAAAATATTGGGGTGATTGGCAGAAAGGGACATATCAGGCAAAGATTCCTGTAGAGCCGCAACCTAAAGGCCAGTTCTATCAACACATTAAATGGGACTCTCCAACGCAGCCATGGCTTACTTTTGCGTTCAGAGGTCCATCTGATGACCCAACCAAAGTCGACAAACAGGCATTGGATTTATTGTTGGAAATATATTTTGGTGAAACTTCAGCCATATATCAAGAGTTGGTAACCAATAAACAATTGGTTGATAGTTTTTTTGCATTTGCTCCATCAAGAAAAGATCCATCACTGATTTATATTGCTGCAAGACTGGCCAGTACAGAACATTATATTACAGTCAAACAAGCATTCATTGATACCATTGTAAAAGCACGGACAGAGCTTGTTGATACAAAGAAACTTAATGATCTTAAATCTTCGCAACGTTATAGTTTTGCAACATCGATGGATAATTCAAGTACCATAGGTGCTATTTTAGCTACTTATGTGCAAAGAGATCGGGACCCAGAATTGATTAACCAACAATTTGACGCATTAAAAAAAGTCACCGTAAATGACTTGATGACGGCAGCAAATAAATATTTGATAGACCAAGGCCGTTTAATCGTTTCACTGTCAACTGATGATAAGGTCAATGGGTTGGATGAACATTTCAATTTGAAAAAATTGGTCGCACAAGCAAACAAGTCACAAAAAGCTGCATTCGATGTGGTTAATATGAGGAATAACAGCCCGATCATTGATGTGAATTTATTGTTTAACACAGGGCCGGCATTTGAAGACAATGATAAAAATGGAGTGGCCGCTTTAACCGCATCGATGATCAGTGATGGTGGTTCTAAACGTTACTCTTCTACTGAAATCAGTCAGCTGATGTTTCCTATGGCGGCAAATTTCAGGAGTCAAGTAGATAAAGAAATGATCAGCTTTACCGGTCGTGTTCATCAAGAAAAAGTAGCGCAATGGTTAGATATCGTTATAGACAGCATCACAGATCCTGGATTTAGGGAAGATGACTTTAAGCGATTGAAACAACAGCACATCAATTTCATTAAAACAAACCTTAAAGGAAACAATGATGAGGAGCTAGGCAAAGAAGTACTTTATCACAAATTATATGCCAACCACCCTTATGAAACCTATAACTTAGGTGATCTATCTGAGTTGGAAAAAATCACCCTTGATGATGTTAAATTGTTTTACCAAACGCAATTGACGCAAAAGAATTTAACTGTCGGTATAACAGGCAATTTTGCAGATGAGTTATTGTCTGAATTAAATAATGCATTGGCTAAAAAACTGCCTATAGGTGAAAAAGCCAATGAAAAAGTGTCAGCAGCTCCAGCTCTAAAAGGGCGCCCAGTAACCATTGTCGAGAAAGAAACTTTAGCAACAGCTGTTTCGTTTGGTTTTCCTATAGATGTAACCAGAGCCAGTAAAGATTGGGCTGCACTGTGGTTAGTGCGATCATTTTTTGGTGAACACAGAAACTCAAACAGTCATCTATATGGAGAGATTCGTGAAAAACGTGGCATGAATTATGGTGATTATGCGTATATCGAATATTTTCCAAGAGGCATGTTTCAATCGCAACCAGATGCTAATCTTGGTCGCAGTTCACAAATATTTCAAGTGTGGTTGAGGCCATTGCGAACTAACAATGATGCCCATTTTGCAACCAGATTGGCGATGTATGAATTGCACCATTTGATTAAACATGGCCTAACAAAGGAGCAGTTTGAGGGCACCAGAAACTACCTCAGTAAATATGCAGGTTTATTGGTGAAGAGTCAGGATCGAATACTGGGTTACGCGATGGACAGTGAGTTTTATGGAACCTCAGAATTCACCTCATATGTGAAAAAATCTTTGGCACAATTAAGTCTGGAAGATGTTAATAAAGTGATTCAAAAATACTTGCAAGAAGACAATATTCATTTTGTTTTCATCACCAAAGACGCCCAAGATATGAAACAAAGACTGGTTTCAGGTCAAGAGTCACCAATGGTCTATAACTCAGATAAAGATGAACAATTGTTAAAGAAGGATCAATTTTTGCAAAAATATCCTTTGAATATAAAAGCACAAGCCGTTGAAATTATCCCTGTCGATCAGATTTTTGAATAGAGTATTGCATTGAACTTAAAAAGGGCAGCTTTGAGGTTGCCCTTTTGTATTGTTATAAGCCTATGTAAAAGTAGGCTGGCTTCACTCTCTCAAAAGTTCATTGATAGAGGTTTTAGATCGAGTCTTTTCATCTACAGTTTTAACAATGACGGCACAGTTAAGTGAATGTGAACCATCTTTTGCAGGTAACGAACCTGGAACCACAACTGAGCCTGGTGGAACGTAACCGTAACTGATTTCTTTTGTTTCACGGTTGTAAATTTTGGTGCTTTGTGAAATGAAAACGCCCATCGCTAAAACGCTGCCCTTGCCAATTCTTACGCCTTCAACAACTTCAGAGCGTGCACCAATAAAACAATCATCTTCAATAATGGTTGGGGCTGCTTGTAAAGGTTCTAAAACGCCGCCAATCCCAACGCCGCCAGATAAATGAACATTCTTACCTATTTGTGCACAACTGCCAACAGTTGCCCATGTGTCGACCATGCTGCCTTCATCAACAAAAGCACCAATGTTGACATAACTTGGCATAACAACAACATTTTTGCCCAAATAGGCGCCGATTCTGACAGTTGCGGGGGGAACAATTCTTGCGCCAGTTGCCATGAAATCATCGGCGGTGGCGCCATTGAAGCGACAAGGTACTTTGTCATAAAAATTATGTGTTGTGCCCGGCATTACAGAGTTATCGTGCATGCTAAAATATAATAATACTGCTTTTTTTAGCCATTCATTGACTTGCCAATTACCGCAATCCAATGGTTCGGCAACACGGTATTTACCATTTTCTAATAGGGCAATGGTAGAATTAACGGAGTCTTTGTAGCGTGCACGTAATTCATCTTGTGATAACGTGGCTTTTTCGTTCCATGCGGTTTCTATGGTGTTTTGAATGTCTGTCATAATGTTTCCAATAATTTTTTTTGTAATAGGGTTAACTGTGCAGCTGTCAGTGCTTGTTTATTTTTGCTGATCCAAAAAATGTCTTCAGCTCTGGTGCCTACATTGACAATTTTCGCTGCATTGATTGATATGTCGAGTAAGTAAAACGTTTTGGAAATTTGGGCCAGTAAGCCGTAGCTGTCTCTGCAAATGACCTCAATTAAACTTTCATATGAACTGTGTGATTCTAAAATTTTTATGCGTGGTTTGGTGATAAAAGCTTTTTCTCTTTGAGGTGTGAATCTATTGAGTGCTATGTCATGAACTTGTTGTGTGGCTAAGGTCTTTGTCAGTTCATTGATGACCTGTGTTTGGGTACGTTCATTGGTCATACATTTTACGGTGTTTAAAGCGTAGTGCTCTGCTGTAACGTTGATGTTGGCATCAACAATGTTAAAGTGATACTGCTCGAAAATGGATGCCATCATGTAAAATAGCCCCTTGAAATCTTTGCAGTAAATCAAAAACTCTACTACCATATTATTGTTGGTCTGCTGTTCTGGCTTTTCATGGTCGTCTAAGCTGGCGATGATTGGTGTTGGATTGTTCATCACAAGAGTCAAAACTTTTTGTAATGTGTGTTGTGGAACCCGGCTTAAAAAGCTGCTGGGAAAATTCTTGAAATAGGAGTCAATGGCAGTGGTTTTGAACCCTTGAGTACGTAAATGATTGTTCAGATTACTCTTAATGGTTGTCAGAGATGTGTTTTCTTGGTCAGCTGTCAAATAACGGCTGGTTTTAATGTATAACTCTCTCATTAAGCTTTTTTTGAAACTGTTCCACAATTTAGGGTCGGTTGCAGAAATGTCTGCGATGGTTAACATGTATAGTGCTTGTAGTCTCAATACAGATTGGACTGTATTTGCAAAATTTTTGATGGTTTGTGGGTCGCTGAGGTCTCGTTTTTGTGCTGTTTCACTCATGATCAAGTGGTCTTTGACCAACCATATTACCAAATCTTTATCTGCTCCAACGATGCCATGATCATCACAAAAATGTTGTGCATCAATCGCACCCAATTCGGAATGGTGGCCTTCTCGCCCTTTAGCAATGTCATGAAATATAGCGGCAATATAAACCAAGTATGGCTTGGCTATATGAGTAAAAATGGATTGTGCATCTGTTACTTGGGTTTTGCCATGACGTAAAGCGCATAAGTTTCTCAAAACAAATAAGCTGTGTTGATCAACGGTATAAATATGAAATAAATCAAACTGCATCCGCCCAACAATTCTACCAAAGACAGGCAAATATCTGGCCAGTATGCCAAGTTGGTTCATCTGATTAAAGACAGCAGCTACTTTGCGGTCTTGTTGTAGTATTTGTAGAAATTGTTGTTTAATTTTCGGGTTACTGCGAAATTCTTGATTAACTTGTTTGATGTTATGTCTTAGAGCGCGAACAGTGTCGGCTCTGATGCCTTGAATTTCAGGATTTTTTTGTATCAACAAAAACAATTCAAACCAGACAGTCGGTTTTTTACGAAACAGTGATGTGTCTTTAATTTCAAGAAAATCATTGACTATATGAAAATGGTCGTTGATGTCAGTGATGTCATTATTGTGGTTCTCTATCAGAATGTTTTCATCAAATAATTGCAATAATCTCAAATTTAAACGTTCTAATCGCATGGCATTGCGATAAAAAATTTGCATGAACTGTTCTACTGCGGGGTTTTTTCGGCCCTTATCGTTAAAGCCAAACATTTCAGCCAATTTAAGTTGGTTATCAAATAATATCCGTTCTTCTTTTCTTTTGGCGATGATGTGCAGGGCAAATCGAACACGCCATAAAAAGTTTTGTCCTTTGATCAAGTTCATGTATTCATACTCTGTCAAAAATCCAGTATCTACCAATTCATGAAGAGATTCGGTGGCAAAAAACCTTTGTGCAACCCAAGAAATCATTTGAATGTCTCGCAAGCCGCCTGGGCCTTCTTTGATGTTGGGTTCAAGGTTGTAAGTGGTATCGCTGTATTTGTTGTGCCGCAAATCTTGCTCTTTTAATTTGGCAACAAAAAATTCTCGCCCTTTCCATATGTTTTGGGCGCTGACCATTTTAGACATTTTAGTGAATTTTTTCTTATCTCCCCATATGTATCGTGCCTCCATTAAATTGGTGGCAATGCTGACATCTTTTTTGGCTTTTTTATAACACTGTTTAGCAGTGCGTACGCTGTGGCCAACATCTAATCCAATGTCCCACATGGATTGAATGAATTGTGCGATTTGTGCTGTGACTTTCTGATGCTTCTTACCTGTGAGGATTAAAAGATCGATATCAGAATAGGGGTGTAATTCACCTCGCCCAAAGCCGCCCACGGCAACCAATGTGACTTTTTTGCATCTGATCAGTGTTTTCCATAATTGAAGAATGATTTGTTCAACATACCAGGCTCTGGAATTAACCAGTTGCGTTATTTCTTTTTGCTCAGAGAAATCGGTTAATAAGGCTTGATCAGCATCCTGCAAAAGTTCTTTTAAAAAAACAACGCAATTATCGGGTAAATGGTTAAACTTAAGCACATCCAAATATTTATCAGCGTAAATGGGCGGTGCTAAAAGAGGCATGGTTGTTGTCAGTCAGTTTCAGTAATTGAATTGGTATTTATCAGAGACCGTTAACACTTCATAACCCGTGTCAGTGACAACTAAGGTATGTTCCCATTGGGCTGATAGGCTTTTATCTTTGGTAATCACCGTCCATTCATCACTTAGTAATCTCGAATGTCTTTTGCCGACATTGATCATCGGCTCAATGGTGAATGCCATGCCTTTTTGTAATTGCATGCCATGCCCTTGGGTACCATAGTGCAAAACTTGTGGGGATTCATGAAACACTTGACCTATGCCATGACCGCAATATTCTCTGACTACAGAGAACCGATGTTTTTTTGCATGTTGTGAAATCGCATAACCGATATCGCCCAAACAGACACCAGGTTTAACCATTCTTATGCCAATCTCCATACATTCTTTGGTTACCTCTATCAGTTTTTGTGTGCGGCCTGCAACTTTGCCAACGGTAAACATACGAGAAGTGTCGCCATGCCAGCCATCTTTTATGACCGTAATATCAACATTGATTATGTCGCCGTTTTTTAATTTTTTATCATTGGGAATGCCATGACAAATCACATGATTGACTGAGGTGCAAATTGATTTAGGAAAACCTTTTGGGTATTTGCTGGTTTTATGACCATAGTGCAAAGGTGCAGGTATGGTTTTTTGAACATTGACCATATAATCATGGCATAATTCATTCAACTCATTAGTGGTGATGCCGGCTACGATATGTTCTTCAATCATATCAAGAACTTCAGCAGCGAGTCGTCCTGCTACTCTCATTTTTTCAATTTGACTTTCTGACTTAATTACAACTTGCACGTTAATTTATTTTTTCTTGACTAAAGTAAGTATTGTATCGCTTAATGCTGGCTAAATCTTAAAAATTACGATAAATAGCGCTAAAAATTTGAAACACTCATGGTTCATCGGTTTAAATGGCGAACTTCTGATCTTCCAAATGAAACATCTGTTATGGAATTGCCTGTTTTATTATCTTTGCTGAATAATCATTATCTGAATGGTTATAATACCCAAATAATTGGTGGTTTTAATGAGCCCTTTTACCAGGCTGCTATTGAAAATAAGCCAGCACAGATTCAATACAGTCATGATTATATTCGAAGTGCATTACATGAATTGGCGCATTGGTGCGTGGCTGGTGTTGAGCGACGAAAACAAGATGATTATGGCTATTGGTATGCTGAGGATGGTCGAACACAACAACAACAAAATGCCTTTTATCAAGTCGAAGTTAAGCCTCAAGCCATAGAATGTGCCTTTTCGTTATTGTTGGGTGTTGAATTTGAGCCCAGTGTCGACAACTTAAATAATGAGGTTGAAGGTGCGCAATCTTTTGAACGCTCAATGTACCAACAATTGGTCATATATATAAACAATGGCTTCCCAAAAAGGGCTGGAGAAATATTGGCTTTGATTGCTCAAGACAGTGGTATTGATGATCATGAGGGGGTTATTTTGCAAAAGTTAAAGAGAAAAAACCAAGTTGCTTGTTGAAGATGATTAAATAAAGTATAATCCCGCGGCTTTTGAGAAGAGTTAGACTGTTCTCAAAATTTTAATGAAAATCCTGCATCGTACTAAATGAATTAACCGGGTGCCAGTTTAATATTGGTTGTTGTTCAAGTATGGTGCTTTGTTTATAACCCTCAAGTTGCAATCTAAAAGCGACTTTTAAATAATAGGAAAATAATAGCATGGCTAGTGTTAATGTTAAACAGCTACTGGAAGCTGGTGTTCATTTTGGACACAATACCAGATACTGGAACCCAAAAATGGATCAATACATTTTTGGTACAAAAAACAAAATTCACATCATCGATTTGTCTAAAACTGAACAGCTCATGCAAGATGCTTTAAACTATGTCAGTTCATTGGCTTCTCGTCGTGGTAAAATTCTTTTTGTGGGAACCAAACGCTCTGCCAGTAAAGTGATGAAGCAAGAAGCCATCAGATGTGGTATGCCATATGTTACCAATCGTTGGTTAGGTGGTATGATGACCAACTACAAAACAGTTAAACAGTCCATTAATCGTATTCGTGAAATTGAAACGATGAAAACTGATGGCCGCATGGATAAACTGATCAAGAAAGAGCAGTTGAAACATGAAAGAGAGTTGACTAAATTAGAAAAAAGCTTAGGTGGCATCAAAGAAATGGCTGGTGTTCCTGATGCGATGTTTGTTGTTGATACCAAACATGAATCGATTGCTATTAAAGAAGCCAGAACATTGGGTATTCCAGTGATTGCTGTGGTTGATACCAATAACTCATTTGACGGTGTTGACTATATCATTCCTGGTAATGATGATGCCATGAAAGCCATTAATCTTTATTCTGTTACTGTTGCTGATGCCATATTAGAAGGAAGGGCTTCAATGCCTACTCCTGCTGATGCAGAAAAAGTTAAGAAAGAAGTTAAACAAAAAGCAGAAAAAACAGAACCAGAAGCTGCTGCAGAACCAGTTGAGGCTGCCGCAGAACCTGTTGAAGCTGCTGCAGAAGAAACTAAAGAGTCTGCACCTGCAAAGAAAAAAGTCACAAAGAAAAAAGTGGCAAAAAAAACTGAAGATTAATCTTACGATGATACCAAGTGCAAGGATGACTCGTCATTCGTTCTTGCACTTATTATGTTTTAATAATGACACGAGATTTGTCTCGTAAACAATGAGGACTTAAACATGAGCGTTACTGCTGCAATGGTTAAAGAACTAAGAGAACGTACCGGTGCTGGTATGATGGAATGTAAAAAAGCTTTGGTTGCTGCAAATGCTGACATTGAAGTGGCAATTGAAGAAATGCGCAAATCAGGTGCTGCAAAAGCGGCAAAAAAATCTGGTCGTGTTGCTGCTGAAGGTGTAGTTAAAATTGTCTCTTCTGATGATGGTAAAACCGTTACAATGGTTGAAGTTAACAGTGAAACTGACTTTGTAGCTAAAGATGATGGATTTTTAGCCTTTTCTGATGTTGTTGCCAATCAAGCGCTTAAATTAGGCTCTGAGAGTGTAGAGGAATTGATCGCCAGCGAAATTGATGGTGAGTCTTTAGAAACCATCAGAACAGCTTTGATTTCGAAGATTGGTGAAAATATTCAGATCAGACGCATCAAACAATTAACTGCGGAATCTGGTGTTTTCGGACACTATATCCACGGTGTCAAAATTGGTGTGGTTGTTAACGTCAATACTGATGATGAAGCATTGGCAAAAGACATTGCGATGCACGTAGCTGCAGTCAACCCGGAATTTGTTTCTGAAAAAGATGTACCCGAAGACTACATTGCAAAAGAAAAAGAAATTTTGATTGCACAAGTAGCTGATAGTGGTAAACCACCTGAAATTGTTGAAAAAATGATTGGCGGTAGATTGCGTAAATTTTTAGCAGGTGTTACATTGTATGGACAACCATTTGTTAAAGATCCAGATATGACCGTTGAGAAATTGCTGAAATCCAAAAGTGCTGAAGTAGTTTCATTCACCAGACTTGAAGTTGGTGAAGGCATAGAAAAGAAAGAAGATAATTTTGCAGAAGAGGTCATGGCGCAAGCACGTGGCGAATAAACCTCCAAAATTTAAAAGAGTTCTCCTCAAACTCAGTGGTGAAGCCCTGATGGGCGAGGAGGAATATGGTATTGATCCAAAAGTGATCAATAGAATTGCCGCCGAAATCCATCAAATTAAGCAGGATGGTGTTGAAATAGGCATTGTCATAGGTGGTGGTAACATTTTTCGTGGTGCTGGATTGGCTAAATCTGGCATAGATCGAGTAACAGGCGATCACATGGGCATGTTAGCAACAGTTATGAATTCATTGGCCCTTCAAAATGCCATTGAAAAACAAGGATCGAAAGTCAGGGTGATGTCAGCGATACAAATCCATGAGGTTTGTGAAGACTATATTCGACGAAAAGCTATTCGTCATCTTGAAAAGGGAAATGTAACAGTGTTTGCTGCCGGAATTGGTAATCCGTTTTTTACCACGGACTCAGCTGCGAGTTTGCGTGCCATAGAAATTGATGCTGAGGTTGTGATTAAAGCAACCAAAGTAGATGGTGTCTTTTCTGCTGATCCTGTAACAAATTCGGATGCTGTGAAATATGATGAGCTCACGTATGACGAAGTTATTGAAAAGAAATTGGCTGTTATGGATACTGCTGCGGTAGTTTTGTGTAGAGACCAGAATATGCCAATCAGAATTTTCAATATGGGCAAACCTGGTGCTTTGATGAAAATCATCCAGGGTGAAAACATTGGAACAATTGTTCAAAATAACTAAATGATTTCAATCGATCAGATAACATAAAGAGAATATACCATGATAGACGAAATATTAGATGATGCAAAAGTAAAAATGGGTAAAAGCGTAGAGTCACTGAAAAGTGATCTGGCAGGAGTCAGAACTGGTAGGGCTAATACCGCTTTATTGGACAATATTACTGTTGATTATTATGGATCATCAACTGCTTTAAACCAAGTGGCAAATGTCGCTGTAGCAGATTCTCGTACTTTGTCCATCACGCCTTGGGAAAAAGACATGGTGGCACCAATTGAGAAAGCCATAATGACTTCATCATTGGGCCTTAATCCTATCAGTGCCGGTTTGGTTATTCGCCTACCATTGCCCCCATTAACTGAGGAAAGAAGGAAGGAAATGGTGAAAGTAGTACACGGACATGGTGAAAATTGTAAGATTGCCATAAGAAACATCAGAAGATCTGCTAATCAGGACTTCAAAATGTTGTTGAATGAAAAAGAAATTACAGAAGATGAATTACATCAATCTGAAGACTCAATACAGAAACTGACAGACGAATTTGTTGCCAAAGTAGATGTTATTGTAAAAGACAAAGAAGCTGAATTAATGGAAATTTAGTTATTTGTTTAACGAGAGACCTCAACATAACTATGATAACAAATAAAAAATGATTAAATCTACCAGCTTTTTGTTGCAAATTTCGCCAATAGCCAGCTATTACCTAAAATTTGCGCCTCAATCAGGCAGATGTTCTCTATTTTTTCTTTTGTCATATTGTTATGCTGAGGTCTCATAATGAGCACATAACTTTGATTGAATCATCTCAAAAAACTCCACGGCATGTCGCCATTATCATGGATGGCAACGGTCGCTGGGCCATTCAAAAAGGCAAGTATCGAACATCTGGTCACAAAGCTGGAGTCAGTGCAGTTCGAAAAACCATCAAAGAAGCCTCCAAGCAAGACATCAAATGGTTGACACTTTTTGCCTTCAGTAGTGAAAATTGGTCGAGGCCAGAAAAAGAAGTCTCTATGTTGATGGAGCTTTTTACCCGAGCATTAAAAAAAGAAGTGCCTGAATTGCATGCCAATGGCGTGCGCTTAAATTTTATTGGTGACTTATCTAGATTCTCATCTGGGTTGAGAAATCGAATGTGCCAAGTATCAGACTTGACCAGAGATAACAATAAAATGGTGCTGACTATTGCCGTCAATTATGGGGGGCGATGGGACATCGTACAGGCTGCGAAAAAGTGTGTTGAGGCTTTAGAGAATAACACATTCACAACACAAGACATTAATGAACAAAACTTCAGTTCTTTTTTGTCTTTAGGAAACATTCCGGATCCAGATCTACTCATCAGAACAGGTGGAGAACAACGTATATCGAATTTTTTGTTGTGGCAAATGGCATATACAGAGTTATATTTTACTGAAACATTGTGGCCAGACTTTGACGAAGAGAGTCTAAAACTGGCGATACTATCCTATTGTCAAAGAGAAAGACGTTTTGGTAAGACATCTAAACAAGTTAAAGGGGAAGAACCATCATGCTGAAACAACGAATTATTACTGCAGTTTTATTGGCTCCATTGGTTTTATTAACCATTTGGTATGGAAATGCATTGGCTTTTGGTCTGTTCAGTTCATTTTTGGTTTTGATGATTGCATTTGAGTGGTGTCAGTTGGTTAAACCCAATAGAGTCAACTCAGTCATTATTGCTTTGGCAGTGGCCATGATTACATTTCTCATCAATTATAATCACTCCATAGATATTGATGTGGTTCGCATATTAGTGGCCTCCAGTGTATTGTGGTTGATGGCCTTTATTTGGATCAATAATCCAGAACAAGGCAAACATAAGTCCATGATAAAATATACTTTTGGAATTGGGGTGCTGTTGTTATTTGGCTCTGCTTTGATGTCACTTCACGAAATACAAAAGTATGGTCCGGGTTTGACATTGGCCTTATTCTTTTTAGTTTGGGTTGCTGATATTGGCGCCTATGTTGCAGGTAAGAGTTTTGGTAAACACAAATTGGCGCCACGGGTCAGTCCTGGTAAAACCATAGAAGGATTGATGGGGGCCCTCATATTGACAGCCATATATGCCTATTTCGTTGCACATTTATTTGATCAAAAAATACTGGAATTCATACTGATATTCCCTTTAATAGCCGCATTGTCTGTAATCGGTGACTTGTTTGCCTCATTATTGAAGCGACATGCAAATATTAAAGACAGTGGTTTTTTATTGCCCGGCCACGGGGGATTTTTAGATCGGTTTGATTCACTGATTGCCGCTGCACCATTCTACTATGCTTTTATCCATTTTTTCTTTAGGGCATGAGTATAGGATTGAGTAAAAAGCTGGTTATACTTGGCGCAACAGGTTCCATTGGCGACAGTACAATGGATATCATCGCCAGACATCCACAACGGTTTGAGGTTTTTGCCATTACAGGACATTCAAATATAAATAAATTGATTGAACTGTGTAAAAAATTCACCCCTCAATATGTGATTACTTCAAATCACAATCAATACAATAATCTGCATGCATCAATAAAGTCTGCTCATTTGAAAACCATAGTATTGGCAGGAGCGGCAGCATTGGAAGAAATTTGTCAACATCCAGACGTCGATGTGGTTGTAGCTGGTATTGTTGGTAGTGCAGGGATGAAGCCAGTTCTAGCTTCAGTTAAAGCAGGAAAGACATTGTTATTAGCCAATAAAGAAGCCTTGGTTTTAGCTGGTCAGTTGGTGATGATTGAGGCGCAGAAAAGCCAAGCAAAAATCATACCACTGGACAGCGAGCATAATGCCATATATCAGTGTTTAAGTGACGATTATGTGGTTGGTGATATACCAAAAAATATTGAAAAAATAATTTTGACAGCATCGGGAGGGCCTTTTTGGAATCATCCAAAAGAGCAATTTGCTGATATTACAGTTGAGCAAGCTTGTGCTCATCCGAATTGGGATATGGGTAGAAAGATTTCTGTGGATTCTGCTACAATGATGAATAAGGGTTTGGAAGTCATTGAAGCACATTGGTTATTTAATTTACCTGAGGCGCAAATTGATGTGCATGTACACCCTCAGAGCATTGTTCATTCAATGGTCTGTTATAAAGATGGTTCAGTATTGGCTCAATTGGGCGAACCAGATATGAGAATACCCATTTCACATGGGCTGGGTTTGCCAGATCGGATTAAATCAGGAGCCAATTTAATTGATTTGTTGAAAGCACAAAACTTACAGTTTTTTGCGCCAGATGACCAGAGATTTCCATGTTTGGCCCTAGCCAGATCCGCGATCCAAAAAGGAGGCAGTGCCATGGCCATTTTAAATGCTGCCAATGAAGTCAGTGTGGATGCTTTTTTAAATCATCAAATCAGTTTTAATTCAATTGCTGCAGTTAACGAAACAATCATGCAAAAATCTGAAATTGTGGCCGTCGATAGTATTGAGCAATTGATGCAATTAGATGAGGAGACTCGAATAATGACAAGTCAGTTAATCAAAGAGTATGGTGATAAATATGCTTGAATTTCTTGGTTCAGTATGGTGGATGATCATAACACTTGGCATTCTGGTCACTTTTCATGAATATGGACATTTTTGGATGGCCAGAAAATTTGGCGTAAAAGTTTTAAAATTCAGTGTCGGTTATGGAAACTTTTTTTGGTCAAAGAAAGACAAGCATGGTACAGAATTTGGCATTGCTCCGATACCTTTAGGTGGGTATGTTAAACTACTGGATAGCCGTGATCCGGATGTCATCATTACCGCTGTGGATCAACACCTAAGTTATAACGATAAACCCATTTGGCAGAAAACCTTAATCATGTTTGCAGGTCCTGCATTTAATTTCATTTTAGCGGTTTTATTATTTTGGGCAATGTTTGTTTATGGTAAGACAGAAATCTATCCAACTGTAATGAACCCAGAGAAGATCATGTTGACTGCTGGGGTCAAGAGCAAAGATAGAATCATCAGCTTAAATGGATACTCAATCAAAACGTGGCAGGACGTTAGTTTAGAATTAATTACCAATGGTTTAGATAGAAAAGACATCGATATGGTAGTCCAGAGACAAGATGGTGAACAAGTTTCAATGATTTTACCATTATCCAATTTGCCAGAAAATGTTGATGAAAGCCAAATATTTGAAAATGTAGGGGTTAATCCTTGGAGGCAACCTATTCCGAACATTGTTGACAGTGTGGTATCTGGAAAACCGGCAGAAATAGCGGGTGTAAAAAAAGGTGATGTTATAACTGAAATCAATGGTGAAGAAACCAAAGATTGGTATGATGTGGTGAATAATTTGAATAAGTATATTAACGATGAAATTATTTTAACCATTTTACGAAATACTAATATTTTGCATGTTACCATTGCAAACAGTGTGGAAGATGAAAACAATCATTCAAGAAGAATCATAGGCATCGGTTCCCAGAGGCCTGATCAATCGTCAATAGATTATTACAACTCTCTCATTTTCAATAATTCCCATGGATTTATTGACGCAGTCCCAGTTGCGTTTAATGAAACATGGAGAATGGTAACCGTTTCATTGAATATGATGGGTAAAATTGTCACTGGTAAGGCATCATTGAAAAATTTATCAGGACCCATTACCATTGCACAAGTGGCCAATGATTCAGCTTCACGAGGATTGGCATGGTTTTTAGGATTTTTAGGTTTGGTGAGTCTCAGTTTGGGCATCATTAATTTATTACCCATCCCAATGTTGGATGGAGGACAGATATTGTTTTTATTGTTTGAAAAAGTCAAAGGCGCACCATTGTCTGAAGGATTTCAGCTCAAAGGACAGCTTGTAGGCATATTTTTTCTACTTTGTTTCATGTCAATTGCATTTTATAACGACATTTTAAGGTTAGTGTCTTAAAATGATCCGTTAAAATATTTACTCAAAGAAAATCTCTGCAGGTTTTCCTCATAAAAATATAGAAAAAGTTATGATTAGATCGTTGTTATTAATAACATTATTAAGTTTTACGTCCTTAGCTATGGCATTTGATCCTTTTGAGGTTGAAGACATACGTTTAATTGGCGCCGATAGAATTTCACATGGAACGATATTCACTTATCTGCCCATAGAAAAAGGAGATCGTGTCACAAAACGCAGTATTTCAAGATCATTAAAATCCTTATTCCGCACAGGCTATTTCAGTGATGTTAAAATGTTCAAGGAAGACCAGGTTTTGGTTGTTCGCGTGGTTGAAAGGCCTGCTATTGCTTCTATAGCAATTGATGGAAATAAGGCGATTAAAACTGAGGAGCTTCTGACTGGATTAAGAAATATTGGCTTGGTTGAAGGCGAGGTCTTTGATAAATTGCAATTGGACAGAGTGCAAAATGAATTGACAAAACAATATTTTTCTCGCGGAAAATATAACGTTGTGGTTGATGCAAAGGTAAAAGAGCTGGATAGAAACCGAGTTAATGTAACAATCAATATTGAAGAGGGCAAAGCGGCCAAAATTAAACACATCAAAATTGTTGGTAACACTGTTTTTTCAGATGAAGAATTGATTGACACATTCGAATCTGACACGACAGGTTTACTTTCCTGGTATACCTCCGATGACCAGTACTCAAAAGAAAAACTTAATGGCGATTTAGAGAAATTACAATCTTACTATATGGACAGAGGTTATGTTGATTTTAACGTTGAATCTGTACAAGTGACCATCAGCCAGGATAAAAGAGACGTTTATATTACAGCCAATATCAATGAAGGGTCTGTCTATAAGTTTGGAGATATGAAAGTCACTGGTGAAATGGTGATTGATAAAAAGACTTTAGAGAATCTTATCATATCAGTGAAGGATGAAACTTTTGCCAGAAATTTGACAGAAGCCACTGCGGAGCGCATGAAAATTATTTTGGGTAACTTTGGTTATGCATTTGCAGAAGTTACTCCAGTGCCTGAAATCAATAAAGAAACCTCAATTGTTGATGTGACTTATTTTGTTGAACCTGGTAAAAGGGTTTATGTTCGTAACATAAACTTCATCGGAAATATTAAAACAAAAGATGAAGTGCTGAGACGAGAAATGAGACAGTTCGAGGGTGGTTGGTATTCTAAAGCATTAGTGGAACGATCTAAAATTCGATTACAGCAAAAACCTTTTTTTGAAGAAGTCAGTATTGAAACACCACGTGTACCAGGCACAGATGATCAAGTAGATGTACAGATTACTGTAAAGGAACGTAATTCGGGACAGTTTCAATTTTCTGTTGGTTTCTCTCAGGTCAGTGGTATCAATACTTCAGTATCAGTATCATTACAAAATTTATTGGGAACAGGCAATGCTTTATCTTTTGCTGTTAATAACAGTCGATTCTTCAAACAGTTGAATGTCTCATACGAAGACCCTTATTTCAATGATGAGGGCGTGGCAGTTGGGTATAATCTGAATTTTTCAACATCAGATTTTGGACAAGCCAATATTGCCCGTTTTAGTTCTAATAATGGCGGCATAGGCATGCAGGTGAGCTTCCCCATTTCGGAATATGATCGAATTTTCACCAGTGTTGGTTATGAAAGAAGAAATGTCAGGGCTTTTCTTGGTCAGACCGCCTCTTTGATTTTTTCAGATTTATGTGAATTGGGCGGTTATGCCTATACAACAGTTCCTGAATTATTGACTGGTGTGGATTGGAATGGTGAAGATTGTTTACCAGATGTACCTGAATTGCCGCCTGAAAACCCCGATGGTATCAGGGATGGTGTAGCAATTCCCCTAGAAGCGAGAAGGTCCTTTACCTTTTACAAAGCTGAAGCCAGATGGTCACGTGACAGCCGTAATCGATTTTTTAATCCAACACGTGGTTCTCTCTATCGGTTAGGAGCTGAGTTTGCATTACCAGGCAGTAGTGCTCAATTCTACAAAGTAACTGCTAGAATCAATAAGTTATTTCCACTTACTGAAAACCTGACGCTATCATTAAGCGGGGATTTCGGATTTGGAGATGGCTATTCAGGAACAAGTAAACTACCATTTTTTGAGAACTTCTTCGCTGGTGGTGTTAATTCGGTAAGGGGCTATCGTCCTAATACACTGGGTCCAAAATCATCTATTGTTGGTGATTCCTTGATCAATGCCGATTTCCCATTAACCTCAAGACCTGGTGATCCTGTGGGTGGTAGTTTGAAAACTACGGGTTCAGTTGAGCTGGTTTTCCCAACTCCATTTGCTAAAATAGGCAATACTGCTCGTTTAGCATGGTTCTGGGATTTTGGTAATGTATACAGTGGTATAGATGATTTTGAATTGCGTGAGTTCAGACATTCAACTGGCTTGGCTCTAAAATGGCAAGCGCCAGTTGGGCCGATTGTGATTAACTTTGCACTGCCATTTAATGATAATAATTTTGATGATACCGAAACTATTCAGTTTAACTTTGGCAACACATTCTGATTAAATAATATGAGATGAAATCTAACAGTCATAAAAACACCCTAAAAAAAGTAATATTTTTGATATTACTCTTTTGTTGTGAGAATGTTTTGGCTGTAGAAAAAATTGGTTTTGTTGATATGGAAACACTGATCAACAACTCTCCACAAATCAATAACGCCAGAGAATCAATCAGTATAGAATTTGAAAAACAATATGCCGATATAGAACAAAAAGAGTTTGATTTAAAAAGGCTAGAGGGTCGCATTACAAAAGATGGTGCTATCATGTCATTGTCTGAATTGGGTCAATTGCAGGAAAGAGCACGCATACAAGAGCGACAAATCAGAAGGGCCAAAGAAGACATCAAAGATGCCATCAGTATTAGAAATAATCAAATTTTAAACGACATACAAGAAGAATTAAGAACAACAGTTAAGCAATATGCAATTGATAATGATTATGATGCCATATTGATCAATTCGATTTTATATGTCAGTGATGAAATGGACATTACACAGGAAATATTGCAATTGTTAAAAGACAGAAATAAAAACAATGAAAATTAGCTTGAGAAGTTTGGCAAAGCGATTTAATTTAGAGTTGATTGGAGATGGTGCAAAAAAAATAAAGGGAATATCGACACTTGCCAAGGCTCAATCTCAGGATTTGACATTTCTTGCCAACAGTAAATATACATCGCAATTAAAGACCACCAAGGCCGGTGTTGTCGTCATGTCTCCAGAATTCAGCACTGCATATGATGGTGCTCAATTACTTAGTGATAACCCCTATGTTGCATTTGCAAAAATAGCGCACCTATTTGATGTACAAAACAATCTGGAACAAGGCATTCACGAAACGGCAATCATTGCAGAGTCAGCTGTCATTGAGGATGGTGTTGGCATTGGGCCTTATTGTGTGATTGGAGAAAATACTCTGATAAAGACGGGTACTATACTAGAGCCTCGCGTCAGTATTGCACACGATTGTGTGATTGGTCATGATTGTGTCATCAAATCACATGTGGTTATTGCTTATGCAACACAAATTGGAAACAGAGTTATGATTCACCCTGGTGCTGTTATAGGCGCTGATGGTTTCGGGTTGGCCAGAGATCAATCTGGTTGGATTAAGGTGCCCCAATTGGGTGGGGTAAGCATAGGTGATGACTGTGAAATTGGAGCCAATACAACCATAGACAGGGGCACTATAGATGATACAATCCTTGCCAATGATGTCAGATTGGATAACCAAATACAAATAGCACATAACACAAATATTGGATCACATACCGTGATGGCAGGATGCTCTGCAACAGCAGGTTCAGCAAAAATTGGAAAGAATTGTTTAATTGGTGGCGGTGTTGGAATCTTAGGTCATTTAGAAGTGTGTGACAATGTTACATTGCAATCAATGGCTTTGGTGACACGATCCATAAAAAAACCAGGCAGTTACAGTTCTGTTTCACCATTACAAGCAACAAATGAATGGCGTAAAAGTGCTGTAAGAATAAAACAACTGGACATAATAGCCAAGAAAGTTAAAACCTTAGAAAATACCGTTTTAAAAGGTAAAAGAAAAGAGATGAATAATGACTGAAGAACATAACACCATTGATAGGGTTGACGTAGAAAAAATCTTAAAATTATTGCCCCATAGGTACCCTTTTTTATTGGTGGATCGTGTGATCGACTATAAGCTAGGGGAGTATCTAACAGCCATAAAAAATGTGACTTTTAATGAACCACATTTTAACGGTCATTTTCCTAATCACCCTGTAATGCCAGGAGTATTAATGATCGAAGCCATGGCACAGGCATCAGGTATATTATCGAGATTGGCCATTGGTGAACTTAAGGACAATGATGAAATATTTTATCTGGTTAAAGTGGATAACGCCAAATTTACCAAAACAGTAGTGCCTGGTGATCAATTGGAGTTAAATGTATCCATTAAAAGAAAAATGAGAAACATGGTGCAGTATAATTGCCAAGCTAAAGTAGAAGGAAAAGTAGTCGCCAAAGCTGACCTTTTATGCGCCAGTAAAAAATAAATGAGGTGATATGATGATACATAAAACTGCAATTATTTCAGAAAAAGCAAAATTGGCTCCAAATGTTAAAGTGGGTGCTTATAGTATCATTGAAGATGATGTGACGATAGGCGCTGGCACTGAAATTAAGTCACATGTTATCATTGCCAAGCATACTGATATTGGTGAAAATAATCGTATATTTCAATACGCATCGATTGGTGAGGAACCGCAAGATAAAAAATACAACAATGAAGCCACTCGGACAATTATCGGCAATAACAACACGATAAGAGAGTATGTCACCATAAATCGCGGTACTGTAGATGATAAAGGTGTAACCAAAATTGGCAATAACAACTGGATAATGGCTTATGTACACATTGCTCATGATTGTGTATTGGCAGATAATATTACCATCGCCAACTGCACAACCTTAGCGGGGCATGTTCACATTGATGATCATGTTATATTAGGTGGTTTTACCAAATTGCATCAGTTTTGTCGAATTGGTGCTCATGCTTTTACTGCTATGGATACAGGTTTTCAAAAAGACTTACCACCCTATGTGATGGCTCATGGCAACCCCGCCAAACCCAGAACAATCAATACTGAAGGATTAAAAAGAAGAGGCTTTTCTACTGCACAAATCAGGGCCGTTAGACAAGCATTCAAACTGTTGTATAAGTCAGATTTAAGATTAGAAGAAGCCTTAACAGGTATGCAAGAACTGGCAGAAGAACATGATGTCGTTCAGACTATGATTGATTTTATAAAAGCCAGTAATCGGAGCATAGTAAGATAAGTTTACTCACCAAGAAAAAGTATGGTGATCATCAATTTTTTTATTGTTTTGTTGATATATGCTCAGGCCAACCATACAAGCTTGATGGATGCGTAAGGCCTTAATCAATAAGGGCACTATGCTGAAACTTTTACAGCCTGCAACAAAATAACCAAACTGGGCAATATCTCATAAAATTAAGCCTCTAAAATATACTGTATAAAGATTTGGGTGGCCACATACGCATGGTAAGTCATCCAATTACCAATTTTTTGATCAAACAATAATTGAGTCAAATATTTGTTCACATGAGTGCTGATGAAGTCAAAAAGTGCCCAAAGTTGATCAACTCTAGATTTAGAGGCTATTGTCGATAATGCAGGATCAGCAAAATACTGCAGCACAATTCTTAAAAAAACGATCAAAACACTGAGCAATTGACTATCATACAGGCATAACTTTTTTGACCGAAAAAGATGAGCCTAATGACTCTTATCATATATTTGATTGATGAATCATGGTGCGCTCTATCAATTGGATGAAAACTAAAAAATGTGGCTATTGTAAAAGTTATGATCTTGACAAAATAAGCGATAAAAGGCAATACTATAAGAACCAAATGACAAGGAAAAACAATGAACAAAGACCTATTTAAAATTATTTATAAAGGCACGTTGAAAGATGGCTTTAATGCCCAAAGCGTAGCCACAAAACTGGTTCATAAGTTTAAAATAACTCATGAGAAAGCCTTGCATATCATTAAGGCAGGGCAGGAAGTCACTTTAAATAAAAATATACCGCATTTAAAAGCTTATCAGTTCAAAACAGCGCTTGAAGATATCGGCATGTGCATAAGATTAGAACGCTTTAGCGTGACTGTCAAAAAAAACTTAAACAAGCCTGAACAATTGCCAAGCACACAAGAACAAGAAAACCCTGAGACGCCTGATAAAAATATCCAATATGACCAAAAGGCTAAAGCTTCAGATGATTCATCAGGTTGGAGCATCGATTCAACTGAGCATACTTCAGGAAATACTGAAGACATTCACAACAACCATATTGAACCCGTAGTACACCCAATTGATCATAATGAAAAAGCCGATAAAAATACTGAGATTAGCATTTCTGATGACAACCTCTTTGAAAAGATAAAGTCTGTTGGAGGTTGGGTTTTAGGTATATTTGGTGGCTTATTTATTTTGATCAAAAAATTTGGGCTCTTTAAATTATTAAAAATTGGTGTGGTCATGGCTGCGGCATCAGCCATTGGTTTTAATCCAGAAGAAGCTTGTATGGGTAACGGCCAGTGTGAAAGTGATGTGGATGATCAAATGGATGCGTGTTGGGAAGGCAATGGCTTTGACAAAATTGACTGGGATAATATCTCAGCAGAAGAGTATCTGGCACTAAAGCCGAAAATTGAAAATGAATTTATAGCCTGTTTTATTTATTTTGATGATGGAGAAAGGATTTTTAATTCTCCAATTGACTTACGATTAGACTTGATGGAATTTTGTCAAGAATCTGAAATAAAAAACATGGCTCTGCACAAGAGTCCTGTTTCATAATCTAGATTCTCAATATTTGAG
>CAYGTC010000006.1:0-129686 GCA_964352735.1 uncultured Alcanivoracaceae bacterium | reverse complement strand
TCAAATATTGAGAATCTAGATTATGAAACAGGACTCTTGTGCAGAGCCATGTTGTTTTTTATATTTTGGATAATATGCATACAAGATATGAACTGTTAACAACAGTAGTAGCATAAATATGCTCTTTTAAATATTTTTAATCTAAATGGTTAAATACATATCAGCAGGTACATCATAAAAATATTTAAAATATTTACAATAACTAATGTAATACACATAAATGTTAACTTTCTAAAATAAGAATTGAATACAGTCTGTTTCATTGCTTGTCTCCCTATTGTTAATAACAGTACAGGCACAGGCACAAACATAACATTGTGCCTGTAAATTGTTTGACTCGGAAAATACTATTGGTTATAACCTATTAGTACAAACGCCTGCAGCATTATGCCAACTTGTTCCACCAGAATTCTTGCAGTTGTGCTTATCTCTATTACTGAGTACATTGCCCCTGCATCTGGCAGCTGAACAGCATTGTTGAACACCTGCATCAGTAGAACATTGCCTTCTGGACTCTAAATGTTCACTGTTTTCAATTGATACATCATTTTTTTTATTTTCATAGCCATTATTTGAACAGGACACAACGCACAAGCTCATGCATAATAAGCACACAAAATATAATGATTTTTTAATTAATGTTTTAGTTTTAACATTCATCTTTCTTCTCTCTCACCCTTTTGAATAAAGAATCAGTCAGATCAAGGGATAATATCTCACCAATTAACAAGGTAATAAATAATTCACGACTTATTGGTTATTGAAATCTCAGTTTTTAAAGCCAGAATATTTAAAAAACAGATTCTTTACCTGTTTGACCAATGTTAATAATTTTGAATATTTTTACCTTACGACTGAATAATTTATTCTTACGGAATTCTTCCCAATTAATAATACTCAATTAAAACAATAACTTATAAAAGTAATTTTCTTTATAAATGAAAAATTTCATATTTCATTAATTACTTCTAAAATATTTTTAAACAATTAGTTCTTGACTTGAAGGTTGCTGACCAGTAAAAAGATTTAAACCATTAAATGATTACCCATAGTGAACCCTTTAAAAAACAAACAATCATATTACCTAGGATCATGGATCATTACTCCAGATCAAAATAAGCTAAAGAATAAGAATCAAGAAATATTTATTGAGCCTAAATTGATGGAAGTTTTACACTTCCTTTGCCTGAATGCTCCACAGATTGTTGCCATTGAAAAAGTCATTGAAACATGTTGGCCTAATCAGTTTATTAGTGATAATCCATTACATAAGTGTATTGCCAGATTAAGAAAAATCTTAGGTGATAATGTCAAAAAGCCTGAATACATTAAAACCATCTCAAAAAAAGGGTATGCCATCGTTGCAGAAATCAAAGGAATGGTACAAGAAGAAATATTCACGACCTCAACATGGCATGACCACGTCCCTTATTTGGGGTTATCAGCATATGATGAAAGACACCAGGCCATTTTCTTTGGACGTACAAAAGCATTATCAGAACTGAAATATCTGCTAGACAAAAGCCTAGCAATAGATTTACCGTTAATAATGGTCAAAGGAGCCAATGCTGTTGGTAAAACGTCTTTGATTAAAACAGCCTTCATCCCGTACATAATAAAGCCTGATCAGCCTTTTCATTATCAATACAAAGAACCTTTGTGTTTTAACCTCGCCACTGATGCTGAAAATAATGAAAATTTACCGAAATCTTTTATAAAATTTTTGATTTCACACCACATTTTCAACGAGTGGTTAGACATTTCAAGTTATATCAAAGATCTTCATCATTCACTTTCAACTCTGGATAACCTCGGCGCTACTCAAATCATTGGCAACCAACAGAACTTCTCTAAACCTTCACAACGTGTCATTTTTATCGATCAAATAGAGCAAATTTTCACTCAAAATAAACCCAAAGACATGGAACTGATGTTGTTGATCATTTTTCAACTACTAAAAACCAACGATTACTTGATCATTATGGCTATTCGCAAAGGGTATGAACAAACATTGAATAAAAATAGGGTCTATCAAATATTCAAACAAAAAATATTGCACTATGATTTACCACCTGTCAATACATTTGAAATCACTGAAATCGTGCAAAAACCAATCAAAGTTGCCGGGCTTCGATATGAATTCAACACAACAACATTCGAATCATTGGATCAAGTGATCATCGATGACGCCAGAAGCCTGGGGAACATATTGCCAATTTTAAACCACACATTAAAGGAATTATCCGAGCATTGTGACCAGAAGCATCAGTTAACATTTCATACATATCTAAAAATTGGGCGATTAAAAGGTGCACTGACATATAAAATAGAACATATTCTTGAAACGTTGACCAATAAACAAAAAAGTTTACTGAGTGCAAACCTTCATCACTTTATTCAATATACACCTAATTTTGAGAAGAAATATCGCACTGTTGCACTAGAAATAAATTCTATCAATGATGGTAATTTATTAACATTAATAAAACTATTGATAGACAAAGGGTTATTAAGAACTTTTCATTCCAATAAAAATACTTTCGTTATTATTTTACATGACTCACTGCTGTTAAATTGTGATTTTTTCAAACATTGGATAACCCAGAATCAATTAACATTATCCATCACCACAGAAGTCAAAACCCTAGCCAGTCAGTGGGTAGCTAACAACAGAAAAAAAGACTATTTATTATCCAATCCATATTTATTAGAACAATCACACACATTTATTCATCAAAAAAGTATGCAGTTTAACAATGATGAAAACCAATATATTAGCTCATCATTAAAACAACAACAATACAAAAACGTCATTAAAAAATCCGCCCTATTCTCGTTGATTACATTATTGATTGTTTCTCTATCTTTATTATCAATTAACAAAAATAACAGTATAAAACTACAACAAGCAAATCATCAGGCTGAGAACCTGATCACTTTTATGATTGGAGAACTCAAAGATAAATTGATGCCCATTGGAAAATTGGATTTATTACAAATTGTAGGACAACAAATCATTGATTATTACCACCAAAGAGATCCGTCATTGATTTCAAAGAAATCCCAATTACATTATATTAAAGCACTAAATGCCATGGGAGAAGTGTCGATCAATAAAGGTGATATGAAAAAAGGTGAAAAGTATTTTTCACAAGCCATTAATTTATCAACTGAACAATTGGCACTTGAAGAAACACATTTGACAGCACTTTTTCATAAAAGTCAAAGCCATTATTGGCTTGGTTATATTGCTTATTTGAAAAATAATTTTGCAAAAACTGAGAAATATTGGTCTCAATATTTACAAATCAGTTCAACATTATTGCAAAAAGAGCCAGAAAACAATCAATGGAAATTAGAAAAGTCCTACGCTTTAAATAACCTAGGCACACTCAACTATCAGCTCAATAATTATGAGGGTGCCGAAAAATACTTTAATCTTTCCGCTAAACTTAAAAAGAAAATCCATGAGTCTGATCCTAGGAATCCGACCTATATCAATGATTTGGCTGATACCATTTCATGGCAGGCCAACGTTCTCACGAAAAAAAACGCGTTGATTAAAGCCAACGAAATTTATCAAGAATCATTAGAACTGGCCAAAACCTTATTGGATATTAATGAGGATAATACCGTATGGCAGTACAACGTTGCTTTAGCATACTATCGACTGGCCATGAGTCATTATGATTTAGGTCACTTAAATATGGTTAAACCATTGATTCAAGATGCCATTGACATATATGAAGAACTTACCCAGCTAGATCAAACCAATCAAACCTGGGTTTATGAATTAAATAAAAGTTATTTTTTACTGAGTAAAGTTTATCGCCATGAAAAAGATCATGACAATGCCATATTACATATCAATAAAGCATTGGACGTACAAAAAGAATTTTTTAGTACTGAGAAAAATGATCAAAATATGAATGTCATTAAGATGTTGTTTGCCGCCGAACACTCACTGAACACATTGAACTTGGGGCAATACAAAACAGCACTCAGCCACATGACTAAAGCTCTAGAGAAATTCGATAGACTAGATAACAAAAACTATCTTGATATCGACTATTTTAATGCCTATGGGTTATTTGTTGTGGCTCAATTACAGCATGCAAATCAAAACAATGATAAAGCAAAAAGGTCACTACGCAAAGCACAGCAAATTTTAGAGTCAAATATTGTGAACAGCAATGATAAAAAACACATGGCCTTGTATATAGCTCTAGAGAACAATCTCAATCTCTACAAACACACCCGAAGAATAAATGATTATCTTAATGAAATTGAATACTTTAATCCAGATTTTTTAACGTATCGAACTGGGCTAGAAAATCAATCAAGTTTATCAAGCCCGAATATTTCATCAAAACAGTAGAAAAGTTAATTTTACCCATGAAAAACATGGAGTTAAACAAGTTTTGTAAAAGTACAATGTCTGCCTGAATAGTTTTATGAAAAAAAAGGCCGCATATCTGGAATAAAATCGATTCAAAACCATGAAGCTTCATAAACTTAAACTATTAATAAGGGCATTGAAGCGATGTTTCTCCAATCTACTTTGCCATTTTTACCCTAAAATATATTCTATGATAATATATTCGAGCTATAGATCTACTGATGAAAATAAATCATTTAAGTAAGCCGCTATTCTGACTCCACTCATCTGCAACCTTTGTTTTACAATTGGTAAATTGTTATATTGGTATTTCCAGGTTAAACCATCCTCAGGCTTTGGGTAGAGTCCTAAACGCAGATCATAACTTTCCTTGATCCAGATCAATGGATCGACAACAGTCCAAGATTTTACCTGCTGTGGTGTGATTTTTCGATTTAACCACTGGGTCCATTCGGTATAGGACAATTGCTGCCTATCAATCAAACCCGAATCCCAAACATAATGTAAATTATGTTCTTCCCAGAAAAAATTTACTTTAATGTCATTGCCGCCTTTATCTAAATCGGTTCCAGTATGGAAAGGTTGATGTAAATCTCCGATGATGTGAACAATAAATCTCAAGGCCCTTTGTTTATGCTCATAACTGCTTTCATCGCTTTTAATGACTTGAGAAAACATTTCTAAGGCAGTGACTGCATCACCTTCATCAGGTTTTTTCATGTTCTGATAAGTTTGACCTTCATGGATATTGACATAATGCCAATGGGTTGCTTTTTTCTGCCAAAACTCACTGGGATTTGATCGCATTTCATCAGCATATGTTGATGCTTCTGCTAAATCTTCATTCGGTAAAAAGTGATTAATGGCCATTCTGGCTTCATAATTTAAGTAATGTTCTGCAATGGCAGCCGTAACGCGATGACCAATTTGTCCCCATGACAATGCCTGCTGACTAAAGATAAATGAACAAAATAACAGAAAAAAATGCTTTTTCATAATGGGTAAAATCTAAATAAAACACCATTATAACTCAGTTATCAAGCTGAACATGTGTAAAAATGTTCTCTTAACGATTATTACAGCCATCAATCAAACACATCAAAAACCTATAAAAAGCCACAATTTATTGCCAGCCTTGTAACCATTGACTTTTATCTTTTAGCTGCCGCCAACTCAAGTGCGTTTGTTTTTTTGACATGACCGCCTCAATTAAACATTCAATGACCTGTTGATTATCATCAAATTTAACGCGTACAATCATAAAGTGCTTTTCTTTATTCTGCGGATTGAGAGCCGTCCATTTGCTGTTAAGTAATTTTTTGGGGTTGATTTTATTTGTATTCATAAAGAACACCTCTGATTTTTTTAAATTGAGATCAAGTTGACGTTTTATTAAAACTCGTCTTTACTTATGACACACCTAAGAGATACCCCTTGGCACCGACCAAAGGTAATCGACCACAAACAAACACACCATCACCTTGGCCAATTTCTCGCCCATTTGCATCATAAAGCACTGATTCTGCTAAAAATTCGTGCTCATTTTGTTCAATAATTTCACCTATTGCAGTCATTGTCCCTGTTGCAATTGGTCTGGTAAATTGGGTCGTGAACTTTTTGGTTAAGACAAAATAGGTATATTCAAGCGCATTTGCGGCAAAAAAGGCCGCATCATCCAACATTTTAAAATACACAGAACCATGCACACCCCCAGCAGAGTGATGAAATTTTTCCGAGACAGTAATATGAATTTCTGATCGCCCTTCAGAAACTTCCATTACTGGTTGAAATATTTGATTGATTGGTGCTGCAGCATACATATTTTCCAATGCCCTGTAATGATGTATCTTATTCATTGTATTCTCCTATGAACCATATACAAACAATTAGCTAATGGGATTTGGTCAGGATAATCCGTCACCACAAATCCAGCTTTTTTATAGGCCTTTATGGCACTGTGATTATCTGATAAAACAAACAGTGAGCATTGTTTGACTGACAATTTAAAACACCCTTTTTCCATCATTTTGTCGATTAATGCATCAACAACACCCTGCCCACGGCATAATGGATTGACCACCAAACGTCCCAAATGGCAGCGCTCTAATCGTCGATAGTATTGCCCAAAAGCCAATAATTCTGATTCGCCTGATTGCAATGAAAATGACTGTATTTTATCCAGTTTTAAATCACGCTTAAAGGAATCGAAATCATATGGGTATGCAAATCCTGGGCCAGACCATTGATTCAGTTGTTTTTCATTCTCAAACCATGTCATCATTTGATGAATATGATCTGTAGTGACTTGCAAAAGTTCAGTGTTCATGAATACCTTGACCTCTTAACATTTGGCTTCTCACTTTCATTAAAGTATATTCCAACAAGTTCTCGCCTTTCCACTGTTGCAAATCCTGTGTCCAAAAAAGCCAAAAAATTGACCTTGGAATTTTGATTAATGTAGCGAATCAATTGCTTGTTGTTGGCGAGTTCCACACAAACACTCCATTGCAAATATAAAGTCATATTCAAACACAAATCATTATATTTTTCATTATTTATAAGCCTTTCAGCCTCTATTCTATTGGACAGATAAAAATAACAAATCATTTTTATTCAAAGCGATTGACCTGTCTATAGGTATAGGGCTTACAATAGATTTTCATTTAAACATTTAAGGCCTATGTTACTCACTGTTTCACAATTGGCGAACAAATTCAATATCTCTCGTACAACGGTGCTTTATTACGAGAAAAAAAGCTTACTCTTCCCTAAGTCTCGAACCAATAACGGTTATAGACAGTATGGCACTAAACAAATTGTGCGCTTAAATGACATCATTGGGTTTCGTTCATATGGCTTATCGATTCATCAAATCAAAACCTTATTGGATTTAGATGATGATGCAACCCAAGAACACATACTTCACAACCAATTCAATGCATTAGAAATTGAAATACAAAAATTAAGGCAACAACAGAAATCGATTATAGCTGTTTTGAAAAAACAGGACAAACGCGAAAAATTAACCAAACAGCGTTGGACAGCTATAATGCATGCGTGCGGCTGTTCAATTGATGACATGAAAAACTGGCACATTCAGTTTGAAAAAATGGAACCCAGAGCACATCAGGCCTTTCTAAAATCACTCAACATCGATGATCAAGAAATTGCCATGATTAGATCTTGGCATAACGTTTATTAACCTAGATAGAGATTTTCAATATGAATCAAAAACATCAGAAATTGCTAGAAAACTTTGAACAAAAAGACATGGGAAATTGCAATTTTGGGCACAAACAACATGTTATTGGGGCCTATTTATTGTTGCAAAAATATGACTTTATTACAGCCGCATACCATTATGCTAGTTCAATCCAAATAATAGCAAAAAATGCTGGTATGGAACACAAATATAACACCACAATTACACTCTCATTATTAAGTCTCATTTCAGAAAGAATGGAAAGCAGCAATGATCATGATATTGATACATTCATAACAAACAATCCTGATTTAATCAAAAAGAATCCTCTAAAGAAATACTTTACTCAAACAAGAATCTCAAGTGATATGGCGAAGCGAATATTATTGTTGCCAGATCGCATAAAAAATACTTGATCCAATATCAATTCACCATGAAATAACCACCAATTGTAAATATTCAATCCAATATAGGATACCAACCATGACAAACAACTTACCCAATATTGATAAAAATGTCATCAAGCCCATAGATCCTGAACAACTTTTAAATACCAATCAAAGCACGCATGCACCCAAAATATTACTGATGTATGGCTCACTTCGGGAGCGCTCTTTCAGCCGTCTAGCAACAGAAGAAGCCGCCAGAATTTTGCAATACTTTGGCGCTGAAACCAAGATATTCAATCCTAAAGATTTACCACAACCAGATACCGTTGATGCAGATCATGAAAAAATTAAGGAATTACGTGATTTGGTCACTTGGTCGGAAGGGATGGTCTGGTGCTCACCAGAAAGACATGGTTCCATGACCAGTATCATGAAATCACAAATTGACTGGATACCCTTATCGATCGGTAGCGTTCGTCCCACACAAGGAAAAACCTTAGCTGTTATGCAAGTCAGTGGGGGTTCGCAATCATTCAATACCGTCAATCAATTGCGTATTCTTGGCAGGTGGATGAGGCTTGTGACAATACCCAACCAATCTTCAATTCCAAAAGCATGGCTGGAATTTGATGATGATAATCGTATGAAACCATCATCATTGTATGATCGTATTGCAGATGTTATGGAAGAATTGGTTAAATTCACTCTATTGTTAAGAGACAACAAAGAATATATGGTTGATCGTTATTCTGAAAGAAAAGAAACTTTTGAACAGTTTAAAAAACGCATAAATACACAGTCTACTTAAATAAAATAATCATCATCAAATTTGACCTTTACTTATTTTATGAATTAAGTAAAGGTCAATATTATGGTTACTTTTTCGACTGTCTGCTATTTTTTATGACTGGGCTGTTGACAGTCTAAAAGAAGGAAAAAGTCATCATTTCGGCCAAATTGTGAAACATCGACTTTACATATTAGTTTAGCTTCTCCTGCAAAGTTAACAATCGAGCGACCAGAGACTGGACCCGTTTTAATGGGTTTAATATTATTATCTCCGCAGTCTAACCAAAACTCAGAAACTTGTAATGTATCATTATGGGAATGGCCATTGATGGAACAATTTTGCCTTGATTGGAATGTGTTTTCTTGTGTTTGCCAATAAACTTCTCCTGCAAAAACTTGTGGGTTGGTCAAAAATATAGCTAAAATCAGTAAAATTAAATTTTTCATTGTTGTCTTCATATTAATAATTAAATGTCATTCAATAAACCATCACACCATTTTTAATCATTTTTTTCTGGTCAATTACATGAGAAATGGATATTGAAACTTTACCCAAATATTTCATCAAAACGGTAAAAAGCTTGATTTTATCCATGAAAAACATGACGTTAAACGAGTTTTTAAAAGTACACTTTGTACCTGAATGAATTCTATGATGAAATATTCGGTTTAACCAGGCTTGGTCATCATCGAAGTAACTGCTGACTCATTTATGGTTCTTACTTATATACGCGACAAAACAAAAAAATAAATACGATTAATTTAAAAAGAAATAAAAAAAGAAGGGTGTTTTTCTGTTGTATATGATCCTCAGAGTATTTGATATGCGATAAAAAAATGAGCCGCAACTATTGATTAAGGTGTATTAGAAAACAACAGCCTTATCAAATAAGGCTGTTACAATATCAATAAAGAATGGGTATTCAGATTAATCTATTTGCCATCAAGGAAATTTTTTAACATTAAGTGACCATGTTCGGTAAGTATACTCTCAGGATGAAATTGCACGCCACTGATGGCATATTCATTGTGCCTAAAACCCATGATCTCATCAAACTCCCCTTGATCATCTTCGGTCCAAGCTGTTATTTCTAATTGTTCAGGTAAAGAGGATTTTTCAACAACCAAAGAATGGTAACGCGTTACTTTGAATGAATCATTAATTTCACTAAAAACCGAAGTCCCATTATGGTGCACAACAGAAGTCTTACCATGCATTATGGTTTTGGCCTTTATCACATTGCCGCCAAAAACTTGCCCAATAGATTGATGCCCCAAACAGACCCCTAATAAAGGAACCTGACCAGCACATGCTTTAATCATGTCCATTGATATGCCTGCCAAATCTGGATTACAAGGTCCTGGAGAAATGACCACATGACTCGGTTTCAACTTGAGGGCTTTTTCTACTGAGATTTCATCATTTCGGTAAACCTCAACATCACAACCCAACTCGCCAAAATATTGGACTAAATTATACGTAAATGAATCATAATTATCGATCATTAATAACATCATAGCTCTCCTGAGGTTGCGATACGAACGGCATTAAAAACGGCCTTGCCTTTGTTGAGGGTTTCTTGCCACTCTTTTGAGGGTTCGCTGTCTGCTACAAGACCAGCACCGGCTTGGACATGCAGTTTTTCATCTTTAATAACGGCGGTACGAATGGCAATCGCCCAATCCATGTCATCATGCCATCCCCAATAGCCAACAGCTCCGGCATAGACATTGCGTTTAATAGGTTCTAAATCTGCGATCACTTCCATCGCACGAACTTTAGCTGCACCTGAAAGTGTCCCTGCTGGAAAAACCGCTTTTATGACATCTATATTATCCTTATCTTCCTTTAATTTTCCTTGCACTTCAGAAACAATATGCATGACATGTGAATAACGTTCAATAACCATTTTGTCAACCAAATCCACAGAACCGGTTTGTGCAACACGACCAATATCATTGCGACCAAGATCAATCAACATTAAATGCTCTGCCAATTCTTTTGGATCATTTAACAATTCTTGTTCGTATTTGGCATCTTCTTCAGGGGTTTTTCCTCTTGGTCGAGTTCCTGCAATAGGCCGTATAGTAACAGTATCACCCATTTTTCGAACCAAAACTTCTGGGGAAGAACCCACCACTTGATAATCTGCAAAGTCCATAAAATACATGTACGGACTCGGGTTTGATGCCCTCAACGCTCTATAAACATCCATGGGTCGTGCAGTAAAAGGCATACTCATGCGTTGAGATAAAACCACTTGCATGATATCACCTGAACTGATTAAATCTTTGCATTCAGCAACCGCAGATTCAAATTGCTGTTGAGTAAAGCTCATGTCGATTTTTGCTTCATCAGTGTTTGGGACAGCATTATGATCAGTGGTATATCCCACTGATCCACTCCTTAAACGATGGCTGAGTTCATCCAATCTTTTTTGCCCCTTAGCAAAAGCCATTTCATCTTCACCATCGGCATGAATAATAATCCAGACTTTTCCTGCCAGATTATCAAAAACGGCGATTTCTTCTGCCACCATCAAGTGAACATCAGGGATGTGTAATTGATCAGTTGGTGTTTTGCCTTTGAGCTTATCTTCAATGTGCTCAATGATTTCATAGCCCAAATAACCAACCAGCCCACCACTAAAAGCAGGTAACTCATTGATTTTTGGTACCTTGTATTCGTTTTTTATGTTTCTGAGTTCATCCAATACATTTTCACAACTGTAAGATTCTTCAATTTCACCCAGCACATATTTGGTAATCTGATCATCTCTAGCGGTATAACTGGTGTCCGCTGAAAGTCCAATGATAGAATACCTTCCCCAACGTGAACCACCAACCACTGACTCCAATAAAAAAGTATTTTTACCATTGGCCAATTTAAGCCAGGCACTCAAAGGTGTATCTAAATCCGCTGAGATACAGCGATACATTGGAATGCGGTTGTAACCTTGGTGTAAATATTCTTCGAATTGTTGTTGAGTGAGCATATTAAGTGACTGATTAATGTTTAATAGAAATAACAGCCATTTTATGCGCAAAATGACCAGATGCTAACCATTTTATAAATTATCAAGTGATTTATTCAAAAATTGTAATTTTGATCTATGGAATCTCATCCATATGATTCTTTTATTAACGACTTGAATAAAATTTTAACTAATCCTCATCAAAAGCATTTAGCTCATCTACTATTAGTGAGATAATAAACCTTTATTAAATTATTTTAACAAATAAGACTCAATGACTGATTCCAGAAAACTTTTTATTACCTCTGCACTACCATATGCCAATGGTGCATTGCATTTAGGACACCTATTAGAACACACCCAGTCGGATATTTGGGCACGTGTTAATCGTTCATTAGGCAGAAAAGTACGCTTTTTATGTGCCGAAGATGCACATGGTGCACCAATCATGCTCCGTGCTGAGAGAGAAGGCATAACACCAGAAGTTTTCGTTGAAAGTACCAGAGCACAACATTGGCAAGTATTACAGGACTTTAATATTTCCTATGATCACTACCACAGTACGCATTCTCAAGAAAATCAACTGATGGTCAATCGCATCTATGAAGCCTTACAAAAAAATGGGCACATCGATACCAAAGTTGTTGAACAACTGTTTGACCCTGAGAAAAAAATGTTTTTGGCCGATCGCTTTGTGAAAGGTGAGTGCCCCAAATGTGGAGCAGAAGATCAATACGGCGATAATTGCGAGGTATGTGCTGCCACCTATAATGCCACAGAAGTCATCAACCCCCGCTCAGTAATTTCTGGAGCCACACCGATAATAAAAGAATCATTGCATTATTTTGTTAATTTAAAAAACTTTGAAGATGTTCTGAAAGACTGGATGAATAAAGGCGCCTTACAAGATGAAGTGATCAACAAACTCAAAGAATGGTTTGAGGCAGGACTTCAATCATGGGACATTTCCAGAGATGCTCCCTATTTTGGCTTCCAAATTCCAGGTACTCAAGACAAGTATTTTTATGTGTGGTTAGATGCTCCTGTTGGTTATCTGGCCGCCCTCAAATATGTTTGTGATAAAAACGGTGAAAACATTGATGATTGGATATCACCAGATTCCAAGACTCAAATGGTGCATTTTGTAGGCAAAGACATTTTGTACTTCCACAGTTTATTCTGGCCAGCGATGTTATACGGATCAGAGTTAAAAGTACCAGACTCTGTATTTGTTCATGGATTTATTACGGTCAACGGTAAGAAAATGTCAAAGTCTCGTGGAACATTCATTAATGCATCGACCTATTTAAAACATTTTGAGCCAGATTACTTACGTTATTATTATGCAGCCAAACTTTCAGATAAAGTCGTGGATATTGATCTTAATTTGGAAGATTTTGTCACCAAAGTCAATTCTGATTTAGTTGGAAAAATTGTCAACATTGCCAGCAGATGTGCAGGCTTCATCAAGAAAAAATTTGATGGAAAGCTGGCTTCTGAACTTCACCAAGCGGAACTTTATCAAAATTTTATTGACCAATCTGATGAAATCGCAGCATTATTTGTTGCCAGAAAATATTCAGCTGCCATAAGAAACATTATGGCACTTGCAGACAAGGCCAATCAATACATTTCAGATATGGAACCATGGAAAGGCATCAAAGATGAGGATAAACAACAAGAGGTTCATCAGATTTGTTCAACAGGGATCAATTTATTCAGAGTTTTGATCACATGGCTGGCGCCGGTTGTACCAGATACCGCAGAAAAGGCCGCAATATTCTTGAAAACTGAACTGAATGACTGGCAATCCATCAAACAGCCCTTATTAAATCATGAAATCAACAAATTCAAACCATTGATTACCAGAATTGAAATGAAATCAGTAGAAATGATGACCGAAGAATCTAAAGAGGATCTGCAATCAGCCTCAGAAAAAACTGAAACATTAAGTCCACATCTGAGTAATGATCCGATCAGTCAAGAAATCAGTTTTGATGATTTCTCTAAAATCGATTTACGCGTGGTCACCATCGTTGATGCAAAACATGTTAAGGGTGCTGACAAGTTATTACAGCTGACCCTTGATTTGGGCGGTCAACAAAAAAATGTATTTGCGGGCATCAAATCAGCTTATCAACCAGAAGATTTGATTGGCAAAAATACTGTCATGGTGGCCAATTTAGCACCTAGAAAAATGCGTTTCGGCGTATCTGAAGGAATGGTTTTAGCCGCAGGACCTGGCGGTAAAGACATATTCGTATTAGCACCTGATAACGGAGCTGAAGCAGGCATGAGAGTAAAATAAATAATCATTAAAATGAAATCTTCACATCCTGTTAACACATTATTAACCCTTAGGGAGATACAATATCAATATGGACAGTAAAAGACCGCTCTATAAATCCATTACCTTCTGGATGGTGGTTTTATTCCTCCTTTACTCTACTCTCGGGTTTTTTGCTGTTCCATATTTTGTTGAAAAACAACTGAAAGTCGTCGTCAATGAGCAATTAAATTCCAATGCCACTTTATCTGGGGTGTCTTTTAACCCCTACTCCATTGCACTGGATATTGAACAATTAAAACTAAATGATGAGGATCAAACCTTATGGTTTAGCGCTGAAAATATTCACGGCAACCTTAATGTATGGTCTACTTTAACCAATCACTTAAGTTTATCTGAAGTGAGCATTGATCAACCATTCTTCTTATTAAAGATCAGCCAAGTCGATGATACAGCGCAACTTAAATACCCACAGTTAAGTGATCAAGGCCAAGAAGCACAACAAGAAAAGCCACAACCTACCGAACAATCTACATTCAACTTAGATATTGACGATATTCGCCTGAGCAAAGGTTCATTGTTATTTGACAGAGATGACGGCAGTAAACCCATTGAATTGCCTTTTAAAAATATTGATTTCAACCACAACAAATTCACTACCATTAACAATGACAGTCAATTTAACCTTTCATTTGCCACTGAAAATAATGCAACAGCATCAATCTCAGGTTCATTCAATTTTTCACAGATTAATTTAGACAGTCAATGGCGCATAGAAAATTGGTCAACCACCACATTATTTGATTTTATTTCTGATAACAATGGTTTATTCCACGAGATGAAAAATAATAATGGAACCATCAATGCCAACGGCACCATCAAATTTGAACAATCGCAACAGGCCTTACCGATATTTTTCATTGATGAATTCATATTATCAGCATTTGAATTAGACAGTCCAAAAGAATCATTACCACAATTCTCACTGCAACAATTGAAACTATCACAAGTCAATGTTGATCTGAACCAACAATCCATCGTCATAGAAAACATCAGTGCAGACCAATCACAAGTCAGTTTACATTTTGATGAAAACTACTTACTGGTGTTACCCAATATGAATTCTATTGATTCAGCCAATCAAACAAATGACATTGCCAAAAAAGACAACACACAACCCTGGTTATTTGATATTAAAAATGTGAACATTACAAATGACGAAATTAAATTGATTAAAATCCACAATCAAGAACCTGTGGCAAACACTGTGAAAATTAAAAGTTTGACCCTTGAAAATATCACCAATACCAATGATCAAAGTATGATGGTTGATTTGCTTATGAGCTCAGCCCAAAAAGGTGACATCGAACTTAATGCTGCAATTGCAATGGAAAAATTTGAAGTCGATAGCAACATTAAAGTTACAGATATGGATTTGGCAACGTGGCAATCATGGCTACCAGAACACATCAATATCGGTATCGAAAAAGGCAGCTTATCATTACAACAAAACATCAGTTTGAGTGAACAAGGTTTTATCAGTTCAGGCGATTATACGCTCCAAGACTTACATTTATTGGATGCAAACAAACAAGATTTTGTCATGATTAACACTTTAAATCTAGCAGAAACACAAATCGATTCGATACAAAAGAAAATTCTTTTGAATAATATTACTCTGGAACAAGCTCAAACCATATTACAAGTCACCAATGATCAACAATTGAACATCAACAACTTGATCAGTGAGGAAACAAAACCTCAATCAGAACCTCAAGTCCAGCCAAATTCGGAACAAACCTCAGATGAAACCGATAAAGATTGGGTGATTGAAATCAATCAAGTTGAATTTATTGATGCACAAACAGAGCTCACCGATAAAAGCGTCAACCCTCCGTACCACACAGAACTAAGTAAACTCAACGGAACCATCAAAGGGTTATCCAGCGACAATCTATCTAAAGCTGATGTGGCTTTAAATGCTGCCTTGGATGTTTACGCAAAAATAGCCATCAATGGCCAAATCAACCCGCTTTCTGAAACTGCCTATACCGATTTATCCATTGATATTACCGATATCAATTTGCAAAACTTCAGCCCCTATAGTGGTAAATTTCTTGGCTTTCCCATCAATCGTGGCAAAGCCGATTTCACATTCAACTACAAACTCAATCAGAGTCTGTTACAAGGAATTAATGACTTGACCTTTAAGCAATTACAGTTTGGTCAAAAAAACACAAGTAAGGACGCAGTTGATTTGCCACTTAAGTTAGCCGTCAGCCTTTTGACTGACGGTAAAGGCATCATGAAAATTGATTTACCAGTCAAGGGAAATATTGATGACCCGGAATTCAGTTATGGAGGCTTGGTATTTAAAGCATTTTTCAAGCTGATCACAGGAATTGTGGCTTCACCTTTTAAACTCCTTGGGAAATTAGTACCAGGTGGCGCTGATTTAGACTTAAGCGGCATTCAATTTGTGCCTGGCACCATCACATTGAAAGAACAAGAACAGGAAAAGCTCAATGCCATGAAGCAAATCATTGAGAAAAGACCATCAATCATTCTTGAGTTGACAGGTATCAGCAACAACATCAGTGACAAAAAAGCCTTGCAAGAATTGTCTTTGTTAACTAAACTTAATTTGACAGCACCCATAGACTTCAATGATACAAACACTCAACAAGCAGTTAAAACTCACTACTTATCAGTAATGACAGAACAACAATGGCAAAATCTTGAAAATAAAGCCACATCAGACCAGGGTCTTGACATGTTATTGCTGAGTGAAAATGCTTGGAACACATTGTTAAAACAACAAGACATAGAAGACCAATTTAATCTGCTCAGTAAAAAACGTGCTGAATTCATCCAACAACAATTAATTGAACAACATGAAATGTCTATCGATAAAGTATTCATTAAATCTGGTCAAAATGTCGATGAGAAATTTCCACAAGTCCAATTCGGAATAGGCGGTTAAACTTTGAGAACTGTTAACTTTTTCAGACTAAAAATACACACCTTCACCACACTAATATTATTGCTGGTATTTAGCCAGACACCTGCATTCGTCTTTTATGAAGACACCAAATTGTGGAATCAAGACAGCATTACTTTTTATTTTCTGGATGGTACTCAACAACAAAAAAATGAGGTCAAAAAATTTGCAAAATTGTGGCAGCGTTATACCGGAATCACATTCACTTACACCAATAAAAAACCCAGTATTTTTCATTTGAATAATTATTATAAAATCACTTTTAAAGGTGGCAAAAATGAATCAACCACTGGAGCCATCAATGGCATCATACATTTAGGTGATCTCTCCGATAATGTTATTTTCAGAAAAACCACCATATTACACGAGTTTGGGCACATGTTGGGACTCGGTCATGAGCATCAAAGGGTTGATAGACCAGCTTCTTTAAATAACGAATCATTGGTTCAATCCTGTATGGACAACCAGAGCCAAAGTAGAAAATGGTGCCAAGATAATTTATTCAAAAAAAATACCCGCACAGTATTTATTGAATCAGAATATGACCCTAAGTCAATCATGCATTACGAAATGGACAACATCACCGGAGAACAAGACCCGACTAAAAACAATGGTTTTTGGAATAACACACATTCATTGTCTTATACAGACAAATACTACATCGCCCTACTCTACAATCAGAATATTTCAGATAAAACTTTAGAAAGCATGCACAAACAAGACTTATGGGAACAGCAGAAGTTTGAAAAACAGGCCACCGAAGCAACAGAAAAAGCCATATTAAACTTAACATCCACCTCCTGTAAAATACTTAAAAACAATGAAAAATCTCTTGATGGGAAATATTGCCAAGATGGATTCATGATCATTGGCGTTGACAATGTGAGTTTCCCTGGCGAAGAGTTCAAAATCTGTCACCTCAGTTATTCTGATGTTAAACATGAAATAAACAATCACAATTATTGCCAACTCAATCGCGCTCAATTATTGCGTAAAAGAAAAGCGTGGAGTCAATCTTTTTCAAAATATGGGAATTGCAAGAGATTAGAAACTGAAGAAAAAAATAACCAAGAGTATTTCTGTACAGAAGGTTATTCTTACGTCACCAAAAATAATGATTTAATAGGTGATAAAACAATGTGCTACAGCAGCGAGGAATCGGTATATCAAGCCATGCAGGAAGATGAAGTCTGCAACCTCAGCCACGTGTCTTTCAATGCTTTTGAAAGGAAAATGAAAAAGAAACTGAAACAGCAATTGAAAACCAACCATTGTCAAGTAGTACAAAAAAAATATGAATCAGTCAACTGCCCAATAGATTATGATTACACCATTATTGATATCGATGATGACAGCAAGCCCCTGAATAAAAAGTGTTTTAATAGTCAATATCAAGCCATTAACGCAATGAGTAACATACCTTTTTGCCAAAGTTAAACACCTCACATTATCGATAAAGTAGTTTCTATTGTATTATTGATTCTGTAAAATACTTTGTCTGTTACATGACAGACTTTCAATTAAAGTAACCATTGACCATTGACATCAACCAGATTTGATAACCCCAAAGATGAATTTTAAAAAGTACATACAAAAGACAGTTGACCAAGCAACACTCAACAGTTGTAACAGAACTCAATCAGTTCACAACATTGACATTATCATTCCTGTATATAATGGCTATAATTCTTTAAAAAGAAATGTTGCAAGCCTTTTGAAATACACGGATTCAAGGCACAAAATACACTACTATAATGATGCAAGTACCGATGAAAGAATCAAACCATTTTTAGACCAATTCAGCACACAATATCAGCACATTAATGTCATTCACCATGAAATTAATTCAGGGTATTTAAAAAATGTCAATCATGCAATACAAGCATCAAACAAAGATGTGATACTGCTTAATGCTGACACACAAGTCACAAAAAACTGGTTAAATGAAATGTTAAAGGTAGCAGCCGAAGCTAAGGTGGCTATTGTTTGCCCTTTATCCAACAATGCGACCATTCTTTCAATTAAATCAGAGCTTTTATCAGAGATAGACAAACTCTCATATTTCAGCGGACAATGGTATAGCTTACCTACAGCTGTGGGCTCGTGTATGCTCATCAAACGATCAATTATTGATCAATTCGGTGGCTTTGATGAATATTATGATCCTGGTTACGGTGAAGAATGCGATTACTCAATGAAAGTCAGGTCATCAGATTATCAGATTGCCTGCGCACCGGCCTCATTTGTTTATCATGAAGGATCTGTTAGTTTTAAAAATGATGCCAATACTTTAAAACAACAACATCAAAAATTATTGGATTTAAGATGGCCTGATTACCAATCTGAAATTGCCAATTTCATTGAAAACAACCCGATTGTATTGATAGAAGAGTATCTGCACACAGATGTTCAAGAAAAAAACATTTTGCATGTTGTACATGGCATAGAAAACAAAGGTGGTGTTGAGTTATTTACCAAAGAATTTATTTCAGGTTTACCCAATGACATCAACAATACCATCTTTTTACCAAACCCCATTAGGATCAATGCCGACTCACGTTTGACAAAAAAACTTAACGAACAAATAAGACTGGTATATTTTCCATTGATCAATCAAAAGGTTGAAAATAAAATCGGTCACCAAAGTGCCGATTTATACAATGAAAACCTCGATATTTTATTCATCAGACATTTGCTCACTGGTTCCTATAATGTCGTACATTTTCATTCCTTAGTCAGTTTAGGGTCGATGATGTGGCCATTGATTTGTCAGGCCATGGGCATTAAATATATTGTCTCAAGCCATGACCATTTTTCAGTGTGTTTTAACTATTCTTTGTTAACCAATAATTATACTGAATATTGCAAAAAGACCTATTGCTCCAGTAAAGACCAGCAATGTGTTAACTGCATGTCTCAACTCAGCAATTATAATAAATTGCCCATTACAGATTTTATCACTCAAAGAAATACCATATGGAATCAAATCACTGAAGGTGCAGCACACACATTGGTTCCCAGCCAATATTTATATGATTTATTCAATACCAGATTCAAAAATATTAACCCCAATAAAATCCACGTTGTAGAACCCTATCATTTTACCGATGTTCAAATCAAAAACAAAGAGCAACATTCAAAGAGGCTTTGTGTTGCATATTTGGGTGGTTTTTCCAATGAAAAAGGTGCTGATATTTTTTTGCAAGCCTATGAACAACTCAAGTCAAAGGACATTGAATGGAAAGTTATTGGCATTTCCAATAAAAAATACAAAACCCAACTGAGTCAATCAGGAATTATATGCACAGGCGTTTATGAACGTGAGGATCTGCCAGAATTACTTAACAATGTTGATATTGTTATCATTCCTTCAATTAGACCAGAAACTTACTGCATCACATTAACTGAAGCATGGCTCAATGGCATTGCCGTCATTGCATCTGATTGTGGGGCACTCAAGAGTAGAATAAAGGATCGACACAATGGCTTATTATTCAATACAGGTGATACTAATGACTTGGTTGAGACAATCAATCTACTGACCTCAGATCGTCAATTATTGAATAAGATCAACCACAATATCAAACAAATAAAATTTGATAAAACCATGGCTTGCTCAGAAATTTTTAACATTTATCGCAAGTTCTTACATAAAAAAAATGCAATCATACAACCAAATAAATCGGAGGTTTCTCTACTGAATAAACCTCAAAAAAATGCTTATAACACAATGGAGCAATGGCTGTATGCAGACATGGTATTAGAAGCCGAATCAGATTGGCAATCACCTGGATCAGTGCGTATTATCATCCTTGGAGATGACAAGAAGTCATATCAAGCAACCTATCTCAGCTGTCAAAACTATGCCCCAGCTTCACAAGTTTTAAAACCTCAGACCGATAAAATCAACATTATAGAAGATGGCAACATTCTCTGCATAATAAAACATGGCCACTTATTAAATGACAACTTCGGTAATTGGGTTAATGCGTTTAGGGCATCTGGCAAATACATGGGTATGGCTGATTACGCACTGACCAATGCTGAGCAAGACATTTATGCCCCACAATTCCATGCTGATTTTAATCAATTCAATTACCTGAGCAACAAAAACAGAATCGGGGCAATATTATGTGACAGCAATAAACTTCCCGAATTAGCTCAACAATTAAATAACCTACTTGTGAATAACTCTGATTTTCATGTACTCATTGATTCATTATTTGAGCACAATCATCAAGGTAAAATACATTATTTTCCACATTTGAGTTATCTATTCAATGATGCAAACTGGGTTCGCCTCTGGAAAAAAGACCTTCTTAGAAAAGCAGCAAAACCAATCGATGAAAGAGCCAATGAAGTTTCCATTGTTTTATCGACCAATTTGACAGATAAAGCTCTGAAGGATTACCTTGCTCAAATCTACCAACAATCTCAAATAATCATTCGTCATGTTTATATTTTTAGCTCGCAATACATCAAATGTGAGAGCAACAACATGAGTGCACATTATATTGATTTTAAAAATCCACATACCTACATCAATGCGGTATTATCAAGGAGCAACACAGCTTTTTTACTGTTTCTTAATGATAATTTATCACTGAATGATGATAACATATTCAGTGATTTATTGAATACAATGCAGCAATACGGTATTGATGCAGCATCGCCTATTTATGCCACAAAATCGGGGCACAATGAATGCATTTACTCAGAAAAGATCAGTGCTGGAAAACTGTCTGCAAGAGGCATGATTGCTGATAAACGATTTGATCGCAAAGACATACCACTAATTGTCGACCTATTGGATGAAGACTTTTTTATCCTGAGCAAAAAAACCTGGCATAAAATCGGAGGCTTAAGCCCGCTTGCCAATATTTATTTTAAAGCCAATTGTTTAAGCAGTCAGCTATCAAAAGCTGGATATGACTTGAGCTTAGTGTCTGTAAAAGATTTGTATAAAACCAATTTACCAAGCTATACTTTGATTGATGATGACAGGCCATTAGATGATATCAGGAATATACTTTTTAATGACAACAAACCTTTTTATAGAAAATCACGGTTTTATTCCTCATCACTTAACTCTCAAAACAACTGCGATTTGGACCAATATTTTGGCTTATTTAAAACCCCAAAAAATTTGCCAAGAGTCATAGCTTATGCCAACGACACGTGGGCCAGTGGTTTTTATAGGGTAAAAGCCCCCATCAGCGCTATAGCAGCCAGCAATAAAATAAGTTCATTATTTTTACCCAACCAACAACAATATAGGTTGGCCACAGCTTTTGAAATCAATAAATCATCGCCCGATGTTTTGCTCCTTCATAATTTCGTTAATGATGATCAAGTCAATGCATTAGAAAGCTATAGAAGTTTTCTCGACATTCCAATAATTCTGAGCTTCGATGATTTATTAACGGAAATTCCAGAATATAACCCATTTGCCAAAAATAACCCAGGTAACATCAAACAAAACATTTCCAAGGCCTGTCAATTTGTAGACAAAATGATTGTCAGTACTGAATACCTTGCTCATAAATTCAGCGTTTTTCATGATGAAATTACTGTCATCAATAATTTTCTACCAAAAGAATTATGGTTCAAACCATTTAGCCCTGCAAAAAACCACAATCAATCAAAACCAAGAATAGGCTGGGCAGGTGCAGGACAACACCAAAAAGATTTAGAATGGTTAAGCAATGTCATTGAAGCCACAAAAGCGCATGTTCAGTGGGTTTTTTATGGTCATCAGCCACAGGGCATCGCTTCGGATGTGATTGAGTACCATCCACCCACACCTCTTATGCAATACCATACCAAATTAAACAGTTTACAACTCGATATGGCCATTGCTCCATTGATAGACAATACATTCAATCATGCAAAAAGCAACCTGAAACTTCTTGAGTACGGTGCCCTATCATTACCAACCATTTGCAGTAATACTGAGAATTACGCGCATTCACCAGCAATAGTTTTAGACAATAGCCCACAGAAATGGGCAGATGCCATCATCGAATTGGCCAACAATACAGAGTTAAGAACACAAAGTGCAAAACGCTTATACCAATGGGTTCATGATCATTATTTTCTAGAAGATAATTTACAACAATGGATTGATGTATTAGAAGTAACTTGAAGGGCCTATTTTAAAACCAGCAATGAGACTGGGACAAACTATGTGTACCCTAAATACCCAAACGGGCTTTGAGGTGTTGAATGAGTGCAGTTTGTTTATTGATGGTATCCATCAACTGCTGATGATTTTTATCAGATTCCATCAATCTATCTGTTTGTTTTTTGTAATGTTTGAATAAACTGTTGATTGAATCCGAGAACGCATTGAAGTCCGATACCTTTAAATCATCCAATGCAGTTTGTTCATTTGCACAGAATTTAATCAAATATTCTGCACGACTGATGTTATTTGTGCGTTGCGCACCATTTTTACTGTCAACGTATTGAACAGAACCATCATATGACGTCTTTTTTTTATCTTCATTTTCGATAATTGACATCAACTGAAATTGCTGACCAAAAGTCTTGGAATAGTTAAAATGGTCTGAGACCAATGTATCAAATTCACTGCGATCCAATTCTTTAACATGAAAGTGATTGTGACCAGCATCTGCCTCGGAGTAAACATCTTTGTCCGGTGTAGAGATAATTAGAATACCATTGGGCTTCAGAATTCTACGAAACTCTATTAATAGCTCATTTTGTTCATACAAATGCTCTAGTGTTTCGAATGATACAACAAAATCAAAACTGTTATCTTCAAATCCAGTTTTTATGGCATTAAAACACTGATATGTTAAATTTTTACGTTGATAGGTTTTACGGGCTGCTGAAACAGTATGATCATCAATGTCAACGCCCACAACACTTTTTGCAGAACTGGCCAACAAGGCGCTGCCATAACCTTCACCGCAGGCTATATCGCAAACATGCGCATTGCTGACCAAATCTTTTAAGAAATGATACCTGTGCCAATGTTCATACCACGTATGAAACTTGACAGAATGATCAAACCTTTCCATTAATGATATCGTTCAATCAAAAATTATTGTTCTTCGTCTCTTTTGTTCTTCTTAAAGAATAAAGCAACGGAACTCAACAGTGCCAATATCATTGCCCAGAGTCCAATACTATTATTGGCTGGTATGATTTTAGGATCGCCACTGGCATGGATCAATGTCGGATCTTGATCCCCTGAAAAGCGGACATCATCAGAAACATAATCACCTGCATTTAATGTAGACATCCTGGCTTGATTACTGATTGCGACTTGTTGTCCGTCTGGTATCTCGTTAACAATAACATCAAAATTTGCAGAAACAGATGAACCACTTTCAACGGTTCCAAAATCTATAGAAACATTGGTATCACCAACATTATTACCTGAAACAACAACACCATTGGTAACCACTGATCCAGCCACCAAACTGGTGTCAGAATCTATATCATCTGATAAAAATGATCCACTGGCCCCAATTGATTTGCCATTGGTAAAAAGTATGTCATAAGTGATGGTGTCACCATTTGTTACTCCACCAGAATTGTCTGCATCATTTGTTAGAGCAACACTCTTTAAAAAAGATACGCCACTGGCACCGATTAACTTGGTATCTCTATTTGACGATTGATAAGTCTCAACATCCCTTTTAGTAAGCATGTCTGATTTTTCAATGTTTCCAGCTAGAGAAACTTGTTTAGAAAGGATTACGGTATCAGAAACATTACTATTTGTATCATTAGCATCGTGGGTCTGATGCTCAACATTGTCATTAGCTTGGAGAGTTAAACTCATTACTGTTAGGGCAGTAATTGATTTTTTCATTATTATATGGTCCTATTTTAGTCGCAGAAATGATAACCAAGTCTCACTTTTATTTCAATCAATTTCAAAAATATATACGAAAATCTACTGATTCAATACCCGACACGCTATTTACATATAAAGCCTGCTAGTCCGGATATGTCACCATAGAATTATATATAAGTATTCGCTAACGAAATAACCATGACACAATGAGTATTATTATTGTTTTTGCGCGTGTTTTTTTTGAGCAATTTTCATGTCATGACGTTTTTTTATGATCTCTTTGACTGCACCGCCTATGTGTTCTTCACCACGTTGTTTGGCCAATAAAATTTGTTTTTCACGTTCTGCGAAACGTTGTTTTTGCTCATCTGTAACCTGATCAAAACAATGTGGGCAACTGACGCCTTCCTCATACTGCTCACTCTGCATGTCTTTACTGGTAATGGGATAACGACAGGCATAACATTGTTCATATGAGCCTTTTTCTAAATCGTGATTAACAGCGACTCGATTATCAAAAACAAAACATTCACCTTTCCACAATGATTGCTCTTCGGGAACTTCTTCTAAATATTTTAGAATACCACCTTGTAAATGATAGACCTCATCAAAGCCCTGCTCCCTCAAAAAAGCTGTGGACTTCTCACAACGAATGCCTCCGGTGCAAAACATCGCTACTTTTTTATGCTTTTTTGGATCCAGATGTTTACTGACATAATCTGGAAATTCTCTGAAAGTTTGGGTTTTTGGGTTAACAGCATGTTCAAAAGTGCCAATTTGACACTCATAGTCATTGCGTGTATCGATCAAAACTGTATCTGGGTCACTGATCAAATTGTTCCAATCTTGTGGTTTTACATAACGCCCAACTTTAAGCTTGGGATCAATGCCTTCAACACCCATGGTGACAATTTCTTTTTTTAATTTGACTTTGGTTCGATAAAAAGGCGCTTTATCGGTATATGATTCCTTAGTATTAAAGTCTCTTAAGCGATCATCAAGCCTTAACCAATTCAACACATTATCCATGCCTTCACGAGATCCAGCAATGGTGCCATTGATGCCTTCATTGGCCAATAGTAATGTACCTTTGACATCATTTTTCAACATGATATCCAATAGTGGCTGACGCAAGTCCTGGTGGTTTTCCAGTCGCACAAAGTGATACAACGCTGTAACAACAGTGGTATTTTCTGACATATTCTCTCCGCTGGCTGAATCGCAAATTCAGTGCCGATATTTAAAAAGACAGATTTTAATCGCGTTTTCGACGAATATAAAGCGTTTTATGAACTTTGGCGACAATATCGCCTGCATCATTGGTGACATCAACGGTAAACTCTGGCAAAAATTTACTGCCACTGTCGGTATTCAGCTTTATTAAATCAATCATCTCATCATCAATCTTAAAATCAGCATAAACCGCTCCCCGACCGGGTTCTATAAAATCTATTTTAGCTGACTGATCCCAAACGATGTAATTCTTGCCGAGTATTTTCATCAGCATCAATACAAAAAATGGATCTGTCATGGCATACAAACTGCCACCAAAGTGTGTTCCAACAACATTTTTGTTGTACCACCTTAATTTCATGGCCACTTTAAGGTTTTTCCAATCATCAGCAATTTCAGTGATTTTAATGCCTGCACCAATAAATGGAGGGTACAATCTCAAGATGAGCTTTAATTTTGCTCTTGTCCATTGTTTCATTAGTCATCACTCCATAATGGCACTTTTTCCATAATGGACAAAAACAATGGCCACATGAGCAAGGTTTCTAACCACTTCTGTAATAACGAATATTCATTGTGGTCAAACCATTGCTTATTCACAAAAGCAAATTGTCTTATGAACGGAAAAATCGCCACATCGGCCATACTTATATCATCGCCCATCAAATATTGACTGCTTTCTAACCGATCATTTAACTCAGATAAAAACCACACAGCCTGATCTCTGTATTGTTGTTCACTTAACTCAAACCTGTCTGAATATTTATAGTTATCTAACTGAGGTTTAAATTGCACATCGCATTTTTGGATCAAATTGAACATGGTTTTCCTTTGTTCTACTTGATCACTTAACAGCCAATCATCTGCGTCGTTTTGCGTTAAGGCCCAATGCATCACTTCTAGACTTTCATCAACCACACGATCACCAATCACCAACACTGGAACAGTGCCTTTCGGAGAAAACTGCAACATGGATTCTGGTTTGTTTTTCAGTAAAATTTCCCTGTGTTCTAATTCAACACCACAATATTTAAGAGCCATGCGAGCCCTCATGGCATAAGGACATCTTCGAAATGAATAAAGGATTGGTAACATAATATATATAAACCGTATTGTTATTTTTGTTGAGCAGCTTGAACAATTCTGCTTGCTGGTACTGCCAACTGTTCGAGCAAATAAGTTTTAAAATCATCGCTGTAATCTTGATATTTAAGGGCTTCTTGCATGCAAAACAACCAATCATTTTTTTCTTGTTCAGTGATTGGCAAATGTTTATGAACCATTGGAATCGCGATTCGACCATATTTTTTGGCATAGTTTCTAGGGCCTCCCAACCACCCCACCAAAAAAATGGAAAGCTTATCTTTAATCACATCAATTTGCCCTTTGTGCATGTGAAAAATATGCTGTCCCCTTTGCTGCTTTTGCATTTGATGATAAAACTCATCTACCAATTGACGTATACCCGATTCTTTTCCTGCTGCTAGATAAGAAGCGTCTTTAATGCCATATTTTTGCATGTTTTATTCTCTAACTTTGATGAATATTATTCTTAATTGATCAGATTAACGTTAAAATGTGATGTTAATGTGCCATTCAGTGAATTATAACCATCACTGTGAATTTTTATGAGCGAATTATTTTTTATTTTTATCAGTGCTGTTTTCATCAATAATTTTGTATTGGTAAAATTTCTTGGATTATGTCCATTCATGGGCGTCTCCAATAAATATGAATCTGCTGTGGGTATGGGATTGGCCACCACTTTCGTATTGACACTCTCTGCCATCATCAGCTATTTCATTCATAATTATTTATTGATCCCTTTAGAATTGACCTACCTCAAAACCTTGAGCTTTATTCTGGTGATAGCAGTAACAGTTCAAATTACAGAACTCATTTTACACAAAACTTCACCATTATTGTATCAAGTGTTGGGTATTTTTTTACCGTTGATCACGACCAACTGTGCGGTATTGGGTGTTGCTTTATTGAACATACAACAACAGAATAACCTTATTGAATCAGCCGTATTTGGTTTTGGGGCCTCTGTGGGTTTTACCATAGTTTTGGTATTATTCTCTGCCATCCGAGAACGACTCGAAATGGCTGATGTACCTGAATCCTTCAAAGGTGTTCCAATCGCACTGATTACAGCAGGCATCATGTCTATTGCTTTTATGGGTTTTGGAGGCATGGTCAGATGAATGGTTTCATCAGTTTATTGATTATTGCTTTGCTTGCTTTGGTTTTTGGCCTGATAGTGATGTGGATTTCAAAACGTTTTACTGTAGAAGGCAATCCCATCGTCGAGCAAATCAATGCCATTTTACCTCAAACACAATGTGGCCAATGTGATTATCCGGGCTGCAAACCCTATGCTCAAGCAATTGCTGATAATCAAGCTGACATTAATCAATGTCCTCCAGGTGGTGAAGAAGGCATCAAAAAGTTGGCTGAATTATTAGATGTTGAAATCTTGCCATTAAACCCAGAGAACGGTCAGGAAAATCCCATAGACATGGTCGTTGAGATTGTTGAAAAAGATTGCATTGGCTGCACTAAATGTATCCAGGTATGTCCGGTTGATGCCATAATTGGAGCCGCCAAACAAATGCATACCATCATTCTAGATGACTGTACTGGTTGTGATTTATGCATACCTGCATGTCCAGTTGATTGTATCATCAGTATTCCAGCACCATTACCCGGCTCTATTCAACGTCGAGAGAAACCCAATTTGTTCGCGACCATTGCAGAGGCACAACAATGGTAAATGACACCAGTCAAGACTCGCTTCGCCTCTATTCATTTAAAGGCGGGCTAAAATTAAAACACCATAAAAATATTTCTTTAGAAAACGGGTTACACCGTCTTCCCATTCCCAAAAAGTTAACCATTTCTTTAAGATTAAACAATGGCATGGTTGCAGAACCGATCGTTACCATTGGAGATCACGTACTCAAAGGTCAATTGATTGCAAAACCACATGATAATGGTGGGAGTTTTATCCATGCATCAGGATCTGGTACAGTTACTGCCATTAAAAAGCACAAAACTGCCAGTCCAAATGCTGATGTATCAATGATCATTGAAATCAGTACAGATGCAAATGATCAATGGGTAGAAAAACACAGCTCAGATATCACCCAATTCATCGAACATTCAAGCCCATCTGATATTGTCAATGCCATCTATGAAGGTGGTTTGATTGGATTGGGAGGCGCTGGTTTTCCGACACACTTGAAATATCATCAACAGCATCAACACCCCCCCTCATCAATCCACACCCTCATCATCAATGGCGCTGAGTGTGAACCTTATATCACTTGTGATGAACAATTGATGATTGAATATGCTGATGACTTAATCAATGGCACCTTGCTCATGATGAAAGCCTCGGGTGCTGATCAAGTTTTATTTGCCATAGAAGACCAAGTTGGAGGTATCAAATCTCGTTTACAACACATCATTAAAAACCAGCAAATTACGAATATCAAGGTCATTAAAGTACCAACCATTTATCCGGCAGGTGGTGAGAAGCAACTGATTAAAGTTTTGACGGGTCAAGAAGTGCCTTCAGGTGGGCTGCCACTTGACCTGGGTATCATCGTACAAAATGTTGCCACCATTAAAGCTTTAAATGACTATATTGCTGAAGGCAAACCATTGGTAGAAAGAATTGTCACCGTGGCAGGTGATGCCATTGACACACCACAAAATCTCATCGTGCCAATTGGCACTTCAATTGAAGAGTTGTTGAATTTTGTTGGTTGTGATTTTGAAAATATTCATCGCATTATTATTGGTGGCCCTATGATGGGATATACCATGCCAGATATTGACATAGGCATAGACAAAACCAGTAATTGCATACTTGCATTAACTCAACAAAATACCAAACAACACGGCCCGACATTGCCTTGTATTCGATGCGGAGAATGTGTCAATGTGTGTCCCGCAGAATTACTGCCACAGCAGCTGCATTGGTACATCAAAGGCGGTAACCTAGAAAAAGCCAGAGAACATCATGTATTTGATTGCATAGAATGTGGCGCCTGTGCCTGGGTTTGCCCCAGTCAAATTAAATTGGTTGATTATTACCGCTATGCCAAATCAGAGTTAAAATACTTGGATTTCAAACGCCAAAAAGCCGATGCCGCTCAAATCCGGCATGAACAACGCGAACAACGCTTACTGAAACTCAAACAGCAAAGGGTAGAAAAAAGAAAAAACACCCTCAAAAGAACTGCCGACCCCGATAAAATGAAAAAGGATTTACAAGCCATAATGGCAAGAGCTCAAGCTGCAAAAGCCAATAAAAAAAGCAGCAATAAACCTGATGATGATTAAAAGTAATACATATAATACACAAAGTGCCCCACACATACCTCACAACACATCCGTTGCTAGAGTCATGTTGTTGGTATGGGTTGCACTGATACCAGCGATGATTGCCCATGTGTTCTTTTTTGGTACTGGAATAATTATTCAGTTAACCCTCAGTATTATTTTTGCCATTATTTTTGAAGCCTTGAGTTTAAAATTGCTCAAGAAGCCCATTGTATTATTTATAAAAGATTATTCAGCATTCGTAACCGGCATTTTGTTTGCCTTGTGCATTTCACCAGTTGCCCCGTGGTGGGTCAGTTTTATTGGCATGTTTTTCGCCATTGTTGTGGCCAAACATTTGTTTGGCGGCCTGGGGCAAAACATTTTCAATCCCGCTATGGTGGGGTTTGCTGTGGTATTGATTTCGTTTCCACAATCCATGTCAATCTGGTTAGCTCCGCATGCCATCAGCCCTTATGCCTTGTCTTTTATTGAAAATTTTAATACCATATTTTTTCAACAATTTCCAGCAGAAATTGCTTTTGACACATTGACACAAGCCACGCCCTTAGACAGCATTAAAACGGGAATAAGCCAAGGATATTCGCAAAGTGAAATAGCATCACAGCCATTGTTTGGAGATTTTGGCGGACTCGGATGGGAATGGATTGCCAACTATTATTTTATTGGAGGCATCTTTTTAATATACAAAAGAGTCATCACGTGGCGTGTCCCAGCTGCTGTTATCCTAACTACGCTGGCCTTTTCATTTCCTTTCAACATGTATGATGCAGATCATTTTATTGGACCTTTGCAACATGTTTTTTCAGGCGGTTTGATGCTTGGTGCTTTTTTTATTGCCACCGACCCAACTTCTGGCTGTTCAAGTCATAAAGGACAATTGATTTTTGGTGCAGGCGTAGCAATAATGACTGTATTGGTACGTGAATTTGGCAATTTTCCTGATGGTGTCGCTTTTGGTATTTTGATCATGAATATGGCAGCTCCATTGATTGACAGGCTCACCATACCGAAAGCATTTGGACAAAAATCATGAGTAAGTTTGTAAAAATACCACTGATTTTATCCATCATGACTTTTCTTTGTGCTGGTCTGTTAATGGTCAGTGAATCATTAACCCATGAAAAAATTGCCGAACAGAAAAAACAGCTATTATTGGCCAGCCTCGAACAGTTGATCCCTCAATCTTTACATGACAATGATTTAACAAAAAACACCATCACCATATTTGATCAAGAGTCATTAGGTCACAGAACCGCACAAACTGTTTATATCGGCATGATGAACGATAAACTCAGTGCTGTTGCCATTCCTGCCACTGCCAGAAATGGTTATTCTGGAGACATTGACATCATGGTTGGTGTTACGGCATCAGGACAAATAACTGCAGTGAAGATTCTCTCACATCAAGAGACACCCGGATTGGGCGACCTGATTGAACCACACAAGAGTAACTGGATACAACAATTCCCCAATCAATCCTTTCAAACAGTGACACAGGACAATTGGCGAGTAAAAAAAGATGGTGGTGATTTTGATCAAATCACTGGTGCTACCATTTCACCCAGAGCCGTCACAGATGCCTTGAGAAATGTCCTTCAATACCACAATCTAAATTTTGATGATGCAGGTTTTATCCATAAAGACACACCAAAACAGGAGTTGAACCAATGAAATCATTTATTCGAACTCGGCTCTTAGACAACAATGCAGCATTGGTCCAATTACTTGGATTGTGCCCTTTATTGGCTGTTTCAAATACGCTTGTTAATGCACTGGGTTTAGCAATCGCCACCATATTCACCTTGAGCTTAACCAATTTGATTGTTTCACTCATTAGACCCATCATCAATAAGGAAATTCGAATATCATTGTTTGTTTTGATTATTGCCAGCGTAGTCACCGCATTAGAAATGATCATGAACGCTTATTTTCATGAATTATATCTGGTATTAGGCATCTTTATTCCTTTAATCGTGACCAACTGTATGATCATAGCCAGAGCGGAAAGTTTCGCCAGTAAGAATCCAACTTGGCTTGCTGTTAAAGATGGTTTTTTTACTGGATTGGGTTTTGCCATTGTACTGATACTCATCGGAGCAATAAGAGAAATTATTGGCAATGGAAGTCTTTTCCATCAAGCCCATTTATTGTTTGGATCATTTGGAGAGAAACTCAGCTGGCAACTGTTTACTGATTACCAAGGGTTTTTGATCGCTATTTTACCACCAGGTGCTTTTTTTGTCTTGGCTGTGCTGGTAGCTATCAAGAACAAGTTGTCACAATCATGACCACTTATTCTTGATGATTCCACTATGATGTCTCGATACTTTACTTGCTCAAGTATGTGTCTAACAGTGGTTTAAAGTGCGCACGTTTGGCCACACATAAGTCAATCGATTCAGCGGTCTGAGCCAAGGCCCTTGGTCCACCAGACAAAGACTCTGCAATTGGAGCAAAGTAAGCCAACAATTCTTTTTTATTGTCCTCTTCACAAAAACCGCCACCCACATACGATAAACGTCCTTGAACCCAGGTAGGTACACGATTTTTGAACGCTTCAAAATTGCCTTGTAACCACTGCCACATGCCAAATCTTTGCTCTTTATCGAAGGCATGTGTGTAAAAAACGGTGAAAATTTCATTGGCCCTTAAACGGTCTGACAACATCCACTCTCTGATGTCTTTGCTGAAAGTTTCTTTTTTGCTTCTAGACAGTGCCCTCAACATACGTCCTCTAACTGTTCCATCTGTGGCTTGATCAAATAAACTCACCAGATGTTCAGTAAATGCAAAAGGCAAATCTTCCACAGCTACTCTCAATGCCAAGCCAATTAAATTTGCATCGATTTTATCTTCATGAATCTGCCCATCTGCTTCATAACCAGTATAAACCTGTGCCATTTGTGCCAGTTTTTTTCTGATAGATTGCTCCTTACCGATGTTGGCCATAAAGCTGATCACAGAATTGCGTAATTTTTTATCTTCGACAGTGTCATTATCTCTTGGTGAAAAACCCAGTTTTTGGTACTTTTCTTGATACAGTTGATTGGCCAAAACAGATATTTTTTGTGATTGTTGATCTGATGAAGCGACCCTGTCTTTTAAAAACTCAATCAAATCCATAGGTGCGCTGGCAATGTTATCCAGCGATGAACGCGTTATGGCTGGCGCCACTTGCATAAATGTTTCTAAATCAACCTCACCAGATTCAACTGATGCGATAAAACTGTCATTTAATGAGATGACTTCATTGGCTGTCAACTTATCTACATTTTGATAAATATTTTGCCATTGTTCAGATTTTAATGCATAGCGATAATAACCTGCACCACTGGCATTTGGCATGATGTATTGAGCGCAACCATTGCCTGCCAGGTTGAATTGCTGACTCTGTTGATTAATCATTTGACAATCCTGATGTTTTTCACCATTGATTTCATAAGTAAAACACGCTGGTATGCTCCAATTGCGTTCAACCTTACCTTGTGAGCCCAGTGGTAAATAACGTTGTTGTGTTAAAGAAACTTTGTTAACACCGTCCTCACATTGACTATCTAAACGGACAAACGGCGTCCCAGATTGTTCTAAAAAGCTTTTAAAAGATTGAACAATCACTTCTGAAGGAATATTTTGCGAAGCATCGCTGATCGCGGCGATAAAATCATCAGCTGTGGCATTTTTGAAAGCAAATTTATGCATATAATTTTGAATACCGGTCCTGAATTGTTCTGGTGTTAAAAATGTTTTCATCATTTCTAACACTCCGCCTCCTTTCGAGTAAGTGATGCCATCAAAAGCGGAGCTGATGTCATGATTGCTGTTGATTTCATTTCTGATTTTTCTGGCGCTGACCAAAGCATCTGACTTCATAGCGCTCAAAGAACGTTGTAATATGGTTTGATCAAAATTTTGCTCAGGATAAACGGACTGCAATGCGGTATAAGACATCCACGTTGCAAAAGCTTCATTTAACCAGATATCATTCCACCAATAGGGAGTTACCAAGTTACCAAACCATTGATGGGCCAACTCATGTGCATGAACTCCCATATATCGACGCTTTTGATCTTGTGAAGCCGACTCGTCTAGTAATAACAACTGCTCACGATAGGTAATGGCACCGGCATTTTCCATAGCACCAGCACTGAAATCTGGCACAGCGATGATGTCTAACTTTGCATAAGGATAAGGAATCTGAAAATAGTTTTCCAAACTCTCTAATATTGCTTGAGTATTCTCAAGTGCATAAGCCAATTTACCACCTTTGCCTTTGGTAGCAAGGCCAGATAAAGGTATGGTTCGATTTCTAACATCGGTCACAGGCAAATCTGCCCACTTAACCACATCAAATTCACCCACCGCAAAAGCCACTAAATAACTGGGTAAAGGTTTAGTGGTCATATAATCAATTCTTTTCATACCATTGCCCAAATCTGTTTCATTTTTGATCGGTGCGTTGGCTATGGCTATATGATCACTTTTTACGGTTAAACTGACATCAAATGGAATTTTAAAAACTGGTTCATCAAATCCAGGAAAAGCCAACCTGGCTGAAATCGATTCAAATTGTGTAAAGGCGTAATTGATACCATTGTCCTTCACACGATATAAGCCTTCTAAGGCTTCATTGAATGGCGCTTTATAACTGATATTAAGTGTTACCGAGCCTTTATCAATTATTTGTCCAAATGATAAGTAAGCAATACCGCTTTCATCAACCTGCTCATAAGCACCATCGATAGATATTCCCTGAGCAGTGGTGAGTTGTACTTTATCGACTTCTAATAAATTTCCATGAATATAAAAACCGGTTCTTGGTGTATTGACCACTGCTTTAATGCGGGTATTGCCTGTAAAATATGGCTCGTCAGGTACAATGGTCAAATCCAAAAACACATGTTCAGGAACCAAATCATTAGACAGCTGCCCTTTAGGTACAGTCTGTTTATTTAATGCATTCTCATGTGGCTGCTGAGTAACAGATTTCTCCAGAATGTCTGGAGTATCAATCGAACTTTGTTGCTCATGCTCTTTGCATGCCCCCAAATTAATAAGGACAATTATCAGAAATAGTTTCTTCATGGTATTTGAATTCTCTTTAAGGTTTTATGAATCATTTTTTGAAGGTATATTCTATATGATCAACAACCATTCCTTGTATGCCAAAAGTAACACAAATCGATAAAAAACAATAAAAACGTGCCAACAGCATGATCATTACCAATTGAAATCACCTAGCTCGAATAAAAGCTTATATTGCTAACCCGAACATTTCATCATAGAATGGATTTTTAGGTAAAAATGGCAAAGTAGATTGGATAAACATCGCTTCAATGCCCATATTAATAGTATATGAAGCTTCATGGCTTTGAAGTGATTAACATGATCATTAAATTCATGTGTGAATTTAAGCAATATATGCAGCCATTTTTTTCATAAAACCATTCAGGTACAAAGTGTACTTTTATAAATATCGTTTAACTCTATGTTTTTCATAGATAAAATCAACTTATTTACCGTTTTGATGTAATATTCGGGTTAATAGGCTCATTTCATGACAAAATACTGAAATCATTAAAGATAAAAAATTTGACCACATAAAAGCAAAAAAATTGGACAAGATCATCAAATCATTAAACAATAAGATCAATATTCCATAACACATCAGAAATTCGATTGAAGAACCATAAAACGTATGAATAAAAGTAAACGCACCGAAATATTTGAACGATTTAAAAGAATCAACCCAAAGCCCACCACAGAACTAGAATACTCTTCGGCTTTCGAATTATTGATTTCAGTAATATTGTCAGCACAAGCCACTGATGTTGGTGTCAATAAAGCCACATCTCGCTTATACAAAGTTGCCAATACACCTGAACAAATTTATGCTTTAGGACTTGAAACATTAAAAGATTACATCAAAACCATTGGACTTTTTAATTCAAAAGCGCAAAATGTGATCAAAACATGTAAAATTTTGATTGAAGAACACAACAGCCACGTTCCACAAGAGCGAGCAGCATTGGAGGCCCTACCTGGAGTGGGCAGAAAAACAGCCAATGTGGTTTTAAATACCGCTTTTGGCCAACCAACCATGGCAGTAGACACCCATATATTTAGAGTCTCTAAACGCACAAAAATTGCCCATGGTAAAGATGTACTGCAAATAGAAAAAAGTTTATTGCGATTGATTCCTGAAACCTATTTAATGGATGCCCATCATTGGTTGATACTTCATGGCAGATATGTTTGCAAAGCACGTAAACCAGAATGCAGCGAATGCATCATTGTTGATTTGTGTGAGTACAACAAAAAAACACTTTAACCCATAAATCTTTGATAAAGTTTATCAATGATATTTTTCACTTGATGTTTCAAATGAGCCAAATTCACATGTTGTTTACTGTTCTTATTTTTTAAATTTTTCAATTGGTTCGTATCGAAATCAGCAGCATTAAGTAACAATAAAAAATGTTCTTTTGCCCTGTCATACAATTCAATATCTAAAGCATTTAATGACTTGATTTGATCAATATGATGCGGCTCAAATGTGATCAATTTGTTGATATTTTTGCTGTTACGTCGTTGATAGACCGGTAACTTCCAAGCAAATTTTTGCTTAAACACAATCAGACTTTCATCGAAATACTCTACCAAACCAAAAGCCTTAACCGTGTTAAACAAATGATCAGTGGCCAATTGTAAGGCTTCATCATTTGACATGTTAAAGTCTACCGCACTGGCACCTTGATTGACCAACATTTTAGTTTGAAGATTATTCAATTCAAAAATTCGAGCATTTAAAAACTTCTGTAAATCAAATGATTCTGGAGGAAATTTTTTCAACAAATAAGGGCTCTTGCCTTCTGAAACATGCTGGCAAAAAGATTTAACACGACTCACCGGATCACGCAAAAAAGTTACCACATCTATGTCATCAATGGTTCTTACACCCGTTCTGATTGGGGCATGACCTGTGTACAAAACAATGGCTTTTTGTTGTTGTTCAGACAATTGTTCAAATCGATTGATGTCAGATCTTATATCACCAGTCAATTGAAATTTAACCCCATCACAGTATTGCTGATTAAGAATATCGGTAAATGTTGTCCCTGCTGTTTTTGGGATATGCAGAAATCTCAGAGGCTGCAAAAATCTCTCCTGGTAATTATAGACAAAAGTTATTTAATGACATCTGCCTCAATTATCATCGAAGATACGGGCTTATGCGAGTTCAAAAGATCAAAAACTTGTCAGTTTACAGCTGATTTTTTTTGATTTTACGATAATTTTACAATGATTTAATTATAATAAGCCATTATTTAATGAAAATTGACTATCATGATCAATTATCCATCGATATAATTTATAATATCTACAAAGGATAAGGGGATATTTATGTTTAAAAAAACCATCAATTTAACACTATTACTTTCACTCACCACACTGCATGCAGCCACACCAGAAAGACAAGTCGAATTCGACCCTCCAATCAACATTCCTGGTTCAGATCGCATTTTAGCCGCTTCGCCAACCATCGCTGATATTGTAGGTGACAGCCGACCTGAAATCATCATTGGTGATTCCAAAGGTAAGGTTTATGCTTATAACAGTTCTGGTAATCAAGTATGGCAACATGATACCGGCAATGTAGCCATTGAATCTAAACCTGCAGTTGTCGATTTGGATTTAGATGGTAACCCTGAGGTTATCATTACTTCAGGCAGTACCAGAACACCGGGCGGCACTGGTGGCGCTCCGGGCTCAATGTCAATTTTAAATGGCCAAAATGGAACTGAAATTTGCCGTTATGAACCGCCTCAATTCGCCGGATCTAATCGAGGTGCTTATGCCTCACCTGCAGTTGCCAATTTAGATAAGAGCGACCCTGAGTTAGAAATTGTACTGGGTGACTGGGGCGCCATTATTAATGTTTTCAACCATGATTGTTCCATTGTGTGGACCAGTCAAAGGGCTCCTGCAGTATCAGGCCAACAATTGCCTGCTGACTATAATGAAATGCAAGCACCATATACCGTTTATGTCAATGATACCATTTGGTCATCTCCTGCAATTGCTGATATGAATGGTGATGGACAACTTGATGTTATCATTGGGGTTGATACCCATATTGATGACAATGACTTAACCATTGATGGAGGTCGAGTATTGATCATTAATGGTAATGATGGCACTGTACAAGTTGCCATTGACACAGAAGAAGTGATTTGGTCATCACCAGCCATTGCTGATTTAGATAATGATGGCAGATTAGATATCATTGTTGGTATGGGATATTGCTGGCAGAATACCAGTTGTGCTCCACCACCAAATGGCGTTCAAAATGTAGATAACAAAATTTTTGCCTGGGACAGAAATGGTAATAACTTACCAGGTTGGCCTTATTCATTGGGCAGTAATGATGCAGTACAGACCAGTTCCCCTGCATTAGGTGACATTGATGGAGATGGTTTTCTTGAAGTTGTATTGAACACCTTCGCTATAAACACGCTTCCTCCCGTGAACCCTCAAGCCACTGGTACTGTTAGGGTTATTGAACATACTGGTCAACAAAAATGGGCAACCATGCCCATGATACCTTCAGGTCAAAGCAATTTTACCAGTTTTGCAGCCAGTTCTGCATCTCCGATCATTACCGACATCACAGGTGATGGTAATTATGAGGTAGTTGTACCGAGTAATTGGGAACTCGCGGTTTATAATGCAAATGGGCAACAAATTTCAAGACAAGACCCTAATTCTGGCCCAGATGATTTAACTCTTTTGGGTAATTTTCCATTTTTAGCAACGCCAAGTATTAAAGATTTAGACAATGATGGTGACTTAGAACTTATTGCTGTTGGAGGTACGGTTGCCATTACACCAAGACCTGCCACTTTATATGTATGGGATTTGACAACATCCAGTGATTCATTCCAACCGTGGACATCATTTAGGAACAGTGATACCAATACCGGCCTGTATGCTAAACCAAATTTAATATTTATCAATGGGTTTGAATAGCTTGAGCTGCCTTCAAAATGAGTGCTTTATCATGGTGGTTCTTTAATTTGGCATTTGCAAAATTGATAATGTATTTGTATAACTCAGGCTCGTTATGTTGAATATAGGAAAATAATTTAGATAAGGCTTCTATACTGAGACCAGCATATTTTTCATTCTGGTCTCTTTTTTTGTGTTTAAACAAGTCATCGTATTTATTCAGATCACTAAAAAAATGACTGATGAATTGCTGCTCTTTATCTGCATACTTCTTTTTCAATCCGCTTCGAAGTTCTGGGGTCAATAAAGGCATAGAACCCTGCTTATTTTCAACAGAGAACTTAGCCAATACACCATTAAAATGATACATCACATCAACATTATCCTGTCCGAAAAACGATTTATTAAGTAAAATCCTTAATTCGAGGGCTGCTCTATTCAATGATGGGTTAACCACTTTTTCAGGGAATATAACAGAGTCATCGAGTTCTAAACCCAATACTTGCAAAAAATCTTCATAGATAGAGCCGTTATAAAAATACTCTTCTCCATATCTTTTAACAACAATTTCATTATTTTTAAAATATTTTAACGCTTCTAATAGACAATTGAAATAGTCTGAATTTTGCACTAATTCATCGATTTTTTTATAGTTAACAAGGAAATGGTTTTTAATGTGTTGATTAACAACACTTTCTATTAAATCACCAAACTCTCTTACATAACAGATAATTTTAAATGGCTTACCCGCACCAGCAAGTAATTCTGCAAATCTTTTGGGGTATTTTTTTAATGCGATGAATAAAATTTCTGATGACAAAATCACATGATTTGCTGTTGACTGATTAAGAAGAAACTTAAAAGCTTGCTGATTTCCATTCTCAACCCACTTTCTCATATCTGTAACATTACCAGCACTGGTTTGAAAAGCTTGTTTAAAACCTGTATGATTGGGATAACAAAAACCATGCTTTAATAAATACGATTCATTCAATGCTAAGAATGCTTGAATTGCACTGCTGCCCGTCTTAGGCATGCCAATATGCACATACAATTTTTGCGCTTTACAAGATTCTTTATCGACCAAATACATTGAAAGTTTCTCTTTCAGTTTACCCCATAATGACTCGGTAGTTTTTACCATTTACTTGTGAGTTAATTGTTCTGTTATTGATTGAGTATCAACTTGCAATCCAAACCATAAATTAAAAGCGCAAGCCGCCTGCTCTACAAGCATACCCAAACCATCATACATTGTTGTGATATTCATAGATCTCGCATGTGCAAAGAACGCTTCTTTTGCTTCTCCATAACTCAAATCATAACACAGTGTTTGATTGTGAACTTGATGTTGAAAAAATTCAAGGGTGCGACCTTGGTGCCCGAGAGAACTGGCATGAATAATCAGGTCAAAAGAATGATCCATTTGTTCTAATTGTTCAAAATTAACAGCTTGACTTGATGAAAAATGAGCAATCAATTCTGCTTTATCCAAGCTACGATTAGCAATCACCAACTGTTGTGGCCTTTGAGCCATAATAGCAGGAACGATACCTTGTGTTGCACCACCAGCACCCAAAATTAAGATGTGCTTATTGTGACAATTGAAACCACAACGGCTCGATAAATCATGAATAAAACCAATACCATCTGTATTATCACCAACCATTTGTGATGATTCATTAAGATAGAGCGTATTTATCGCATGTGCATGAACGGCATTATCTCCTATATCACTGACACAACTTAATGCCAATTGCTTATGTGGCAATGTTACATTCGCGCCATGGCCACCACTAGCAAAGAAATCACTGACTGTTTCAACAAAATCTTCAGCCCTTACCTTGATTAATTGATAATTAATATCTAAATCAAATTGACGGGCAAAGTTCTGGTGTATTTGAGGAGATAAACTGTGTTTAACAGGATCCCCAAATAGTGCTAATTGATATTTTTTATTCCTCATTCAGGTATTTTAAGACCCTATCAGCATAATAAGTCAAAATGGCATCACAACCTGCCCTTTTAAAGCACAATAAACTTTCCATGATGGCTTTTTTTTCGTCTAAATAGCCATTATCAATAGCACTTTGTAACATGGCATATTCGCCACTGACTTGGTAAGCAAAAACAGGCACATTAAATTGCTGTCGCGCTTTCATCACAATATCGAGATAGGGCATACCTGGTTTTACCATGATCATATCTGCCCCTTCATCAATGTCCATAGCAATTTCATCAATGGCTTCATTGGCGTTAGCTGGATTCATCTGGTAGCTTTCTTTGCTGCTTTTGCCCAAATTACCTGCCGAACCAACTGCATCTCGAAATGGACCATAAAAACAACTGGCGTATTTTGCCGAATAAGCCAAAATACTGGTATTAGGAAAATCATGCTCTTCTAAAGCCATTCTGATTTGCAAGACTCTTCCATCCATCATGTCAGATGGGGCAACAATATCAGCGCCCGCTTCAGCATGAGAAACAGCTTGTTGCACCAGCACCTCAATGGTTTCGTCATTCAACACATAACCTTCTTCATCGATTAACCCATCCTGACCATGGCTGGTATAAGGATCCAAGGCAACATCAGATATGACCAACAATTCAGGCAAAAGACTCTTGATATGTCGAATGGTTTGTTGTACTAAACCATTGTGATTATAAGCTTCTTCAGCCAAATCAGATTTACCATCGGCACTCACGACAGGAAATAAAGCCACCGCTTTAAGGCCCAAATCATGAAGTTCAGTAAGCTCTTTTATCAACAAATCTTGCGACAATCGGTATACACCAGGCATAGAATTGATCGATTCTTTTTTATTCTTTCCTTCAAGTACAAAAACAGGCCAAATCAAATCTGATGTGGTTAAATTATTTTCAGCGACCAAAGATCTTACTGAGTCAGAGCGTCTTAAACGCCTTTTTCTGGTGAGAGGAAAAGTTGTCATATTCATGTAATTAAAAAAAAACATTATTGTAACTTACTGTTATTCAAATAGGAATAAAGAGGCTCCTCATTGTGTAGCAAATCTTTTAAAAGTTGTATCTATCCCGAATATTTCATCAAAACGGTAAAAATGTTGATTTTACCTATGAAAAACATGGGGTTAAACGATATTTATAAAAGTACACCTTGTACCTGAATGGTTTTATGAAAAAAATATTCGGGCTAGCAGCCTTTTTTAAGCCATTACTTATAATAAGAATTGTTGACTCGTCATATGCCCCAGAAATATGGGTTTATAATCGATGATCTCAAATTCCCTGACCATCGACATGTCTTTCCACAACAACTCGTAACCCTTGGTCCACTTAAAGGGAGCGACTTTGTTTTTAAATATGCTTTCCTCTTTAGCTCCAGCCGTTTTTAAAGCTCCCATTTTAACCACCAAGCGAATGGCTGGTGGTTGATTAAACTGACCTTTAACCAGAGATTTCAACCAAAACCAACGACCTGAATTGACAGACATAATGGTCACGATGTCGTTTTGTTCAATGTTGGCTGGAATATTTTTGGTGAATTTTTCAAAGTATACGCCATGATCTTTAGTCAATAATACCACACTACCAATTGGGCTGACATGGGCATGTCCTTTCTCATTAACTGTTGCGATTGATGAAAACATTGATTTTGCAAACAATGGTTTAATCTTTTTTTGAAATATTTCTTCTGTGATTTTCATGTATTACCTCATGCTTATACTAATAAAAATGGTATGCCATACAGCTACATACCATTAGGTATGTTGAGACTAACATACCTAATGGTATGTTTAAAGAAAATACATATAATTAATGCCGAATCTAACCAAATCGGCATTAAAACAATCAAATAAGGTAAAATATCTTTTGAAAACACATATTTTTTAATAAAACACCATAACATATGAAGAAACCTTTACAAAAACCACCAGAAAGCCAAGTCATATGGCTAAAACTTGGTTTAGACATCTTGGGCAAACGTGGTCGTAAATACCTAAAAATTTCTCATTTATGTGATCAGTTAAAAGTCACTAAAGGGGCTTTTTATCATTGGTTCTCATCTAAGAAAGCGTTTGAAAGAAACATGTTAAGCCTGTGGAAACAACAGTACACGCAAGCTTTTATTGAAAATGCGGAAAAAGGCAGCAATAGCAAAGAAAAACTCTCACTCTTAGGAAAACAATGCATCAATGCCGCCATCTACGGAGACAGGCTTGAGTTTGAAATCAATGCCTGGTCATTTGAAGATTCAGAAGTAAAGAAATTTGTTAATTCAGTCTACAAACAAAGATACCAATACTTGGAAAAGCTTCTTCGTGGAATTTACCATCATGAAAAAGACGTAAAGAAACACGCATTGATATTGTACTCTTTGGTCGTTGGCATCGATTTTTTTTATCGAGAACTAACCACAGAAGAATTGAATCTGATATTTTCGGATTACATCTGATATTGGCTTAACAATATAATATTTAACCCAGACATTTAAAATCACCATTCTCAACAATAAATGGTAGTCTTGGACATACTGATAAGGTAACATAGAATACTTATTCAGTATTGATTGGGACACACGCATTAATGATACATCGTTTAAGAAACGTTAACATTTTCACCCCTGAACCAATTGGCCTCTGTCATGTTTTAGTTGCCTCAAAAACCATCATTGCAATCAGTAAAGACCCTATCAATATCGATACAAAATTACTCGAAACAGACATAGACTTTAACGGGAAAAGGCTGATCCCAGGCATCATCGATGGTCACGCTCACATTACCGGAGGCGGTGGTGAAGCTGGTTTTAAGACCAAAGTCCCTGCTCTACATTTAAGTCAATACACTCAAGCTGGCGTCACATCAGTAGTGGGATTATTAGGCACAGATGACACCACCCGAAGCACCTCATCGCTTATCGCACAAGTATACGCCTTGCGAGAACAAGGACTGAGTGCTTGGTGCTATACAGGTGGTTACCATGTTCCATTAACCACACTGACAGGATGTGCCAGAAAAGACATCGTACACATTGAGCCGATAATCGGTGTAGGAGAACTGGCCATTTCTGATCACCGCTCTTCACAACCAACATTCAACGAAATAGCGAGGATTGCAGGCGATTGCCATGTTGCGGGTTTGATGACCGGTAAAGCAGGCATTGTACACTTTCATTTGGGAGATGGCCACAGGGGCCTAGACCTTATTGAACAATTACTGGATGAAACTGAGATACCACCTAGGGTACTCAACCCCACCCATTGTAATAGAAAAGTCGCTTTATTTGATCAAGCTTGCAAACTTACTGCACGGGGCATTTCAATGGATGTTACTGCCTTCCCAGAAAGTGATATCGAAGACGAATATGATGCAGTACAAGCATTTGTTAAATACAAAAAGGGAGGATTTGACATGACAAAATTGACCGTTTCCTCTGATGGTGGAGGCTGTTTACCGCATTTTGATGAGCAAGGTGAATTATTGCATCTGGATTATGGTCAATGCACATTATTAAGTGAATATTTAAAAAAACTACTGGATGCTGGCTACCTTGAACAAGAAATCATTGCAACCTTATCCAGTAATGTTGCAAAATTATTAAGATTGGAAAACAAAGGCAATATCAGCAGAGGCAAAGACGCTGATTTAATCATATTAGATGATGATAACACCATACATTCAGTCATGGCATTAGGCCAATGGCACCATCAAAACCATCAGATTATCAAATTTGGCGGTTTTGAAAAAACACAACAATGACGATGATACCTTAAGGCAAGCAAAGTCACGAATCAACATAAGCAAGTTACAGGATAACATATGTGCCCAGCAGGCAGTGTAGAAAATAAAGAACGCGGTTGGATTATTCCGATTGGTGGAGCAGAAGACAAAGAAAATAACATGACTGTTTTGCGCCGATTTTGTGAACTATCAGGTGGAGAAAATGCAAAGATATTGGTCATCCCCACCGCATCCCAGTTGGAGGACACTGGACCACGGTATGTAGATCTCTTTGAACGCATGGGCGCTCGATCAGTTTACATAGCAGTCAATGAAAGAGAAGACTGTTTTAAAGAAGAGATTCAAGAAAAACTCAAAAAAGCAACAGGCATTTTTATCACTGGTGGAAACCAGTTAAGATTGTCAACCATTTTAGGTGGCACCCCAGTAGCTAAATTAATACGCTCTCTCAATGCACAAGGCGTACATGTTGCTGGTACATCAGCAGGCGCAGCAATAGTTTCAGAACACATGATCGCGGGCGGTAGCCCAGGCCCTACACCAATAGAAGATGGAGCCACCATGGCACCAGGACTTGGCTTAACCAACAAAGTCATCATTGATCAGCACTTCAGACAACGAGATAGAATTGGTAGATTGCTGGCTGCTTTATCTTATAACCCTTTTATTTCTGGCATAGGCATTGACGAAGATACCGCTGCTTTTATTGCACCAAACGGTGTTTTTGAAGTCGTTGGCTCTGGAGCCATTACCGTGGTTGACCCATCAGAATTAACCCATTCTTCGATGCACAGTGCCAGGTACCAGGATTGTATTACTTTAATTGGTATGAAACTGCATATTTTAGGTGAAGGCGCTAAATATGACATCAATACCAGAGAAGCGTCACCGAGTTAACAGCCTTATGATTAGCGACAGCATATTACCCCATTGATGGAGATCAAAAGTCATAAAATAAATACTGAAGTCTCAAATAATATAAAAAGAGGAATAAACCATGAAAATATTAAGCACAAACGTCTATGTTGGCCCTAATTTGTATGCCCACTTCCCCGTCATTAGGCAACAATTAGACCTCGGTATTTTAGAACAATGGCCATCGGCAAAAATTGGCGATGATTTCATAAATGGACTCATCAATGCGCTGCCTGGTTTAAATGAACATGGTTGCTCTTATGGCGTCGAAGGTGGCTTTATTCGTCGGTTAAAGGAGGATGTCGGCACATGGATGGGGCATATTCTTGAACACACCGTTTTAGAATTACAAAATATAGCAGGATCAGACGTAACATTTGGCAAGACCAGATCAATGGACGGCCAAGAAGGTTGTTATAACATGGTCTTTGAATACAAACAACGAGACGTTGGCCTTGAAGCAGCCCGTATTGCCCGACAATTATTATTTTTATTGATGCCTGCAGAACTGACTGATTCATTACAAGAATATATTGAAGATGATTTTGATTTTGAAGAAGAAAAAAATGATTTCATTCGTTTTGCACAAAGAAAAGAGCTGGGACCCTCAACGGCCTCTATCGTTAAAGCGGCTGAACAACGGGGCATCCCATGGCTGAGGTTAAATGACTACTCGTTGGTTCAATTTGGGCATGGCAAATACCAACAAAGAATACAGGCAACCATTACTTCAAAAACCACCAATATTGCTGTTGAAATTTCTTGTGATAAGGAAGATACACACAATTTGCTTTATGACTTGGGGTTGCCATTACCAAGACAACGTTTGGTGTATTCCGAAAGACAAGCGGTAAAAATGGCCAGAAGAATTGGTTATCCGGTCGTCGTGAAACCCTTAGATGCCAATCATGGCAGAGGCATTACCATAGACATCAATCATGACAATGAAGTTGAATCTGCATTCAGGTTTGCCAGAGAAAAAGGCAAATCCAGAGGCATATTGGTGGAATCATTGGTCAAAGGCTTTGATCACCGCATGTTAGTGATCAATGGCGAATTGGTGGCTGTTGCCAAAAGAGTACCAGGCCATGTAATTGGCGATGGCAAACACACCATCGAAGAATTGGTTGACATTGTTAACCAAGATCCTCGGCGTGGTGTAGGGCATGAAAAAGTATTAACGCAACTACAATTGGACAGACAGGCCAATTTATTGATTGAACAAGCAGGCCACACCACACAAACGGTATTACCAGATGGTGAAATATTCTACCTGCGTTCAACGGCCAATTTATCTACCGGTGGAACGGCCATTGACCTGACAGATGAAGTGCATCCTGACAACAGAGCCATGGCTGTCAGAGCTGTAATGGCGGTTGGATTGGATGTCGGCGGCGTTGATTTCCTCACCCAAGACATCAGCAAATCGTACAAAGAAATTGGCGGAGCCATTGTAGAGGTTAACGCAGCACCTGGCTTTCGTATGCATGTAGCACCTTCAGAAGGCAAGCCCAGAGATGTTGCAGGCAAAGTGATGGATATGTTATTTCCGGCCAATACTCCAAATCGCATTCCGATCGCAGCCATTACAGGTACTAACGGTAAAACAACCACTGCAAGGATGCTTTCTCACATCCTCAAAACCGCGGGGCATATTGTCGGTAACACTTCAACAGAAGGTGTATATATTGATGGTCATTTAACCGTTAAAGGTGACATGACAGGCCCTATGGCATCGCACATTGTTTTACGAGACCCAACTGTTGATGTGGCCGTACTTGAAACAGCCCGTGGTGGTATCGTCCGTGCTGGGCTGGGTTATAAATCTACCAATGTATCAGCATGTTTAAATATTGCTTCAGATCACTTGGGGTTAAAGGGCATTGACACACTCGAACAGCTGGCAGAAATCAAAAGGGTCGTTGTTGAGGTTGCACAAGATGTAGCGGTACTTAATGCCGATGATCATTTGTGTTTACAAATGGCGGATTACACTGAGGCTAAAAAAGTCTGTTATGTCACGATGAACCCGAGCCATTTATTGGTAAAAGAGCACATCAAACAAGGAGGCATGGCTCTTGTGTTAGAACAAGGCATCAATGGAGACATGATCACCATCTATAACAATGGTCAACACATCCCATTGTTATGGACACACCTCATACCAGCAACCATTGAGGGCAAAGCCATTCACAATGTACAAAATGCCATGTTTGCAGCAGCGCTCAGCTATGCCATGAATAAAGATCTTGAGCAAATCAGGCATGGGTTACGCACATTTGATTCGACCTTCTTCCAAGCACCAGGTCGGATGAATCAATACGATGAACATCCTTTCAAAGTCATACTAGACTATGGTCATAATGCTGCGGCCATTCATGTGGTGTGTCAAACCATTGACAGATTCGAAGTATCTGGTAAAAAAACCTGTGTTCTGGCAGGCCCAGGAGACAGAAGAGATGAAGACATTTATGAAATAGCCAAACAAGCGGCTGGACATTTTGACAACTATATACTTAAAGCCGACGACAATCGACGTGGCCGCGATGATCGCGAAGTCCCATTGATGTTACAAGATCAATTGATTAAATCTGGAGTTAAGCAAGACCAAATCACGATTATTTCCGACGAAACAGAAGCTGTTTCTCATGCTTTACAAACAGCCCAAGACGATGATTTAGTATTGATATTTGGCGATAACATCACCCGATGCTGGAAGCAAATCGTCCACTTCAATCCAGAGAATCAAAAATCACAGAATAAGCCCAGTGAATCAAGCGTATCAAATGTCATCACTGATCAAGATCAAAGTAAAGATTTAATATCATCGATGTCATTAATCAAAGATGAAAGGGGCGTACGTCTTGCTCGTGCTGAAGAAAATGATTGACTCCCTTAAAATCACGGACTCAAGAAGACTGACTGGCCCTAACTTATTCAGTGCATCTCCTGGGGCCATTTTAGATGTGGCAATAACAAAAAATCATTGCCAAAAAGTCATTGATTTGTGGAAGAAACACTGTCAAACACTGCTTAGAGGTATTGGCTGGAACAAATCAAAAATTCACACCAGAACATACAAAGGTGGTGCCAGCCTTGTGATTACAGCTCCAATAGACTGTCTTTATGCCGCAACTGAAGTGAATGAAGCGGCTTGGTCCATGACAACTCGAGAGTTGGCAAAAAATCCCTGTAATACAGATAACATCATTGCACAATTACTTAAAGAAATCGACGAAGAAAGTAACACCGCTTTAATCAACTTAGAGCAAAAAGCTTACGATCAGGGGATTAAATTTTTAAGCGACGATGACCATGTTTCATTAGGATATGGCAATACTTGTCAGATTTATCCAGTCAATGACATTCCTGACATAAACAGCATTCCATGGCATGACATTAAGGACATACCCGTGGCTTTAGTCACAGGCACTAACGGCAAATCAACCACAGTAAGATTATCAAGTGCCATCATCAAAGCAGCTGGTATGAAATGTGGCATCACCTCAACCGATTATATTCGAGTTGACGATACCATTTTAGATACTGGTGATTATTCTGGCCCCGGTGGAGCAAGAACTTTATTGAGGCACCCTGAAACTGAAGTCGCCATATTAGAAGTAGCCAGAGGCGGATTATTGAGAAGAGGTTTAGGGATCAATCAAGCCAGCACAGTATTGATCACCAATGTAGCAGAAGATCACTTGGGCGAATATGGAGTCGATAACTTACAAGACATGATCGCTACTAAATTCATTGTTAGGCAAGCCATTAACAAAGACCAAGAACTCATTTTGAATGCCGATGATAAAGGTTGTGTAGAATTCGCTCAGAATTTATCAAACAACATCACCTGGTTTTCATGGGATAAAAACAATCCAGTGATTATTGAACACTTGAGCAATCGCGGTAACGCCTGTTATGTAGATGATGATAACAACATCATTTACCACAATAAAGAAAAGAAACACAACATAATCGATGTTAATCGTGTTCCTATCACGCTATCAGGAGCAGCCATCCATAACATTCATAATGCATTGGCAGCCACAGCATTGAGTTTTGCATTGGGTATCGAAAATACGGCCATAGAACATGGGCTCAAAGCCTTTGACAGTTCTCCTGAAAACAACCCCGGCAGAGGAAATGTCTTTGAAAAAAATGGCGTTAAAATAATCGTCGATTTTGCCCACAATGAACATGGACTCAGTATGATGGCGCAAACCATTAATAATATACAATGTAACCGAAAATTAATCTTGTTGGGTCAAGCAGGAGATAGATCTAATGCTTTGATTGAAGGTTTAATGGCCTCTGCATTAGAGGCGCAGCCTGATCAGTTGGTAATTTGTGAGATGCTAGATTATTTGCGCGGTAGAAAAAAAGGAGAAATCCCTAAAATCATGACCGATTGTGCTTTAAAATCTGGTATGCAAGCACACCATATCACCTATGCAAAAGATACGATAGATGGTACAAAAAAAGCATTATATTGGGCCAAGCCGGGCGATGTATTGCTTATTTTAGCCCTCACCAATAGAGAACAAATCATTGATATCCTCAATGATTGGAAAGCGTAATAAAAAACATAAGAAAGGCCTATTTTTCAATTCTGCCTTTCTTATGCCTTCACTCTACCCTCTCCAGTAGATTACTTCATTGCCCATTGATAAAAAACATTGATAGGTATTGATCAATAAATCATCAAATAAGTCAGATTAAAATGGCATACCACCTCCAGGTGGTAATTTACCTTGCATACGATTCATCATTTTCATCAACCCTTTGCCACTGAATTTTTTCATCATTTTCTGCATCTGGCTGAACTGTTTAAGCATTCGAGTCACATCTTGGATTTCATTTCCGGACCCCACTGCGATACGACGTTTTCTTGATCCCTTGATTAATTGTGGAAATTTCCGTTCTTTTTTAGTCATTGAGTTAATGATGGCTATCATTTTATCAGTTGATTTATCGTTGACCTGGTTTTTAACATTATTTGGCAGTTGACCCATACCAGGTAATTTATCCATCATCGCAGACATGCCACCCATGTTCTGCATTTGAAGCAGTTGTTCTTTGAAATCTATTAAGGAAAACTTCTGACCTTTGCGCACTTTCTTAGCCAATTGATCCGCTTTCTTTTTATCAACTTTGCGCTCAATCTCTTCAACCAATGACAGTACATCACCCATGCCCAAAATACTGGAGGCAATTCTATCCGGATGAAAGGGTTCCAGAGCATCCATTTTTTCGCCAACACCCATGAATTTGATGGGTTTACCAACAATGTTGGTGACTGATAATGCAGCTCCACCTCTTGCATCACCATCCACTTTAGTCAAAATTACACCAGTAAGTTTTAACACTTCTGAAAATGCCTTGGCCGTATTGGCTGCATCTTGACCGGTCATGGCATCAACCACAAACAAAGTCTCAATGGGATTGAGCTTCTCTTGCATGCCTTTAATCTCTTGCATCATCGCATCGTCAACAGCCAATCGGCCTGCTGTATCAACAATCAATACATCAAAGAATCCCTTTTTGGCTGCCGTTATGGCAGATTGGCCTATAGCAATGGGATCATCAATCACAGAGGAAGGAAAAAACGTTGCGCCCACTTGATCAGCAACAGTTTGCAGTTGCTCTATCGCTGCTGGACGATAAACATCAGCACTAACAACCATGACTTTCTTACGTTCACGTTCAATCAAGTATTTGGCCAATTTAGCAGTCGATGTGGTTTTACCAGCGCCTTGTAAACCTGCCATCAATATGACTGCTGGTGGTTGCGCAGCAAGATTCAAACTTTCAGTTGAAGAGCCCAGTGTATTGGTCAACTCTTCCTTTACAATTTTTATTAATACCTGATCAGGCTTCAAACTGGTGATAACATCTTCACCAATCGCTCTTGTTTTGACTTGTTCAATAAATGACTTAACAACAGGTAAAGCCACGTCTGCTTCTAATAAAGCAATCCGGACTTCTCGCAATGCATCAGCGATGTTATCCTCACTCAGCGTTGCCTGCCCTTTTATTTTCTGTATGGATTTTGCTAAATTATCTTTTAAATTATCAAACATGTGCTTTTCTTTTCACTTGGTATTTTACGAGTGGTTCATTATAATACTTCATATGTATAAATCACAATTATTATCAGCGTTAAATATATGCTAACCATTTTTATCATATGCACAGCTTGCTATGTTCTGTGGTTGATGCCTCCAATCAAAGTGAATGTGGCCAAATATGGCGTCATTATTGCTTGGTTATTGCACACCTATATCTGTTTTTATCATTTAATTGATGATCAAGGTTGGTTACTCAATATTGCCAATTCAATTTTAATGGTTTCATGGTTATCGGTATTTATTGTGTTTATTTTCAAAATTCACAGTCAATGGGTCAAGATACCATTGGTAATTTTCGTACTGAGCTCTCTATTTTTGATTAGAGTCAACCCAAAGATAGCCTATGATCAGTACATAGAGTTTTCTTGGCAACTGGATTTGCACATCAGTTTATCCATGTTGGCATTTTCTGTTTTATCCGTTGCTTCTTTATTTGCAGTATCTTTATGGGTTTGCATTAAAAAATTAAAAAACCCCAACAGTGCTACCACAATAAGATTGGTGTCATTGATTGATGAAGAAAAGAAATTATTCAATTTGATATTTTTGGGTTGGCTGATTCTGACCACATCACTTATTTCCGGGGTTTTATTCATAGAAAACTTCATGCAACAACATTTGGGCCATAAAGTGGTATTTTCCTTATTGGCGTGGTTAATTTTTGGAGTTTTGATACTGAAACGCATTACTAAAGGGTTACGTGGCGAAAAACTCATCACGTTAACCATCACTGGCATGGCGTTATTGGCAACGGGCTATATGGGCAGCAAAATAGTTTTGGAGTGGTTACTACAGAAATGAACGAAATCCCATTGAGTGTATTATTCACCATCCTTTTTATCTTACTTATTTTATCGGCCTTTTTTTCCAGCTCTGAAACAGCATTGATGACACTGAACCGTTTGAAGCTAAAAAACCTGGCTAAAACCAGCCGAGGTGCTCAACTGGCTCAACGTTTACTATTGGAACCTGATAGACTCATAGGTCTAATTTTAATAGGCAATAATTTTATCAATATTGCAGCTTCTACCATCAGTACCATCACTGCTTTTAAAATTGCTGCTGACACCTCGATTACCCCAGAGGCTGCGGCAGCATATGCAACCGTCATCTTAACCCTTTTAATACTGATATTTGCTGAAGTAACACCAAAAACTTTCGCAGCACTCAACCCCGAAATGATTGCATTCCCCGCATCATATGTTCTTACACCACTGTTAAAGTTACTCTACCCATTGGTATGGGCCACCAACCTATTGACCAATGGCATTTTACGAATGATTGGCGTCCCCAAAGAAATCGCAGAGCAAGCCTTATCAAAAGAAGAATTAAGAACACTGGTCATTGAAAACCACAATTTAAAACCCGATCCCAAACAAAAAATGATGATTAACGTGCTTGATCTTGAGCACATCAGTGTTTATGACATCATGGTTCCAAGAAATGAAGTGGTTGGCATCGACATCACCGATGACTGGCCAGATATATTAAAGCAGTTAGAAAACACCTACTTAACCAGACTACCGGTCTATGAAGAGGACATCAATAACATCATTGGAATTCTTCACATCCGTACAATTTTGCCACAGCTTTCTCAAAACAGATTGGATTTAAAAGGCTTAAAATCTGTGTTAAGAAAACCTTATTTTGTACCTGAAGGCGTCAACTTAACCATTCAACTCAAGGAGTTTCAGAGACGAGAACGCAGATTGGGATTGGTTGTTGACGAATATGGTGACATACAAGGTCTCATCACCATTGATGATGTTTTAGAAGAAATAGTTGGAGAATTCACATCAGAACCCAAAAACCGTGGCCGTAATATACTTAAGGTTGGTGATGACACCTATCAAATCGATGGAAGAATACAGATTCGTTCATTGAATCGTCGCATGCAATGGGATTTACCTGTTGACGGGGCCAGCACACTCAGCGGCTTAATCACTGAATACCTCGGTAACTTACCTAAAAAAGACACCGCTATTCAACTCAACAACTATAGAATTACCATATTGAGCGTTAATGATGACAATGTGGTCAATAAAGTGATGATCAATAAAGTCCTCAATAGCGATTAATTAAAACACTTTCGTCATAGAATGGATTTAAGGGATAAAATACACTTTTATGCAGATTTGATTAAGTATTCGAGCTAAGATTTAGTAAACGCATACAATCGAGCATCAGCTGCTATACCGTTGGGTCTGATGCGTTTTTTTAAAACAGCTTCAAAGTGTGCACCTGAATTCTCTGCCACTTTTTGACTGGCGATGTTATTAACCCCAGCTATTATCTCAATTCTGATCAAATTAAGCGGTATCATTGCATTGTGAAAAAGCACAGTTACTGCATCAGTACAGTAACCACGACAGGTATATTGGCTATTCATCCAATAGCCAATATTGGCCACTCCATTTTCACGATCAAAAACATGCAAACTGATGATACCCAATAAGTTTCCATCGAAATCTTTAATAGCATAGGTAAACTCTTCATTGTTCTGCCAATTCTTCATTTGCAGATCTACAAAACTTTCAGCATCGTCATATACATAGTTGGAATGCAACCAAGAAGCCCATGGTGAAATTTCATGATAAGAATTTTGTAAAGCCTGAAAAATGGCCTTAGCATCTGAACTCATTACTTTCGTCAACACAATACGTTGACCTGTCAATGTCTCAATCATTAAATATAATCCAATATTTGATTGATATTATCAACTGCTGTAATTTTAATATCCAAGCCTTTGGTCCATGCGCCAATATTGCCTTTTGGCACAATGGCATGCTTGTATCCATGATTCACGGCTTCTTTCAAGCGGTCTTCGCCATTAAATACAGGCCTGATCTCTCCTGTCAAACCCACTTCCCCAAACACAATGGTTCCTTTGGGCAAATAGCGATTTTTAAAACTCGATACAACTGCCATAATGATGGCCAAATCTGCGGCAGTTTCGGTGATTTTCATGCCGCCTACCACATTCATGAAAATATCGTGATCATGAATTGCCAAATGACACATCCGATGCAACACTGCCAACAACATCGCCAAACGATTGTGGTCCAAACCAACTGTTAATCTGCGCGGGTTTCCCAAAGGACTTTGATCTGCCAAAGCTTGTACTTCTACCAATAATGGTCTTGTCCCTTCTCTGGTCACCATTACAACACTGCCTGGTTGATTGGCGGCATGATCAGATAAAAAAATGGCTGAAGGATTTTCAACTTCCTGAACGCCTTTTTCAGTCATGGCAAACACACCAATCTCATTGACCGCACCAAAACGGTTTTTTAAAGCCCGCAATACGCGATATCGGCTGTTGCCATCACTTTCAAAATACAACACTGTATCAACCATGTGCTCTAATACACGTGGGCCAGCAATACCACCTTCTTTGGTGACATGGCCAACAAATATGATAGAAGTATTTTGTTGTTTAGCAAACCGGACCAATTGTGCCGCACATTCTTTAACCTGAGAAATAGAACCTGGAATGGCACTGAGATTTTCAGTGTACAGCGTTTGAATAGAATCAATGACCATTAAATCTGGTTTATGCGATAGTGCCGAGGCAATAATACTTTCTACAGAAGTCTCTGCCATGCAGGCCAAATCATCGGCTTGTAACTCAAGTCTTTTGGCCCGCATACCAATTTGCGACAAAGATTCCTCACCTGTCACATACAATGTTTTGATATTATCAGGCATGGTGGCAGTGACTTGTAACATCAGTGTTGATTTCCCAATACCTGGATCACCACCAATCAATATCACAGAGCCCGTCACCAAACCACCACCCAAAACACGATCAAGTTCATTAATACTGGTAGAAGTTCTGATGTTTTTTTCAAACTTAACTTGACTCAGTTTCTGTATTTTTTTACCACCAGTATCACCTGCATAAGTAGTAAATCTTGAAGACTTTGTTGCTGTTGGAGCCTGAACAACAGATTCTTCCAAACAATTCCATTGACCACAATCAAGGCATTGCCCTGCCCACTTGGTATGCACCGCAGAACATTGCGTACAAATATATTCGTGTTTTACTTTTGCCATTTTATGCCTCTACTGATCATTAATCAAAACCATCAGCAAACATGGTATCATCTTTTAACTCTATCATAATAATATCTGGTTCAGTATAAGATATTGGAACCAATTCTCCCTGAGTAATATCACATAGTCCCAAAACTGGAGCGTATGGACATTCTATGTCTCTGTATATTTCATTTAGAAAGCTGGTATTGGTGTCAGTTGAAACATAAAACTCTGAAAAGTTGCTGTTTACCCTAAATGAAAAGCCACCTGTTGAGGATGTTATAACTGATCCAACTATACGCTCATCTACATTCCAAAAATCCACAATAACGCTGCTTAAACCTGAGTCACTTTCAGTATCAATGACATATCCATTGATACCACGAAGATAAATTGATTTTATGGTAATTTCACGTGTTTCTTTTGGTGACAAGACAATTGAAGTCAAATCACTTTCACAAGAATGAACTGAACCGACATTTTGACAAACCACATCAGGGTAACCAACAATTTGATAACCACCCGATTGAAATATAATATAGTATTGTTTGTTTGCATCTAAGTTTTCAATCAAAAAATAATCATTTATGCGTTTTAATTGTAAATCAGTCACACGTCTGAGGTCTTCATCAAAAACCCTAATGATTGAAGAAATAATGGGCTCATCAGTAAAAGCATCTAACAGATAAATTTTTAATCGCGGTTTAGGCTCCAAGTGAAAATTTACATTAGTGGACTCATTATTATCAACGTTTACTGACTCTCCTTGAGAAAGGATGCAATCGATTCCTAAGCCTCTTTCACAGTTTATACCGTTATAGAGTTGGTCAATATAACCGTCGGTATCGCTCAAAACATAATATTGACCGCTGGGCAATAGCTTTTCAAATGCACCATTTTCATTTGACTGTGTTGAAAAAAAGCTTACTGAATTATCAAATCTGTAAAATTTAATTGTTGAATCTTCAACTGTGTTATCTGTTTGGGAGTCATATATTATTCCTGTAATTGAGGGACTTATTGTTAAACCCTCATCTTGATCAAGAATGGTAAAACCATTGAAGTGTGTATTGTTACCATTAGCTACTTGAATTGTCTCTGCAAATTCATAACAATAATCTGAAAATAGGTCTAGACAATTTACTCCAGGATAAGCTGAGTAGACAAATTGATTGATGTTGGCTCCTAAAACTAGCCTATAATTTCCTTCAAATAATGGATATGCCTCAAATTCACCATTAGTATTATTTATATAATTGCTTGTATGAATAAGATTGCCAATTTCATCATATATTTTCATTATGTAATCATATGGCTGTCCATCATTTGCAAAAATACCACTACCAGACAAAGTGCCTTTATGCTGTAATATTATATTTTGCCCAGTGATAACCTGTCCTTCATTAACCTGTATTTGAGGTATCGATAACAAATGACAATCACGTTCACAGGAAATATCGCCATAATAACTTGTTGTTACATCATAAGAGCTCTCAACTCTAATATAATAATTTCCTTCAGGAACATCTTCAAACTCATAAAAACCATTATTCAACGGAAAGGTTGTCATGATTGGTAATGCCCCTTCTAAATCAGTTAATAATTCCACCCTTCCATTAAACGCAACCGGTGGTGAATTATCAATCAAGAAACCTGAAATTGATGAGACAGATGGAATAGGATTAGGGTCCTTAAGTAACTCTAAATCAATAAGCAACGATTGATTTAACCTTGGAGTGATCAATTCTCCTTGCGACAATGAGCATGGGCCATCGATACAATTAACACCATTATAAAATTGATCATAGTATCCACTGCGATGAAATTTTACCACTTTACTGTTGGCGTCCCTGATATAAAATTTCGTGTTGGTTCCATAAGTAACTTGATCGACGGTCGTGTTTTGATTGTACACTGTTACCCTTGGTTCAACATTATAGTTATTTAATTCAATAAAGAAGTGCTCATCAAGGTTCATTGTCAAGCTTTGCACAGAATCATTACTAACCTGAATCAATGCTGCATTGGACAAATCACATTCTGGAAGGCAGTTTTCACCACCGTAAACTTTCTTTACAAAATTTCCTCCTTCATAAATAAAATAGTATTCCCCCGCTTCAACATAGACATCATCTGAGTCATCTTGATAAGAGTTAACCTCTTGCCCATTTGCGTCCATAACCGTAAAATTTTTATTTATTGAGTTTGATGAGCCTGTGTTTGCAATAAGATTAAAGTGAATTTTACCCATTTGAGACAACTTAAAATCGACATCATAAACCTGATTTTGATTGATTATAATGGGTGTGAATTCTTCACAAAAATCGTCACAATTGATGTATTCATAACTTTGACGTAAGTGTCGATCAAAATGACCACTTAATCTATCAGCAACCACTTGATATTTACCTATTGGAAGATTAGTAAACGCATAGTTGCCAGACGGATCAGTTCTTCTATTGTAATGACCACCAAAAACACTATTTTCATTAAAGGGTAAGTCTCGATTAATGACACTAACATATGCATTTCTTAAAGGGTTATTATTGATATCCGTCACAGTTCCAGATATTGTTCCTGTTACTTCAAATAAATTGAAATTAATGTTTTCAACTGGATTTAACTCATTAACATGAATTAATGTTCCTTCAGATTCATCACATACCCTAAAACTACATATAATATTTGGATATAATATTTGTTGATTATTAACATAATATGCCATTAGATAGTAAGCCCCATCTCCAATAGGAGACAATTGATAATACCCTTGTTGATCAGTGTAGGCAGAATCCACACGTAAATAATTCAAATTTTCATCATATAATTGTAAAAATGCTATTGACATTGGATCTCCATCCTCGTCCACAACTCTTCCTGAGATAGTGGTTCCTTTGACTTGCTGCAAACCAATATTTGTAGTGGGCTGATCATGATGAATAATGTTTAAACCGGTAGATAAATCACAATGATTCATTGCTTCAGTATGGCAACCTATTGAGGGATAAACATTGGCAATATAATCTGTTGCTGTACTTATGATTTTATAATCACCATTGGCTAAATGAGGAACATTCCAGTGACCTTGGTAATCAGCACGTTGAAAAACTTCAATCTGATTTTGATTATTTATAATAAAAATTTCGCCACTCTGACTGCTGGTTAAAGGCTCTTGTGTGATTTTATCAACAAGCGTACCCTCTATCTCAGCCCCAATATCAAGAAAAAAGTCTATGTTCTCGACTGGTTGATTAAAATCAATGGAAATTAATGTACCCGAATTTAAATCACAATTTATTGCACAATCAACACCATCATATAGCTTAGTATTGTATTGACTGTGTTCAACTTGAACATAGTATTGACCTGGAATAGCAGAAATTGAATAAAAACCCGATCCATTAGTATTAGATTCTGCAACAACTGATCCAGCGACATCTAATAAAGATATTCTTGCTTGATATATCGATGAATTTGGTGGATTCACATCATTTACTGAGCCTCTTATGGTTGGCATAAGGACCATATCAATGTTTACTCCAGTCAATTGTTGAGCATCAGACAAATGAACTGTGTTTAAATCATTGGTTTGACAACCTACCCCTAAGCCGCCCGAGCAAGCATCATTTGGATACGATGTAGTAATAAGTGCGGTATTATGGAAATAGTTCGAGGCAATAACATAGTATTGTCCAGCGGCTAACTCCCCAAAAAAATAGCGACCATTAACACCTGTAGTTTGGGCTCTTAGAAAGTTTCCAATTTCATCATAAAGTTTAACATTAATATTGCCTAACGCTTCACCGGTAAAACCATGGCGAATAACGCCGCTTATTAATCCTGTGGCACTTACTTGATTTTTATTTAAGTAGTATGACAATAAAAGGTCATTTTTTTCCTTATTTTCTGGAAAAATTATATTTTCAATTTCATAATAAAGTTGATTTACAAAAATTAGGTTGCTTTTATCTGTAATACCTTGTGCTTTAATTTGGGTCAAATAAGCTTTTGATTCTGATATTTGTTGAAAATATCGTTTACCAATTCTCTCTTTACCCACCAGATCAATTAAATTTTGTAGCTCGATTATTTGCTCACTGATGCGATTAATTTTTTCAATTTGATTATTTGACTCTTTTGCCATCAGAGTTGATGAAAAAAAGACCATGATAATAAGTACAAAGTTATTTATTGAATTAAAATATTTCATGGCATTTCGTACCCATTTGAGAAAATGAAATCAAGTGTTAAATTAAAATCGATAATAATGGGGTTGTTGTTATTGATTGGTAAAGTCACCATTTCACCATCAAGCACACTACAGCTCCCAATGATGGCTGGCAAAGGGCACGGTATGTCTCTAAATACTTCATTCATGTACTGATTACGGGTATCTGTGCTAATAAAGTAATTGTCTTCATATAGTGGCATAGAAAAACCTCCATTGCTTGCCGTTGAAGTAGATCTTTTGTAAATACCATTTTCATCCCAAAAATCTATAAAAACATTTTCAATTGGCTCTCCTGTATGTTCATCTTTTACAAAGCCATTGACGCCTTCATTCAGCACAGTTCTTATTGTAATGTGATTTATGCTATCTGATTTCAAAATAACCGCCTGAGAAGGCTGTTCTTCACAATTAAAGGGTGGAGAATGTTCACAAAAAACACCTGGATAGCTGGTTACTCGATAACCACTGTGATGATCGTTATATCTGAAGGTATAGGGAGTCTCAGGAAATAAATTCAAAATATACAGCTGATTGCCAATATTACTAACATAGTTGATTATTGGAACAATGTTGCCATTTTCGTCATAAACCCTAATTTGACGAGGCTCAATCAATTCATTGGTTACTGTATTAACAAGTTCAACGACCACTTGAGGTTTTGCTGTTAGGAATATGTCCAACTCTATAATTTCGTCATCAGTAACAGTAATGATTTGTCCAGAAGTCAAAAAGCAGTCTGTACCGACACCTCTCGGGCAGTCGATTCCATCAAACAATTGCATGATATGATTTCCAAAATCATCGCCTGATTGATTGGCAGAATACATCAAATAATAATCGCCCCTATCGATTTTCACACTGTACTCTCCACTGAACTCATTAAAATTGAAACTGCGATAAAAGTGACCATCATCTGCTCGAAACAATAAAACTTTGGTATCACTTATGGGGTTTTTCGTTGATGCATCAGATATAACTCCTTTGATTTCGCCATATCTATGGACAACAAATCCATCTAAAGTAATATTTTGCCCATTTGATATGTCAAAACTTTCAGAATGTTGTGCACATTGAGCCAAACTAAAGTATGGACAAGTGATATTGGGATAGGCCGAATATACACTTGGGTTATTAAAATTGGGGTTATTAGAAAAGTGTGATTCTGCAACAATCTTATATTGTCCCGGATTCAGTCCAATTGGCTCAAAATTGCCATTTTCGTCAACATTGACACTTCTTATGTATTCATCAGAGTCGTATACACCTTCTTCAAAAATATAAATTTTAGTTTGAATGGGATGACCATCGATATCTAACACATTTTCACCTGAGACTGTGCCTTTTAATCCTAAATTCACATCGATACCAGACACGCTTTGTCCCAAGTCCAAAACGATCGGTGTACCTATATTCTGACAATTGACATGACAAGAAACATCTCCATAAAATGTTGTTAAATAAGGAGAAGTAATTCCAGGATTTACTTTAACTCTGTGCACGCCATCTCTAAAATGAGAAAAAGTATAATCTCCATTTTCATCGGTGTATGTGGTTTTTAAATCATTACTTGAGAAAGGGCGCTTTGTCAATAAATCTACTCTCATATTGTTGATTGGATCACCCATGGTATTTCTGATTGTTCCAGAAATGGTTTCAATCGGCGCTTCAATTAAGTCCAATTCAATTGCCAAAGAAGCATTATATTGTAAAGAAATCAGTGTTCCTTGTGAAATATCACATTCATTAGCCAAGCAATTGTGACCATCATAAATTTGTGGATAATTTCCGTACTGTGACAATTTTAGGTACTTGTTTCCGATGATTTTGACATGCTCTTTACCACTAAATATAAAATCAGAGTATTCAAGCTCAAGGGCTTCGTTGTAGATATCGAAAGTTACATTTTGATCAAAATCAAAATAGAAATATTCATCAATGTACATAGTTAAAGCCAAATCTGAACTTTCTTCAATTTTAACTAAAGTACCAATAGAAGCATCACAGTCAGACTCACAATTGCCTGCACCATATATATGATTAACAAATGTACGATTTCCAACATAAATGAAGTAGTATTCACCACTGGGTAACATGACATTATTGATCCCATAAGAATCCAAAAAAGTTCCATCTGAATCATAAACAAAAATCGCTCCTGAATCAATCGGATTGATAGAATTCGAAATGAGATCAAATGTCACATGCTCTAGTGGATCAATCAGAAAATCAAATCCCTCTTCAAGGCTATCCACTACAGAGATTGGCGTTGATGATTCATTTATACACTCATGATCATCACAATGAATATTATTATAAATTTCAGGATAATGACCTCTAACATTTACGTAAATTTCATAATCATTTTCTGCTAAAAAATTTATTGTGTATTCACCTGCTTCATTTGTCCATGCTGATTGAAAATAGGAAAATGACAGCCCTCTTGCAAATACAAGTTTATTCTGAACAGGCCCATTAGAACTAACCACTTTTCCTGTTATAGATGCAAATTGACTCAATTCAAAGTTAATATTTTCAATGTCACTTGAATCGTTAATGACTATGGCTGTTCCATCTTGAAAATCGCATGCAAGAAATTCGCAATTAATATTCGGATACAACCCTCTTTGATAAGACGAGGCTGAAGCAGTTAAATAGTAACTACCATAATTAACAACGTATGTTTCATAGAAACCATCTTCATCAGTATATACTCTCTCAAGTGAGATTCTTCTTTTATTTTCATCAAATAGATATATTCGTGCATCTGCAATAGGAATTCCAAATTTATTTGTAACTCTTCCTCTAATAGCAGAACCTTTTTTGGACATCAGGGATAATCCATTGATTACTTCATCTGTATGATTGATAGTTTGAGAAGCATCAATAACTTCATCACAGTTTCCGTAGAAACTTTCACACCAATGTTGATCATAAAGGCTGGCCAGATATCCATCAGATTCATATGCCAATATTTTATATTCCCCCATTGGAAGAGATTCTGCAGACCAGTTACCATTTTCGTCAACATCAACTGAAGCAACCACCTCAGATGCATCATTGAGAAAAGCAACCTTGCCATTATTTAGAGGCAAAAGTGTTTCTGAATCGAGTGAACTACCATTGATACCAGCATTTTTATTCATAAAAAAATCAAAATCAAAGATATTTTCACCACTGGATATGTTAAGAGGCGTCCCCGAATCGAAGTCACAAGTGCTACTACATGTAATATTTTGATACAACTGAGTGTTGTATTCACTGTGGCTTACAACAATATAGTAGCGTCCCACATCTGGAACAGCCAGAAAATACTCTCCAAGGTCATGACCAAAAGAATCACTGAAAGTTTCTTTTACAAAATTGCCGTCATGATTGTATAATTTTATAGATGCAGCACCGATTCCAAGCTTTGTATTTTCCGAATCTCTTATAAAACCAGTGATTCTTGGTACAATTTTCAATCGAATATTGATATTTTCTAATATCTCACCTTGTTTTAAATTAACTAAGGGTAAATCTTCAACTTGACAACCACTGCCCAAGCCACCCGGACAAACTATATCAGGCTGTGCTGTTGTAATGTAACCCGTTTGAGATGAATCAGCGATAAGTATGTAACCGCCTTGTGACAAGCCTGCAAAAACAAATCTTCCAACAACATCAGTACGATAATCTCTAATGAATTGACCACTCAAATCATATAAGTAAACCCTGGTTGAGCTGACAGGTAACTCACTAACAAAATCCAAAACCCGCCCTCTGATAACTCCATCATTAGTACCGCTTTTGTTAAATGTAATAACTTCCGGGCTAACTTCTTGCGGGTAAAGGGTATCAATAATTGAATCATAAAGGTCATTAATCTCAGAGGAAGCACCTTTATCAAGATCTGCTCTTATTTGCGATAAAGTAACTTTTGATTCATTTATTTTCTGATGTGCATAATCGCTGATTTTATATTCAGCAGATAATTTTTGCAGTTGTTTAAATGCTTCTAGATTTTGTTTACTTTTCTGAATTAAATGAGAAAATTCATGTTGTTCTGATAATGCAGGTATACAAAAAAGTAACAAAACCACAAAACAATATGATTTTTTAAGAATGGTCATTGGTATGCTCCTTGTGGTCATTTAACAAAAGATTTTATACAAGCCTTAGTAATATTTCAAAAAAAACCACAACTTCACGTCATAATTCCAGAATAAAAGAATACATGCTGCCACTACATGTGATTTTCCAGGTTAGAAACTACAGTTTTTTAATCATAAAAACCTGACACGCATGGTGACAGGTATTGCCTTTGTTTTTTTGCAAATATTCGAAGCCACGGCTTTGATAAAGTTTTTGCGCTATGGTCATTTCTGGAATGGTTTCCAGATACATGGAATGGTAATTCAATGCTCTGGCCTTTTCAATGCATAAGTCAATCAGTTTTTTGCCTGCACCATGGCCTCTCAATCGGGGATCAAAATACATTTTCCTTAACTCACAAATGCCTTTGTCTTGTTCACCATCAAGTGGAGCAAATCCTCCACACCCCAAAACTTGACCATTTTTTTCTATCACATAAAAAAGGCGATCGGATGGTTGATAATGCCCATACATGTCCTTGAGTTCCTCATCTGATGAAGCATAACCATCACCCACAGCACCAAACTCATCCAATGTGCTTTTCACCAAATCGATTATGATACCGTTATCTTCATAACGAATTTCCCGAATAACAATGTCACTCATAGGGTATTCTCTTACCAAACTGAAAGGCAATCACCTGCCTGTCAGCCATGGTTTCGTCAACAATGTTTTGATAATCTGGTAAATATCTATTTTCCATATAATCCAATCGATCATGATCAGACTTCGTCTTCGGAGAATCACTGATCAGAGCACAACAATCTTTATAAGGCTCTGTACTTAAATCAAACAAACCTAATTTACGTGATATTTCAATAATTTCCTCTTTATTATAGGTCAGTAAAGGTCTTAAAATAGGCATGTCAATTGATTTGGTCATACTGGTGATGTTTTCTAATGTTTGTGATGCCACCTGACCCAGATTATCGCCGGTCACCAAACATTGTGCATAAGCATTATTGGCCACATTCTCTGAAATTCTTGCCATAAATCGACGGAACAATATCAAATCATAATCCAGATTATGATCCATCAAAGCCAAATCAAAGTGAGTATACGGCACTAAAAACAAACGAACTCTGCCACAAAACTCACTGATGCGTTGAGCGATTCTTGATACCTTGTATTCCTCTAATTTATCCTTCTTAATGTGACTGGCTGTGAAATGAATGAAATCAATCGTGCAACCACGCTTGGTCATCAGATATGCCGCGACAGGAGAATCAAAGCCTCCAGAAAGCAAGCACAAAACTTTACCTGTTGATGATACCGGTAAACCACCTACTGCTTTGATACGATTGGTATGTACAGCCATACCTCTAGACGAAATATCAGCATAAAAATATTGATCTGCATTATCAAGATCAACATTCTTCCACTCGGTTTTTTTGAGAATAACGGTTGATAACTGTATTTCCAGTTCTCTTGATGTCTGTAAGAATCGTTTATCAGAACGTTTGACTCTGATTGCAAACGTTTTGTCTTTTTGATAAGTTTCATGACCCAATTTTTCAACCAATTCTTCAACCTTCGACAAATCTGGTTTCGAATCAAACAATTGGTATTTTTTGGTAGGAAACCAAAAAACTTTACTTAACCATGCAATGCCCGGAATCTCAGCCAATTGTCGGACAATATCGTCCAAATTCTGACCATGGTCTTCAGGAACCTCAATAAACATTCGATCATGAATCGATACCACTTCCCAATTAACCTCTAAAGCAGCAATTTTTTTTCGAACATTGGTTCTTAATTTTTTGACAAAAGAATGGCGATTACATCCCTTTAGGGTCAATTCGCCATAGTGCAAGATAATCCGGTTACGCATAAAACTTTATTATTTTCCAAAGGATCTATTTTAATCGAAAAAGCTTGAATTGAGAATCAAATGTCATCTCAGTTATGGAATTATCATCAATCGTAATTTAATAATGAATATCAACGAGCAATAGTATCTAACATTTCCATAGCACTTCTTCAGTTTCGTCAGTAACTCTGGCTACTACAAATAACCAATCGGAAAGCCGATTAACAAATACAATCACCTGCGGATTAAATTGATGTGAATTAGAAGCTTTCACCAGAACCCGTTCAGCTCTGCGACAGATACTACGTGCCATGTGTATGCGAGAAGTTAACTCACTGCCAGCAGGTAAAATAAAGTTTTTTAATGGTGGCAGCTTATCATTATGTATTACCAGGGATGCTTCCAATGTTTCAATATCTGCAGTAGAGATCAAAGTTGAGCCTTCTAAACACAGGTCCCCACCACAATTAAAAAGTTGATGTTGTAATGTCACCAGTTCTTTGTCTAAATCAACATTTTCACACGCTGATCTGACCAATCCGATGGAACTATTGAGTTCATCAACAGTACCAATGGCCTCAATAATATCATCGGCTTTTGAAACCCTTTGTCCTGAAGCTAAACCAGTCGTTCCATCATCGCCAGTTTTTGTAACTATTTTACTTAATCTATTACCCATAATATCTTAGCCGTTTTTATAAATTCTGCTGGTGTAAACCATTAAGTTTTAGTATAGTTCACAGAATTGAAAAAATGCAACATTTTACTGATGAAAAAAACATGTTTATATGATGCCCACCTTGAGGCAGGAGCAACCATGGTTGACTTTGGCGGATGGAATATGCCAATCAATTATGGTTCACAAATTGAAGAACATCATGCCGTGAGAAAAGCCAAAGGCATGTTTGATGTATCACATATGACCATTGTTGATTTGGTTGGTAATGACAGCGAAAATTTCTTACTGAGAATACTCGCAAATGATGTCAGAAAATTAACCGACAATAAAGCGCTTTATAGCACAATGTTGAATGAAAAAGGCGGCATTATTGATGATTTAATCGTTTATAGACGCTCTGATAAAAGCTATCGCATTGTTGTAAATGCTGCAACTAGGGAAAAAGATTTAGCATGGATGGCACAGCAAATAGCTCCATTTGATGCACAAATCACCGAACGCCCTCAACTTGCCATGCTGGCTGTTCAGGGTCCACAGGCCATTGCGGCATGCATCGATGTATTACCACAAAACATCTCAGAGCAATTGACTGCATTAGGCAAGTTTAAATGCTTGGATACCGAAGAATACTTTATTGGCAGAACAGGTTACACTGGAGAAGATGGTGTTGAAATAATTTTATCTGAAGAGCATGCCGAACATTTGTGGAAAAAACTCATTGCAGCAGATGTAAAACCCTGTGGACTGGGTGCCAGAGATACACTCAGGTTAGAAGCAGGCATGCATTTATACGGCCAAGACATGAATGAGGACATCACTCCATTGGAATGCGGTTTGTCCTGGACAGTTCGCAAGGATGACAAAGACTTTATAGGCGCGCAAGCCTTAGAAAAATTAAAACAGGCTGGCGTCAATAAAAAGATGATTGGTGTGGTTTTAACCGAGAGAGGCATTCTTCGCCATGATCAGACCCTTGCTGATGAAAATGGACTCACTGGCATTATCACCAGCGGAACCTTTTCACCCAGTACAGAAGTTGCCATCGCCATGGCCATTGTGGATAAGAACATGAGCGAGAATGTTCACGTTCACATCAGAAAAAAAACCTTACCAGTTAAATTAGTTAAACTTCCATTCGTTAGAAATGGTGTATCAAATATATAAGAAAGAGAGAGAGTTAATATGAGTTATGTACTAGATAATTTAAAATATACTGAGTCACATGAGTGGATCGAGCAACTTGACAATGGCAACATTCGAATTGGCATTACAGAACATGCGCAAAACGCATTGGGCGATATAGTTTTTGTAGAGCTACCAGAATTGGACAGTTATACGACCGGTGATGAGTGTGGTGTTGTTGAATCTGTAAAAACCGCTTCAGATATTTATACTCCTATTACTGGCACTGTTGTTGCTGTAAACGAAGCTTTAGAAGATGCTCCAGAAATGATCAACGAATCCCCATATGACAATGGTTGGATCTTTGAAATGCAAGTAGACAGTGATGATGATTTAAGCGATTTACTGACTGCTGAAGAGTATAGAAACTCAATTGCTGACGAATAAACTCGCCATCAATATTGTATTTAGACCTTTACTTGAACCTCACAATGTAGAGAGATCTTGTAATTAATTTTTTGCACAAACAGGAAAACCTAATGCCATTTATACCACATACCAGTGATGACATTGAAAGCATGTTAAAAGCCATTGGCGTTGACAGCATTGAAGACCTTTTTGATGAAATACCAGATGATTTAAAAATTTCAGAATTAACAAAAGTTCCACAGCAAATGAATGAAATGCAGGTCACTCGCTTCATCAAAGAAAAATTGGCTGCTCAACAACCATTAAAATGTTATGCAGGTGCAGGAGCATACGAACACCATATTCCTTCTGCCATATGGCAACTGACCACCCGTGGTGAGTTTTATACGGCCTACACACCTTATCAAGCAGAAGTCTCTCAAGGCAGCCTACAAGTCATCTATGAGTTTCAAACCATGATGGCAAAATTAACAGGTATGGAAGTCAGTAATGCCTCATTATATGATGGCGCTTCAGCTTTAGCGGAAGCCGCATTGATGTCGGTTAGGGCCAATCGCAAATCTAAGTCTAAAACCATTTTGGTTCCTAAGACCCTCAACCCAAATTACAGAGATGTTTTAAAAAATATCGTCACCACCCAAGGCATTAATGTTATTGAAGTTGATTATGATACCGAAACAGGAAAGATTTCTACCGAACAACTTAAGGTTTTTGATCAGCAAGACATCACAGCATTGGTTGTTCCTCAGCCCAACCATTTTGGTATTTTTGAAGATGTTGATGAATTAACCAACTGGGCCAATGCAAAAAACACATTCACAATTGCTGTGGTTAACCCAACTTCATTGGCCTTATTAAAGCCCCCTGGCCAATGGGGCACACATGGCGCTGAAATTTGTATTGGCGAAGGTCAGCCACTGGGCGTGCCTTTGGCAGCAGGTGGCCCCTATTTTGGCTTCATGACCACACAACAAAAATACATCAGACAAATGCCCGGAAGAATTGTCGGTCAAACCACCGATTTGGATGACAAAAGGGGTTTTACTCTGGCTTTTCAAGCAAGAGAACAACACATACGAAGGGCAAAAGCCACATCTAATATATGCACCAATCAAGGCTTGATGGTCACAGCAGCTACCATTTACATGGCACTGGTGGGTGAACAAGGCTTAAAATCAGTGGCTTCTTCATGTGTGCAAAACACGACCTACTTAAAACAACAATTGGCACAAGTTAAAGGTGCAAAAGTTTTATTTAACAGCGCTAATTTCCACGAACTGGTGATCCAGACAGATAAGCCTGTCGATGAAATTATTGATAGAATGGCTAATGAAAACTATGTCGCTGGCGTTAATTTAAGTTCGCACTACCCAGAACTTGGCAATGTTATGTCTATTTGTGTGACCGAAACTAAAACACATGAAGACATTGAAGAGTATATCAAAACCCTTTCTCAAATTCTTTAAAGTCTATAACGTGCTCAATTACATTAATTTAATTGAGCGCGTCACCTCAAAAATTCAAACCAACGGCTGGTCGACCATTTTGTATCAAATTGCCAAAAATGCTGACTATTATTTTGCTGTGTTTCAATGTCGATCTTATCATCTAAAAATGACAAAGTAATGGCGCCTGATTGTTGAGTGTCATAGAAAGCCATGCCTAAATCTGTGTATCGTTGTTTAATCAAAGGATGAGGATGGTTGAACTGGTTAGCAAAACCAGACGAATTGACCGCATATCGTGGATTGACTGCTTTAATGAAATCAACACCAGATGAAGTCCGGCTACCATGATGGGGCACCAGTAAAACATCACTTTTTATTTCTTGCTTCATATGATTTATTAATCGGTATTCCACAGGTTCCTCGATGTCTCCTGTTAACAGAATTGAACCATTTTTACTGCTAATTTTTAATACACATGATGAGTTATTTCCCAGATATGGTAAAAGCTCAAAAGGGCTTATCACCTGAAAATCCACCCCATCCCATTGCCAACTCAATTGAGATTGGCAAGCCTGATGCACTCCATTAACATCGTAGATACCCATCTTTGGAAAACGGTTGTATAAGTCATTTAAACCGCCTGCATGGTCTTTATCATCATGTGAGATGATCATTTTATCAATATGTTTGACACCATGACTGTCAAGAAAAGGCAATACCACAGTTGTAGCCATTGAAAAGCCGCTTTCAGACCTTAAACCAGTATCGTAAATCATGTGATGATTTTTTGTTTGTATCACTACAGATAAACCCTGTCCAACATCCAATATATTGACTATGAACTGTTCTTCATCATTAACCAATGATTCTGCAGTAAACAACGGTATATAAAAAGTAACCGCAAGAAATCGCCAATACATAAAATGTGGTAACAACAAAATTATTGACGCCATGATCACAAGAATCCATTCTATCAATGAAATCGACCTTACGGTAAAAGATAAAATTTGATACTCTTGAGCAAACATTAAAAACTGCAATAAGTGATGACTTAAAAAATCCACAATTGTGAATAAAAAACCTGAAACAAAACCTGAAAAATAATGCACCACAATGGACAAAAGAACCAAAGGAATCAATAACAATGAGGCCATCGGCAAAATCAATAAATTTATGATTGGAGTTAATAAATTGAGCTGGTGAAAACTCAGTGCCATTAATGGCATTAAAGCAATTAAAATGACAAATTGCGCTTTTACAAACCCCATCAATTTAGATTCGCGGCCTTTGAATGAAAAAACCAACGCTGCAACAGCAAGGAATGAAAACCATAACCCACCATCCAGGACACTCAACGGATCTATTAAAACCACCAAAAATAAAGCAATGCACCAACTCTGCCAACGGTTTATCGACCACTTAAAAGCATAAGCCATTGCAAAAACCATTACCATGATCAACGCCCTTAATGTAGATGTTGAGAGTCCTGCCAACAATGCATAAGCACCTGCAAATGCAATCGCACCAATCGCCTCATACTTAAAACGATTGAAATACTGTTGTGCAGAGAACCAAAATAACGCTCGGGCAAATAATACCCCAACAAAGGCCATCAAACCGATGTGCAATCCAGAAATCGCAATCAAATGTGCTGTACCTGTCACACGAAACAATTCTGCATCCTCATGGCTGATAACACTCTTATCGCCTATTGTTAAGGCTTTAACCAATGATTGAGTACGTAGATTACTAAACTCCTGTTCTATTAAATGAGAGACATCGGCGCGCAACAGATCAATCTTATCCATGAAAGTTAACCTGTATTTTTTATATTGCTGTGCTTTTTTTACTGTTGCTGTAGCGTCATAGCCATGTCTGAATAACCATTGCGCATAATCAAATGATCCTTGGTTATGAAGGCCGCGTATGGGTTTGAGCTTTAATTGCATTGCCCATTGTTGACCAGTCTGAATTTTTTCTTTAGAGTTATACCAATTAACCCATACTTTTTTTAATGAAGGCAATTCTACAGATGACAATACTGATAAACTAAAACTGATGCGGTCCTTTTTCACAATTGGCAAATCAACAACTTTACCAATAACCTGAATTGAACTCACAGGTATTTCATGCAATTGAGAACGCTTGGCATCAATCGCTGTTGTTAAAGCAAAAGCAAAACCACAACAACTGCCCAGTATTAAATTTAACAGGAATATTTTATTCTTATTGATGAAAAACAATGAAGCAACTAATATGCCAACAATGTACAGCAACCAATCTCCGTTCAAGTTTGGTAACCACAACAGTTGACTAACACCAAGAAAAAAACTCAATGAGAACGTATTGATCATACTCATATCTATCAAATATCCTTTTACCTATCGAACATCCTTATCAAACCATCACAGTCAAGTGATGTATTAAAAAATTAATTTTGCAACAGCAGTTGCCTCCCTGTTAATTCATATATTTTATTCATTTTTTTAGCAAGCGCTTTATCATGAGTGACGATGATCATGGCATTATTTTGTTGTTGATTGAGTTCTAGCATTAATTCAACAACAGACTTGGCGGTATTTTCATCCAAGTTACCCGTGGGCTCATCAGCCAACATACAAGCAGGATTTGTTACCAGCGCTCTGGCAATGGCCGTTCTTTGCCTCTCACCACCTGACATTTGAGCAGGGCGATGCTTAACTCTATCAGCCAACCCAACTCTTTCAAGCAGTTTCATTGCTTGATTTTTCGCCTGTGTATTTGACATTTTACCTATCAACAATGGCATCATAACATTTTCCAATGCTGAAAATTCAGGGAGTAAATGGTGAAACTGATAAACAAAACCCAAGTATTTATTTCTGAGTTTGCCTCTTTGTTTGGTACTCATGTTGGATATATTGGTGCCTTTCAAAATAACCTGACCACTTTTTGGTAGGTCCAGTCCCCCTAATAATTGTAACAAAGTACTTTTACCTGCACCAGAGGCCCCCATGATGGCAACACTTTCTCCATGAGTAATCTGAAAATTAATATCATCCAATACTGGTATGGTGACATCTCCATCCTGAAAGCTTTGGCTGATGTTTTCACAATTCAAAATAAGACCATTATTTTTATTATTCATAACGCAATGCCTCAGCTGGTTGCACCCTGCTCGCTCGCCATGCAGGATAAATTGTGGCAAGAATAGACAAACTGAAAGCCACCAATACTATGGCAATGACGTCGCCGCTGTGAATATCAGCTGTAATATTACTGATGTAATAGACATCTGATGACATGAAATCCACTTCAAAATAACCCTCTATCGAAGAAATAATACTACTGACATTAAATGAGACAACAAGCCCCAAAATAGTCCCGATAAAAGTGCCAACTGTACCAATGATTACACCGGATACCATGAATATTCCCATCACCTGTGAGCCTGACATCCCTAGAGTTCTTAATATCGCAATATCGCTGTTTTTCTCTGTGACCAACATGACCATTGTAGACAAAATATTAAATGCGGCAACAGCAACTATCATGGATAAAATGATAAACATGACAATGCGCTCTTGTTGAGTTGCCTGATAGAAATTGGCATTTTCTTGTGTCCAGTCACGTACTTTAAAAAAACCACCAAGTTTTTCACTCAATTTATACGCAACTTCTGGTGCTTTCATTAAGTCCGTTGTTTTAATTCTTATGCCTTCAATGCCACCGTTTGTTTTTTCCAATCTTTGTGCATCTTCTAGGTGAATCAATACCAATTTTGCATCATATTCATAAGCACCCATTTCAAAAATACCTGCCACTGTAAAACGCTTCATTCTTGGTAATACGCCTACTGCAGTGGTTTTAAATTGCGGAATATAGACGGTGATTTTCTCTCCTGGTCCAACCCCCAAAGCTGCGGCAAGCTCGATTCCTATGATGATGTTATATTCACCAGCGACCAAATCATCCATGGAACCATATTTCATTTTTTGTGCTATTTCAGTTACATTTTTTTCATATTCAGGAACAACTCCTTGTATCAAAGCGCCAGAAGTTCGATAACCTTGCAACATGGCTTCTGAACTGACATATGGCGCCACACTGACAATATTTTGCGTATTCTCAGCGACTGTGATGGCATTTTGCCAGTCATGTATATATTCGTTACCGTATGAAGATATGGTCGCATGAGCAACCGAGCCCAGCATCCGTTGTTTGAGTTCTTTATCAAAACCATTCATTACCGAAATGACCACAATAACGGTCATAACACCAATGGCAATTCCAGCCATTGATATCAGTGAAATGAATGAAATGAAATGATTTTTTCTTTTTGCTCGAGTGTACCTCAAGCCAATATAAAGTGGTAAATTCATCAATTATTTAAATTTTCTCTTCAGCAGATATCATACACCATAGACATCTTTTTTATAATCAAATTCAATTTATCTAAGGAGATATCTATGATTATCTGTGCATGAAATTTATAATGGTATAGATGATTAAAAAAATTATGCCATTTGCTGTTTTATTATTGATATCCTGTCTTGGTATTTATGCATACCTTTATGCTAAAGATTCTGCTTCAATTGTTGTAGATTTCCATAACGGAGATTACTCTGGAGCACAAAACTGTCAAGAATGCCATCAGGAAAACTACGCTTCATGGCACAAAACATACCATCGAACAATGACACAAGAAGCCAGTGAAGGCACTGTTGAAGGAAGATTTGACGGAACAGACGTAACCTATTGGGGAACTACCATTCGGCCTGTCAGAAAAAACAAAAAATACTATTTTGAATATTATCAACCTGATACTAAAAAATTAATCAAAACATTAGAAATCTCACGTACCGTTGGATCCAGGCGTTACCAACAATATCTGGCAAAAACAGAGGGAACCCAAGGTAATTATTACCGTTTAGAGATACTGTGGCACATTGAGGATAAACGATGGGTTCATTTAAATGGCGCATTTTTAGGCAACGATAATCAAGCCTTTGATAGCCACAATGCCATATGGAATCAGAATTGTATTTTTTGCCACAACACTGGCATTCAACCCAATATGACGAACTATGATAATCTTGTAGCCAAAACCAAAGCAGGTGCACCACTCAATTTAAAAGTGGATTCACGTTTTGATTCTCATGTCAGTGATTTAGGTATTGGTTGTGAGTCTTGTCATGCCAGCGGCCAAGACCATATCGATCTCAATCAAAATCCCATTAGAAAATACTACATGCACTATAGTGATGATGAAGATAAGAGCATCATTAACCCAGATAAACTTTCTGCTAAAAAATCAATGGACATATGCGGACAATGTCATGGACAAAGAACACCCAAAACTTATGCACTGGCACGAACCTGGATGGAAGATGGGCCAACATATCGACCAGGTGATGTTTTGCAAACTCATGTCAACCCAGTATGGAAGGAATCCTATATAAGCGCTGCAAAATCCAATTTATTTGAGCAAAGATTTTGGCATGATGGTACTCCACGCCTCACCGCATATGAATACCAAGGCATACTTCAATCAGAATGCCATTTACAAGCAGATTTAACCTGTAATGACTGTCATTCTATGCATGGTGGCGATCCAAAAGGCATGATTACCGATGAAAAAAGAACCAATAGTGCATGCTTATCGTGTCATCAGAATTTGAGTGATAATATCACATTGCATACTGGCCATTCAGAAAATTCCGATGGAAGCCTTTGTTATAATTGCCACATGCCTAAAATTGTTTATGGAGTTATGACCTTTCATAGAAGTCATAAAATCGAGTCTCCTAACCCTATCGAAGAATTCAACAATAATAAACCCAATGCATGTGTGTCATGCCACTTGGATAAAAAACCCAAATGGGTTATTGAAAACAGTAAAAACATTTGGCCACAATATTCACAAATACAGTCAGATAATCAAACTGATATCATTCAAGTCATTTACCAACTTCATTCTGGTGACCCTGTTGAAAGATCAATAGCTGCTAATGATATTAATTTGAATCAACAACATTTAAAAAATGGCAATAAGATATTTTTAATGCCGCATTTACTTTTTGCTATGGAAGATACCTATCCTGCAATCAGACGTTTTGCATACAAGGCACTCAATTCAATACTTGATTCATTATTGGTAGAATCACAAGAGTTTGTATACATGAAGAAATCCATGAAAAATTTTGATTTCATATCCATTGCAAACGATCGAAATGAGATACTCATCAATATCTGGGCTGCATTTAATAGAATCGACCGTTCAGGCTGGCCAACTCCTCCCAATGGTGCATTATTAAGCGATAACTATCAACTTGATATCCAGCAATTATTGGCTTTACGCGAAGTGGCCATGAGTGAAAGCAAACAAATCGAAATAGGAGAATAACGCACATCAAAGACATGTGATACTGTTAAATTATAAAAATCAGGCAGGGATATAAAAGCTGTTTGAAAGTTTTACCAAAACCATTGATAAAACTTTCAATAAAAGAACAAAATGAATTTAATCATTCTTTCGAAAACAGAGCAAATCGAGAACCATTAATTCAATACTTACTTATCTTTGGGCATTGCAAGATTTAAAACATGCTCAATATAGCGGATATTTGGTATTTCAGACATTTCATCATGTACAGTAATTTTTGAAGCAATTGCATTACTGTCATTTTCATCAGATTCGTGAACTTGTAAATCACCTTGCGTGATCAATTGTAACCTCGGTACACCTTCAACAACCATAGCAAAATATGGCATAACTTCAATATCACCTAAAGCCTTAATGACCGCTACCCTGGCTACTTTTGTTCTATGAGGGTTGCTTCCCTTGGCCAACGTCTCATAGCAAATAACAGGTATTTCATAACCACGCCAATTAAAACTTCCTAGCAACCAGACGGGGGCATTTTCTATCGCATTTAGCTGATTACATGAAATAACCTCAGCAATAATTGCATTGGGTAATAATACTTTTTTATCTTTGGCAGCAGGAATCATAATTCCCCGAATTTCATTAGACATTTATTGCCTCCTGTTATGCATTAATGTGGTCACCCTGCTGAAGTATGTAATTTGCCATTTCAGCTGGAGTGCCTTCAAAATCTATTGTTATTTCTTTTTTTATTCCGGATATTATAGTAGATAACACACAGCTTTCTTCAGTTTGAGTGATCACTTTATTACCCTGCTTATTTACCATTTTTGCGGCTTCAATACCATCAGTTGACATACCACTGAATACCGCTATATTTACATTATCAATGTTGCTTAAAAGCTTTTTACTCCCTTCATCAATACAGGGAGAAAATGCATAGACATCATTGATCACAGTTAAATCTAACACACCTTTATCATCAAAATGCAAATGTTCATCAGTGGGATAAATGATACATTGTGATGGTTTTACTTTCATACCAGAAATCGGCATTTTTACATTTAACTCACTATTTTGTTCAAATTGCTCAGCCAACATGGGTTGAAACGTTTTATCAATGTGTTGAAGAACGATAAATAATATCTTTTCCCCACCTTTAAATACAGATAAAAATTGCTGAACTGATTCTGGTCCTCCTATTGATGCGGCTAATATCCATACTTGCTGTATGCCAATTTTTTTAAAATCAACAGAGGATTGTATGACTCGTTCTTTTCCCGTATCTATAGGTAAAACACTGAATGATGAATCTATTTTATTTAGTAAATGTCTCTCCCAGCTCTGTCTCTTTTGACCAGAAAGTTTATTAGTCAACATTGCTTCATTGATGATTACTTTTATGTCTTTTTCAAACAAATAACACAACAAGTCATCATAATCGTATTCCACTATACCGATGTTCACTACAATTACTTCGACATCAGCTATGCCTTCAAGTTGATCGCAATAATCAACAACATCCCATTCTGTTACAACAAATTCATGCTGTCTTAATTTTTCAGAAATTTGCAGACCAGATTTTTCTCTTTTACCAATATGGATCAATCCGATCTTGTGTTTATCCTTTACTTTGTTCAATTAAGTCACTAATATTTTCTAATAAATCCGCTTCCTGATATGGTTTACCTAAATATCTGTCAACACCTAAATCAATCGCTTTTTGTCTGTGTTTCTCACCAGTTCTTGAAGTAATCATAATGATTGGAATACCAGCATATTTTTCTTCTTTCTTCATTTCAATCGCCAATTCATATCCATCCATTCTTGGCATTTCAATATCAAGCAGCATCACATCAGGTATAACTTCTTTAAGATTATCCAGTGCATCAAGACCATCTTTGGCAGTCACCACATCGTAATTGTTTCTTCTAAGAATTCTTTCACCAACTTTTCTCATTGTAATTGAATCATCCACAATCATAACAATTGGATCTTTTTCGATTTCTTCCTGAGCATATAATTCAGCATCATAGTCCAGACTTTCAAGTTTCTTAATATATGATCTCGATAATGGAATGATATCGAGAATCAAAACCACATTACCATCACCAAGAATGGTTGCGCCATAAATACCTGGAACACTGGATATCTGTGAACCAACCGTCTTAACAACAATCTCACGTGAGCCTAAAATCCGATCGACTCTTAATGCAACACCTTGGTTACCTGAACGAATCATTACCAATGGAATTTGGTTATTTTCAATCACAACTTCAGAATCAAGATCCAATAACTTATCTAATTCTTGAACCAAATACTCTTCGTTAACGTATTCATAAATATAGTTGGCTTGGGACATATTTTGTTTGTAATCATCGTAAGGCATCCTGATGATTCCCTCGAGACCCGATACAGGAATGGCATAAATAACTTCTGCAATTTCTACCAATAATGCACTAGATAGAGCCAAGGTATAGGGTAAACGGATATGAAACTTTGTACCTACATTAGTTTCTGAACTGATATCAAGACTGCCACCTAACAAGTTAATCTGGTTACTGACTACATCCATCCCAACACCACGACCAGCAAGTTTGGATACTTCTTCAACTGTTGAAAAACCACTATTGAGAATTAAACGATCAATGTTTTCATCTCTTAACTTCATTCCAGGTTTGATGAGGCCTTTTTTCTCAGCTATTTCTTGCACTCTTTTACGATTAATACCTGCACCATCATCTGCTACTGTAATGACAACTTCTGTGGCTTCACGCCTGACATCTATAATTATTGTCCCTTCAGCAGGTTTATTATGCTCCGTACGATCTTTTTCAATACCGTGAGCTAAAGCATTCCTTAACATATGTTCTAATGGTGCAATAACACCCTCTAGAACCGTTTTATCCATTTCTCCTTCTGCACCATGTACCTCCATTCGTACTGGTTTGTTCAACTCTTTTGAAGTGGTTCGAATCAAACGTCTCATACGTGGAACAATAGAATTAAATGAAACCAGACGAGTTTCCATTAACCCTTCTTGCAACTCTGTATTCACTCGAGACTGCTGCATTAATAGATTATCTGAAGTTCTCGCAACATCATCAAGATAACTGTGAATGCTGGTTAAATCCGATACAGATTCTGCCAATGAGCGCGACAATTGTTGCAATTGTGAAAATCTATCCATTTCTAATGGATCAAAACCTTCATGATCATTGCTGGTTTGGAAAGTCGACATAATTTGAGCTTCCGTTTCAACATCTAACTTACGTAATTGCTCTTTAATCCTAGCAACTGTGTTACCCAACTCAGATAAGTTAACCCGGAATGAACCGACTTCCTGCTCTAATCGAGAACGATAAATACTCACTTCACCAGCATAATTTACCAAGTTATCCAAAAGTTCTGAATTAACTTTAATTTGATTGCCTGACAGTACATTAGATTTCTTCTGTACAGATTCTTTTTCTACCGTATCGTCCAATTCTTCAGCAACATCTGTTGCTGCTGGATCAAAATATACTTGATCCAACTTAGATTCTTCAGGTATTGCAGCATCATCAAGTCCAACCAAATGTTTAATATGATTTAAGCTTGGATTGATGTCATAACTTTGACCAAAATCCTTTTCTTCTTTCATTCTATTTAATTGATCGAATGCATCTTGAATGGCATGTAATATATTGACATCTATATTTCTGCCATCTTCACTGATGATTTCCAATAAGGATTCTAGTACATGACTTAATTCACCAATATTTTCAAGGCCAGCCATTCTGGCACCACCTTTAAGCGTATGCAAGTCACGCTGTAGTGCCACTATCAATGTTAAATCTTTGGGATTTTCTTCTAAATCTGACAGTACATGTTCTGTTCTATCAAGAATATCATCGGCTTCTTCTTTAAATATTTCTAACAGCTCTTCATCAATTTCACTGACGTTTTCTTCATTGGTATTTGAACCCTCGGCATAACTCATTGAAATTACAGGAGAGGAATCATGCCATGCTTTTTCTTCTTGATCGATTGCATCATTACTTTGACCATCAATTTCAGCAAAATCAGCTTCAATATCATCAATGATTGACTGTTCTATACCATCTTCTTGTGTTTCAATTTCTGTAAAGTCACCTGAATCAGTCTCTTCTTCTTGAACAGGTTCTTCTTCAATTGCTGGCGAAGCAAAGCCTTCATCAACATCTGATTGATCATTAAAGTTAATATCTTCAATTGACAATTCTTCATCAAGACTATCTTCTATTGTCTCATCAGTTAAGTGTAAGTCATAATCAACATCATTGGAGAGATCATTGTTATCAAATGCTTTCTCATCACTTGTTGAATCAGCATCTGTACCATCAATAAATTGTGATAAATCAAATTCGGATGGTGTATCATCAATAGTAGCTACATCATGATTGCTACTTTCTTCTAATGCAGCATAAACGCCTTTAAAATACTCACCTAAATTTGAAGTGACTTCATTAACTTGAGAACGATTTGACAAATCTTTCATAATGTCAGAGGCTTCATTCTTAAGCTCAAGGATTTTTTCAACTGTTTCAGTACTGAAATCCTTATTCATATCACTGGTCAATTTTGCTGCAAGCTCGAGTGGCGTTGTCATCGCAACTATACTGTCAACAGATGCCATATTGGCCGCACCGTTTAAAGTATGAACAACTCTAATGAATTTTTCTGTTGATTGATTGTTTTCGCTTGCTTTAGCTGTATTTACAAATTCTTCTATGTCTTTTAAGTGACCCTCAACTTCTTGTTGTAATATTTCAACAAATACAGGATCAACTGATAAATCTTCATTACTATTTGACTCTTCAATACTTCCCTTATCAATTTCATCATCTGTAGTTTCGTCAAAATCTAATTGATCTGATTCTACACTTGAATCATTTTCAATTTTACTGTAATCAAAATTGTCTCCAACTGACAATGTCTGATTTTCTTCAGTTAAGTCATTTGTTTGAACTTCATCAACAAAGTTATTTTGATCTACTGCATCTAACTCAATTTCTAATTCTAAATCATCAACTCCGTCAGGTTGATCATCAGAAGGTTCTGTTTGATTTTCATCATTTAATACAGGGGCATCAACATCACTTTCAGAAGCCTCTAACTCTAATTCCAACTCTAGATCTTCAACTTTATCAGCTTCATGCTCAGAAGGCTCTGCTTGACTTTCTTCGTTTAATTCAGTGACATCGAAATCACTTTCAAAATCATCTAACTCTATTTCTAATTCTGAAACTTCAACTGCTTCAGATTCGCCTTCTGAGAGGTCAAATTGATTTTCTTGATTTATTTCAGCAGCATCAACACTTTCTAATTCTATTTCAAGTTCTAAATCATCAACACTATCCGATTCATCATCAGAAAGTTCTGCTTGATTTTCTTCATTTAACTCTGTGGCATCAACACCATCCAAACCTTCTAACTCTATTTCCAAATCAAGCTCATTGACATTTTCATCATTTGAGCTGTCACTCAATGGTTCTAGAGCTAAATCTCCATCTGCAAAGTCAAACTTACTATCTAATTCGTATTCATTATCGTCTGAATTGGCTTCCTCATCTTGTGATTCTTCCGTTTCTTCTAATGGATCTAAGGATAAAGTACTGTCATCAAACTCAAATGACTCATCCTTAATATCATTTGTTTCATCTTGTTCATCAAGTTCTTGTGTACTATCATCGTCTAATGGCTCTAAAGTCAATCCATTAATATCATCATTATCTGCTGATAAGTCTTGTTCTGAAACTTCTGGCAATTCATCAGTTATTTCATCTTCGGTGTCTTGATCAGGTTCATCTTCTAATGGCAACAATGATAAAGCATCGTCCTGATCCAATAATTCTTCACTATTATCAACTGCTAAATCACTATCGATAGATTGATTTGCATCTTCTACAGGCTCAACGGCCTCAACTTCTTCATCTATCAACTCTAATGAATGCTCACCATCATCACTCTCAGTTTCCTCTATCAGCTCCAGATTAGAATCCTGTGATATTTGATCATCTAATGATGTAGAGTTATCATTTTCAGAGGCATCCTCAGCATTATCATCCTCTGATTTCGTATCTGTTGTTTCACTGAGATTTGGCTCTTCTTCGGTATCAGATTCACTTAACATGTCTTCATCAATATATAAAGACGCATCTTCTTGGGCTTCTTGTTCTGATTCAGGTGCTTGTATTTCTTGTTTAACAACTGGAATCAAATCTTGCTCAGTTATTGTCTCTTTATTTGCCACCCTATCTGCAGCATCAACCAATAAATGATAACCATTAGGCACAACAGATTCATTTTGTAATGATTCTAATAAACCAGGCAATAATTCAACTGAACGTTCCATAACTAATAAATAAGATAGACTAACATCTTGTGATTTATTCAAAATCATGTTGGTAAGGTCTTCCATTTTCCAACTAAAATCACCAATGGCTGCCGCTCCAACCAATCTTCCACTGCCTTTCAATGTATGAAAGATTCTACGAATTTCACCCAGTAATTCATATTGATCATCAGGGTTCTTTTTCCATCTAGGGTAAATAGAATTTAGGTGCTCTAACTCTTCTTCAAATTCTTCTAAAAACACCTCTTTAATGTCATCATCAGTATCATCACTGAATGACACAATTAAATTATGCTCTTGTTCCGTTTCTTCAGCTTCTAAATTCTTTTCAATATCAACAACATCATTAACATCGTCTTCATCCTTTAATTCACTTTCATCAGCCAATAATTGATCATATGTTTCCTCTTCAGATTCCTCTTCATAGTCAACATCATCCGCCATGTCCAACTCCATATCAAATTCATCATCTGACATTTGATCCAAGTCAGCATCCAAAGCCTCCACTTCTTTTTGGCCCAATTCAACTCCTTCAACAGATTTAAACAATAACTTAATGTTTGATTTGGCCAAGTTTAAAATACTCTGCTCACCTTTAGTGCCATTGCTTAGATATTCTAAATAATATTCTAGACTGGCAACTGACTCGGCTAATAAATCCAGTTGATCCACAGTTGGTTTATAATTTGGTTCCAACATGTATTTACTGGTAAACTCTTCAACTCTATCAACTTCTGCTGCTACATCATTCAAACCAGACATTTTTAAAGCACCACCTATTTCTTTCAATAGTTTCGGCGATGATTCAATACTTTCTTTATTCCATGGAGCTTCAATAAACTGAACGTAATTTTGTTTTACTTTCTGTAAATTGTTAATTGATTCTTTGGCCAAAGAATCCATAATTTTCTTCATTTCTGATGAAGGAATCAAGTCTTCATCATTTGTGTCCTTTTGCTCTTGATTACCCAAAGATAGAATATTTTCATCCAATGACGATTCAACAAATAATAGAACTTCAGCAACGTTCATTATTGTATCTTTACTGACCCGTTGACCATTTTTAGCATTTTCTTCAAGTTTTTCATTTACGGTGATAATTCTTGAACGAGCAACTCCGATGCCAATAATTCCTAAAGTATCAGAAATTTTGCGTAAGGATGTAATGATGCTTTCCAAATCTGTCACATCTGCATTTTCATTTCTGTTATAGAGATCAAGATTTTCTTGAATGCTCATCAAGTCCTCTTTAATCACACTGGTTACAGATTCTAATAATTCTCGATTCTTACCGGATAAACTGCTTTGAGCCTTCTCAATTTCAACATCATCAGAGATAAAATCTGACAATCTGAAAAATGTTTGAATTTCATTAATTCGTCTGTCTTTACTGTCAGCAAGTGCAACATAGTAAAGAAAACTATTGGTCAATTTTCTGTATGGTTTATCTTGGCTATGTTGAGATTCGGTCAATAGACGCATGGCTTGATCTAATCTGGCACCCAACTGTTTTACAGTAACAGATTTCTCTAAACCTCCACTGATAAGTGCTTCAAATAATCCACCTGCAACCCAAAATAATTGTTTTTCATCTTGCACCGTTAATACCGTTTTGAGTTTATCAACGATGATTTGAATTTTTTTGAGGTTGGTTAAAACTTCATGATCTTTGATCCAATTAAGAAGACAAACTTGATATGCTGATCTGATTTTTTTCACAACTTGATTTAATTGGCTTTCAGACAGTTTAAATGAACTATTCATTGCTGACTCAGGTAAGCCTATGCTTAAATCCGGATTGAAAAGAGCACTCTCTGATAAAAGTTGATCGCCTTTCACTGTTCGTAAATCATTAACCAGCGGCAGTAACACCATTGGAATATCTTTATATCCCAACTGTATTCTTTCTAAATAATCTGGTAATAAAATAATGCCTCGCATTAAAACTTCAAAAGCATCTTTTTCTGAGTCTACTTCTTTATTGAGGATCTTTTTCGCCACTTGTTCCATTTCTTCAGCGACCATAGCTGCGCCATAGAGCTCAACCATTTTTAAAGTTCCTTGAACTTGATGCAAATAAGTAGCGCAAAATTGCAGTTGATTTTCATCCTCTGGATTTTCAACATACTCCTCTATTGCAGTTTGTGCCCTATTTAGGGTTTCATCTAACTCTTTTTTAACCCAAATCAATGTTGAAAAATCTATTTGTTCAATATTACTCATATTTTTATTCTAGTCTAATTTATATGCTAAAGTTCTTTTGTAGGTTATTCTTGTCATGTTTGGACTCTTCCAGTTACCAATATCAGCGGGATTAAGAATTAACATTCCACCTTTTTTCAAGAACCTTTTAAAACCTTCTAAAATTTCAATTTTTTTATCTTTTGAAAAATATATCAAAACATTTTGACAAAATATTATGTCAAATTTTATTTTCGGCATTTCATTTATTTTTAATAAGTTAAACACACCAAATGCCACTCTTTGTTTAATTTTTTCATCTATAGAAAATATATTTTCGTTAACATCCACTAAATATTTTCTATAAGCATACTCAATTTCTTTTAGTTTATCTTTACTGTAATATGCATTGTTTCCTAAAGATAATGCTGGCTTGCTTACATCAGTCGCGGTGATACCATAATAAATATTATTTTTATCAGATGCCTCTTTTAATGCATGTATCATCATTGCTAATGAGTAAGGTTCTTCACCTGTTGCACAACTTACACACCATACTTTGTAGTGAAATTTCCGATACCTCTTCAGTACATAACTGAAATCTTTTTTCACCAAATCATAAGAAGGCTTATGTCTGAAAAAGCTTGTTTCATGAACGGTCAATCTGTCAAGCAGTTGACTCCATTCTAGTTCACCAGTAATGCCATTATTTATAACCTGCCAATATTCCGAGAATGATTCAATCTTCAACTCTCTCATTCTTGACCAAACTTTAGTTTGCAAAAAAGCTTCTCGTTCTTTAGGAACGGTTATCCCAACCCTTTTCTCTAACATTTCAGACCATTTTTCATAATCAAACAATTTGAAATCTGGAAGAAATATTACACTGTCTTTAACGTTATGTTTCACTATTTTGTTCTAACAATCAGTAATCATCAGTAGGCAATTTAAAGTCTTCAACCGAGAGTCTTAACTCATTTGCAAGTTCAACTAGGTTACCAATTGATTCAGCTGTTTGTTGGGTACCAACTGATGTTTGTGTAGTAATTTCCTGAATCACGTTCATGGTGCCTGAAATATTTGTTGCTGCCACAGATTGTTGCTTAGCTGACTCAGATATATTTTGAATTAACTCCGCCAAATCATTCGATACAGCCTCAATTTCTGTCAATGCATCACCAGCATTTTCTGCGCGTTTTGCACCATCTACCACTTCAGCAGTGGTTTGTTCCATAGATGATACAGCTTCATTTGTATCCGACTGAATGGTTTGTACCAAAGTCTCGATTTGTTTCGTTGCATTAGATGCCCTTTCAGCCAAACTCTGTACCTCATCAGCAACGACCGCAAAACCACGGCCCGCTTCACCAGCTGATGCCGCTTGAATCGCAGCATTCAATGCCAATATATTCGTTTGTTCAGAAATATCATTAATTAATTCTACGATATTACCAATTTCTTGAGAGCTTTCACCCAGACGTTTGATTCTTTTAGATGTTTCTTGAATTTGGTTTCTGATGTTATCCATTCCTTTAATGGTTTGACGTACAATTTCTGCGCCATTATGTGCAATCAATACTGATCTTTGTGCAACATCTGCTGACTCTAAAGAGTTAATCGATACTTCATCAATAGACACTGCAATCTCATTAATGGCAGCAGATGCATTGGTAATCTGATGTGCTTGATGCTCACTCGCTTCTGCCAAGTGCAATGCAGTTGCCTGGGCTTCTTGTGCTGCCGAGGCCACACCTACTGAAGCGTCATTAATGGTTTTTACCAAGCTTCTTAATGCTTCTACTGCAAAGTTTACTGAGTCTGCAATTGCGCCAGTAATGTCTTCACTCACAGTAGCATTTACCGTCAGATCACCATCTGCCAGTGAACCCATTTCATCAAGTAATCTGAGAATAGCCAATTGGTTTCTTTCGTTGAGTTCTTGGGCAACTTTTGCACGCTTACGATCATTTTTGGTCAGTGAGAATAGAATAAAAACTAACCATAGTACGGATAAAGCACCAAGTGCATATTGTGCCTCAGCAGAAGGTATTAAAGTCTTTACTGAGCCCAATCTTTGAGAAAGGTCTTTTGCTTTTTCAACCATATTGGGTGTATCACTGACGATGTCATCGGTTGCAATTTGTGCCTCAAACAAGTCTTGAGCATTCATCACTTCTTCTATATCACCTTGCAAACTATTGAATGTGTTATAAACCCCACCCAACAATTCAATAACATTTTTATCAACGACTGCCTTAATGTTTTCATCACCATTGAACATTCCATTCAATACTTTAGAGAATCGTCTGGTATCATCATCAAGACCATCAGCAGCTTGAACTGCTGTCATGCCGCCTTTGAGTACTTCACCCATCCTTCTGAGCATTCTATCTGCGAGCACCTGTTGTTGACCTGCTAATCGTATTTGTTCTCTTGTGCCATTAACTTTAACCAGTTGTTTGACAACTTCGTCACTTTTGGCTTGTAACACAGGAATTTGAGAGGCAAATTTATTATAAATTGCTGACATATCTTCAATAAGAACCTGCTTATCCAGAATTTTATCTACATTTCCGTTGATGGTTACCCAGATATCATTGACCAAAGCCAGTGAATCAGCAACGATGACTGGCACTTCAGGATAAGCTCCATTTGCTTCACCTTCTATTAATGATGTGATTTTTTCTGCGATAATTCCCCTTTTAAGCTTAAGGTCATTAAAAGCTTCCTGGTTTCCTGATGATGCCAATACTGCATGCTGTGCCAATTGTTGGGCTTTAATCTGAATATCATCTGTCGCCCTAACGTGCTCAACTCTGTCAGACTCAAGTTTATTCAACATAATTGAGTTGACAATAAAACTGATGATTAACAGTAATAAAATCACAACCTGCCAAGTTGGCAGGGTTCTTGCTTGTCCGCTTAAATCGCTTGACGTAACACTCATACTTACACTCTCTTTTCGTTATATTGCTGCTGCATTTTGAAATGACGGGTCATTGATTAACATATCATATTCTAATACATTCCAAACATTGTCGGTTTCTCTATACGCTATTTTGGTATATTTCAAAGCCCCTTCATCCGACAACTCTGATTCACTAATCATTTGCGCTCTGGCAAAGTGTTTTTGCCCAAAGACTTCATCAACAACCAAACCAGCCTGACCACCCACCTGTTGTATTACAACCATCCGGGTATGCCCTGTAATTTTTGTAGGTTTATTAAATAGAAATGATTTTAGGTCAATAATTGGTATTAAGTTACCCCGAATATTGCCTAAACCAAGAACCCATGGGGAAATGCCAGGTATTTTAGTGGTTTCTGTGAGGATGAGCACCTCAATAATTTTACCAATCGCCAATACAAAATTCACGTCATTAACTTTAAATCCAACTCCAGACCATTGCCCCTTAATTTCAACCTCTTGAAGTTCAACTGTATGTTTAAGACTTAATCTTTCATATTCAGTTAATAACTCAAAAGGTTTTATACTGTTTTTTGCCATATTTTAACTCACTTTAATATGTGTATTTATTGCATCCAACAATTCTTCTTTCGTAAATGGTTTAGTTAAGTAAAGCTCCGCACCAACAACTTTCCCTTTTGCTTTATCAAACAACCCATCTTTGGATGACAACATAATTACAGGTGTTGATTTGAACTCCTGATTCATCTTAATTAACGCACAAGTTTTATAACCATCTAATCGAGGCATCATGATATCAACAAATATAATATTCGGATGAAGATCAGATATTAGAGAAAGCGCTTCATATCCATTTTCTACAGAAACCACATCACACCCTTCTTTTTTCAAAAGGGTTTCGGCAGTCCTTCGAATGGTTTTAGAATCATCAATCACCATTACCTTTAAACCTTTTAAACTCAACTCTGTATTATTTTCGCTCACTGATTTACCCTTATTTTTTAATTTATATAATAGATTTTCAAACATTTAGTTTGCTTGTATGAAATGATAAATGAAATATAAACCTATATTTAATTCTAGGATACTTCAAATATTATCAATTTTCATCATTTATTTATCAAACAATTGTTAATTCAAATTATTAACTTATTATCCTAACCTAGTATTTTATAAGAAAATAACTTATTTTTTACACCATTACAAATGATAATCAAAAATATGACATTTTTTTAAACTTTTCTCAGTAATATGATTCATAAAATTAGATTTAGTACAAAAAATTACATAATTCAATAACGATCTGACAATAGTTAACTAGAGCGATATTTTCATGATGACATTTTTAGCCAAACCAATGTATCACTAATACTATAAGTTCACTTTAAATGGGGTTACTAAACTACAACTCATGTTTAATTTATATAAATGATAGTCTACTACGGCAGATTCAAAACTACTAGTTATAATTGGTGTTAATTTTGTTAAAATTTGTTTAGTCAATGCCATTATTTTCCAAGCAGTTATAGAAGATTTTATACAACAGGTTCAAACCCTCACACCTTTAAAATCTTGAGATAAGCAACTAAAAATACTCAGAACCTATAAAATCAAGTGTTTTATATTACTAAATTTTAAAGAGTGATTCAGTACACAATTTTCTTGCTGACTCATATAAAAGCCACACTCTATAGGGGCTTTTAATAAAAATACAGTGTTTAGGGTGATTAAAGATATTGACTTGAGTATAATCGCAATCGTGATTATTAATGAAATTAACTAAAGAGAAAACAATATGAAAATTGGCATCTTGATGGACTCAATTGATGAGATCAATATAAAAAAAGATTCAACATTTGCAATGATGCTTGAAGCTCAAACAAGAGGGTATGAAATTCATTATATGACACAAAATGGCATATATATTAAAGACCACCAACCTTATTGCGACAGCCAATGCTTGACATTAACTGAAGACCCCAGCAATTGGTACGAAGTAACAAGCAGTCAATCCATTGAGATAACAGAACTTAACGTGATCTTAATGAGAAAAGATCCCCCATTTGACATGGAATACATCATGGACACTTATATAATGGATTTGGCTCAAAAAAAAGGCGTACTGATAGTTAACAACCCACAGGCACTCAGAGATGCCAATGAAAAGTTCTTCACTGAAACTTTTTCAGAATTTAGCCCTAAAAGTTTAATTTCAAGAAACCCAGAACATATAAAGAAATTTGCCAAAACATTGGACAAAGTCATCATAAAACCAATGGATGGAATGGGAGGGGCTTCAATCTTTCAAACAGGTAAAAATGACAAAAACCTCAATGTCATCATTGAAACTGTCACCAATAATGGCACAAGAACGACCATGGCACAACAATTCATCCCTGAAATATCTGAAGGAGATAAACGTATTTTACTGGTTAATGGGCAACCCATTCCATACGCTTTAGCAAGAATCCCTTCAGATGAAGACTTTAGAGGCAATCTCGCAAAAGGGGGAACTGGCGAAGGAAGACCGTTAACTGAACATGACTATAAAATTTGCCAAGCTGTTGGTCCAGTATTAAAAAAAATGGGCATTCTTTTTGCTGGTATTGATGTTATTGGCAACTATTTAACGGAAGTCAATGTCACCAGCCCTACTTGCATTAGAGAGCTTGATGCGCAATTCAACCTGAATATTGCAGCAATATTATTCGATGAAATTGAAAAATTAATGCCGTGAAATCGAAGATATCAACTGTTGATAAGAATGTTCTTACATTTACACTCAGTGCATTGTTGATCGCTGCACTTGTATTGGGCATAGTATTTACCTCTGAAGACCCCAGCAATACAGAGTCACTGCCCAGCTTAGACGTCATATTATCCAAACAAAAAAGCCTTCAAAAATCTGAAGATGCAGATTATTTGGCTGAAAATGATCAACAAGGTGGTGGCGAGTCTGAAAACAATGTTCGGCCTCAAAACATAAAAACAGGATTGGCAGCTGATGATCAAGGCAATCATTTACAGGAACAGGTAGAAAACACACCTAACTTGGATGAAGTTAAAAATACTGAACTGGTAACAACAATCGATGCAGACCTCAAAGTCAAATCTGCCGTGACCACTCCTGAAACCATTAACAAAGACCCAAACAATGACAAACCATTGACTAAGAATCAAAAACTGGCAAAGTTAGAAAACAACATTTCTGATCGATTGGAAGCCTATGCCAAGAGACCCAGATCCAAGTACATTTCAGCCAACACCAAATCATTTGAGTTCGCAGAATACATGCAAACATGGGTGGAAAAAATTGAACGCGTAAGCAATCTCAATTATCCTGATGAAGCACGTAAAAGAGGGTTTGTTGGCACATTGATCATGACAGTCGGGATCACCTCAGAAGGCACCATAAAAGAAATTAAAATAATTCAATCATCAGGATTTAAATCTATAGATGATGCAGCTGAACATCTGGTACAATTATCAGGTCCATTTGAACCTTTACCAGAAAATAAAAATAAAATCGACCTTCTTTACATTACCAGAACTTGGCAATTTTTACCAGGCAACAAGTTAAAACAAAAATGATCACTGAAATGAACTTTAATCAGCAAATGTTGATCGCATTACCCGACATGCAAGACGAGAGATTTAAACAGGCTGTCGTTCTCATTTGTGAACACAACACCAATGGAGCCATGGGACTTATCATCAATCATCCTATGCAACTGACAACCGAAGAAATTTTTTCTGATTTAAATCTGGATACTCCAGCATCTAATCACATTGCACTCAGTGGTGGCCCCCTAAATCAAAATTGCGGCTTTGTCATTCATCGAAACAATCATTTGTTCAGCAGTTCAATTCGTATCAAAGAGCACTTGACTTTAACCACATCAAAAGACTTATTGAAAGATATAGCAAAAAACACTTTTGAACATCAATGGCAGTTCATCCTTGGCTATTCAAGTTGGCAAAAGGATCAATTAGAGCAAGAGATCGCGGAAAATGCTTGGCTGACTTGCCCGGCAGATTTAGAGGTTATATTTAACACCCCCACCCAACAAAAATGGGAAAAAGCCTTATCGTTGATTGGTATTAACGACTATAAAAGCATCACCTCTGCTGGTCATGCTTAACGAAAGTTACATTGGCATTGATTTTGGATTGGCCAATATTGGCGTTGCCATAGGTCAAAGCATAACCAAAACAGCATCGGCATTAAAAACCATTCATACCAATCATAAATTCAATTGGGATGAATTAGACACCATAATAAAACAATGGCAACCCAGTGCCATCATTATCGGCAGGCCTTTAACTGAAAACGGTCAAGAGCAGTTGTCAACCAAGCAAGCCAAAAACTTTGCAAACAAAGTTCGTAATCGTTATCAAATCGAAGTTTTCGAAGTTGATGAAAGATACAGTTCAATGCAAGCACAATCAGATTTTGCCGATGCCAGAAAACATGGAATGGCTAAAAAGAAACACAACAAAAGTTTAGATGCTCATGCAGCAAAAAACATATTACAAAGATGGTTAAATGAACTCACATGAAAACTCTTTTAGATATAAAAAACCTAGATCACAAGAACATAACAGCAATATTTGATAAAGCATCACAACTTGACAATACCTCACAAAAGAAAAAAAGAAAAATCTTACGCGGTAAAACCGTGGCTAATATTTTTTTTGAAAACAGCACCAGGACACAAGTTTCTTTCGAATTGGCTGCAAAAAAACTGGGCGCTGATGTCATAAACATTAATATTGACAAAAGTTCAACAGCGAAAGGCGAAACCCTGAAAGACACTTTGCAAACACTTGCAGCCATGCCAATTGACGCTTTTGTAATCAGACATCCGGAAGCAGGCATATTTGAGCAGATCACTCAGTACCTGCCTAATAATATCAAATTAATTAACGCAGGTGATGGCAACAATCAACATCCAACTCAAGCATTACTTGATACATTTACCATTCGCAAACACAAAGCTAGTATTAAAAACCTAAAGATTACTATCATTGGCGACATCAAACATTCTCGAGTTGCCAACTCTTTAATTGACGCCTTGCATATTTTAGAGAACCAGCAAGTTCACCTCTATGGCCCAAAAGCACTGCTACCGGATTACCACGAGAAAGCAATCATTTGTCAATCTATGCAACAAGCTGTGATCGATTGTGACGTCATTGTCATGCTGCGCATTCAAAGAGAACGCATCATACAAAAAAACATACCTGAGTTTGAAAATTACCATCAAAAATATGGTTTGAACTCTCAACTTTTGGATTTGGCGAAAAGTGACTGCATAGTAATGCATCCCGGCCCAATTAATAGAGAAGTAGAGATCAGTTCACATGTTGCCGACAACCCACCATCAGTTATTCTGGAACAGGTGAAAAATGGTGTATTGATCAGACAAGCAGTTTTAGCCTATTTGTTTGATTGACTAATCAGCAAACAATTAACTTACATTAATAGAACGTTTTTTATAACTGATTAACAACATCCAAACACCCAACGCTGCAGCCATGTGTTTCAATGCATGACCTGACATAAGTTGACCAGTACTTTGGTAAATTTCCGTATCAAAATATTCCAAAAATTTAGCCAAAAAATAATAAAACAGTAACCACCAATAACCTGATTTATGTGTAAAACGCCCTTTACAAAATAATAAAATCACCGGAATAGTAATCATTGGCAAGAATTGCACAACAACATACAATCTTAAATCACCAGCTGATTGACTTTCTGTCCATTGCCAATAAAAAACCGAAAATACACCAATGATTAGGAATGGCCATAATAAAAAAACACCGCGTTTTTTATCAACAAACTCTGCAATGATGATACTGAACAACGACATAAAAGCTATCGTCATGGGCAATCGATCCCAAACTAAAGTACTATTTTGGGGTTGCAAATGATAGTAACCTGAGCCAAAAGCGACAGTCATCACACCAAAAAACCACAATTGATAAGCATAACGAAAATTCTTGAGGAATTGCATTTTACTCAGTGTAATCAAGCCCCATATACCGACCATAAAAAAAGGAATATTTGAGACCACGTTCCAAAAATGAGGAACTCCCATGAGCGTCTTATCATCAATAAAATCATGATAACCTTGATCTTGAGCAATTGGATCGACAAATACCATTACCAATAAGATCAAAACTGTCACAATTACAAATATCAATTGTGCAAATTTATTCTTGGAATCACAATGGTTCATAATAATTTTTCTTTATGAATAAAGTGTTCAGCAAAACCTTTAAACAACCGACTGCCAAAGCCCATCCTCACGCCTTGAATTTCAGTGGTAAATACTGATGAAGGGTGTAAAAAATAGCGGTAATTAGTCGCCAAACTGTTAACTAAACCTTCTGATGAAGGGCCTTTTTGAACATTTTCACCATTGATAATTTCTGCAAAACAACAACACCCTGCACTGGGTATAAATATTCGCAAATCGTAATCACAAATAGAGCTAATATTTTTTAGTAAATCTTTGTTTTTCCTAATAATACTTAAGTTGCGTTCAAGTACTTTCTCATGACAATATATGACTTCAGATGTCAGAGCCTCATCAACTTGACTGTTACAAATTGAAATGTAACCTTTAATCGAAAGCACTTTTTTTATTAATTGTTGATTTTTACAGACAAGCCAACCAACCCTCAATCCTGGCACAGCGAAAGCTTTAGAAATAACACCAATACTGATGCCCTTATCATATAGATCTGCAACTGCGGGCAATCTATCATTTTTTGAATGTTCCAAACCACGGAATACTTCATCTGATAACAACCAAACATTATACTTTTGACATAGCTTGATAATGGCATTCAACTCAATTTTATTGATCAATGCCCCTGTAGGGTTGTGCGGAAAGTTAATCACGAACATTTGATAGCCTTTTTTAAAGCGCCTCTCCAGTTCATCCAAGTCCAATTGCCAATCTGTTTTTTGATTTAAATGAATATGGTCAACTTGGCAACCAATATTATCAGGTATACTCGCTAACGCATCATAGACTGGCGCTACAATCAATACTTTGTCATCGGCTTTCAATACAGCATTAAAAGCACAAAACAAAGCCTCTTGTCCTCCAGCATGAGTGATCACCTCATCTGGGTTGATACTTTCATATAAGTTTTTTGCCAATAAACCTCTTAACTTTTTTGCACCTTCATCTGCATTAAAGCCCAAATTAATGTTTTGTAATATACTGGAGAAAGGCCTATCCAGAACTTGTTCAAGTTCAATTTGAGAAAATGGCTCAGGATTGGTTGCATGCATGGCTTGCAAAGATTGAGAGCGATATGATGTTGAAAATTTTGCCATTTTCATTTCAGGAAAACTATGATTCATATGTAAAGTCTCTCCTCATTTATTGATTAAAAGAACCATAAAGCCTATCCAACACTTGTGACAGCTTGCCAAAAAATCGAACCAGATTAAATTATTGGGCTCATAAATACATATCTTAAGTAGTATTCATAAAGCCCAATACAATCATCTGTTAATTTTTGTCAGATTTGGATATTACTTTTCATTATATAATGGCACTTCTGTGAGTTTTATTTATTTTTTTCTCCAAATGGTCATTTGAGCAATGGTCATTTGAAATTTCCTTCTTGTTTCTCTGATCACAAACGGAACATTCATAGGCGCCACAGCCAATTCAAAATTGGCATCTAGATATTCATGCAGGCCATCCAAAGTAGTAAATATTTCACCATTAATCTTCTTACCACCCAACCAATTTTCTTTGCTGGTATATTCCTCTAACCATGTATAAGGCGAAGTAATCATCAATAAACCACCTGTGTTCAAACGATGAGTCATATCATTTAAGAAGGCTGAGGGCTCATAAAGCCTATCTATTAAGTTACCTGCAAAAATGGCATCATAATTTGTGAATTTTTCTTTCAAATTACAAGCATCACCTTGAGCAAATTCAACATTATTGGCCCGCTCTCCCAAATCCAAATCTGATAATCTGAATTCTTTTAATGAAGTCAAGTCTCCCTCATCATCAACCAAATACCTTATTTTTCCTTGTTTTTGCAGATTAATGGCATTGAGAATAAATCTTGTAGAAAAATCCAGAGCATCGACATGATCAAAGTATCTGGCCATCTCAAAACTGCTCCTGCCCACTGCACAACCTATATCAAGCGCTCGTTTAGTCGAAATATCTGCAAGGAATGGTTCAATTTTTTCAATACAACTCTTTGGAAAATTAGGCACATTAAAATAGTTTTTACCATAATGAAACTCTAAATATTGAGAGATCAATGAATCCGTTTCATACATATTAAACCCAGTATCTACCAATGAGTCTGATTCCACATATCTGAAACCTGCATGTTGAAAAAAGTGACGCCTAAAAGCGTATCTAGACTCTTTCAAGAGTTCATTACCAGTTGAAATCCAGCTCCCACCTTTCATTAAATTGTGTTTTCCATCAAATGTTGGCACGGAAAAATCATCATATGAAGGGTGTACCTTAAAACCTTTCAAACCATCTATGGCAGATTCACTCCACTGCCAAACATTACCCACGACATCATAAAAGTCACCGTGAGCAAATGTATTCACAGGGCACGATGATGCACATACACTGAGGTTAACATTAGCGTCTAACTGGTGCGATTTAAAGGCTTGTTCATCAAAATGCTCGTCATAAATGCGATAATATTCTGGCTCTGTTGGTAAGCGCAGTTTTTTACCGGTTTTAGCACTCATCCAATTACAAAATGCCTTTGCTTCAAGGTAGTTGACATCTACAGGCCAACTCCATGGCATATCAATAAGTTTTGACATTGTTCTGTACTGATAACCCGCATCAGATTTATGCCAAAAAATTGGATGTTCTGCTTTCTTAAATTGCAGCCATTTCCAGCCCTCTTCTGTCCACCATTGTTCTACTTCATAACCGCCATCTTCTACAAAGGCCAAATATTCTTGGTTGCTGACCAAGTATTGACTGGCTTTAAACGAAGCAACATCAGTAATTTTCAATCCATATTCATTGTCCCATCCATAAGTTTCTGAGTCTTTATCTTTGCCTTGTCTTACAGTACCGTCTTCAATAGGTATCAAACGGTTTTCAGGTGCTTGAGCGCCAAAATCTTCAAAAATCAAAAAATCCTCATGATTCTTGAGCACCTTAATTGGCAATTGTCTTATCAATACTGAGGACGTCTCTAAGTGAATTTTCTCATGCTCAATACCCATCATAATGATCCAAAATGGATCTTCCCAAGCTATGGGCAGAGTTAATGGTAAATCATCTATCAATTCATTAACAAGTGCACGGACTCGATCGCGGTAATTTTTAACTTCCTGGACTGCTGCCCAATCATAATTGTTTTCATCCAGATCATCCCAAGACATTTCGTCGACACCGATTGCCATCATAGATTCTATATGTGGATCGACTCTGTCTTTGATTATTTTAGCAACGCGCAATTTATTAACGAAAAAAGTAGCCGTGTGTCCAAAATAAAAAATTAATGGGTGTCTTAGCCTATCGGCATTCAAATAATACCCTTGGTCATCATCTATTACTTCGAAAAGTTTTTCATATAAATCATAGGTTTCATTAAAATAAGCTTTGATTTCTTGTCTTTTTTGATCCGGTTCACCTGAACCTATATCAAGGGTATGTGATACTCTCATATAAATTAAATTGTAGTTAAGAATGTTAGAGACCATTATACATGTTTTTCAATTGCATTGAATGGTCGAAAAAAATTACCACATTCTAACAATCAAACGCAAAAAAAATGTGAAAGCACGTCACGAACACAACTTTTTTCTGTTAAATGATGTGTAAATGAAAATGATCAGAATCAAAAAGATAGGGTTATAGAAAATCCAAGCAATAACTTTTCGACCGCTCAAAATTTCATAGGGGAGGTTTATAGTTAGATTTTTAGATAAAATACAAATAGTAGCAGATGAAGTATTGTAGTTCATGTCAGTTCCAGATATGACAAAACGTACAAATACAGGATTATGTAGAATGTAATAATTATGAATAATATCAGAAACTTAGATTGGTGGGCTCGGGCAGGATCGAACTGCCGACCCCCTCGATGTCAACGAGGTGCTCTCCCCCTGAGCTACGAGCCCTACACATAATATCCTTTTATTTGCATTTAAAAAACCTCGAAATAACACTGTGCATTTCGAGGTTGCGTATATTATCTTTATGAAGATTGTATTGCAAGTTATTTTTGATATTTTAATTTTTTACTGATTTTATTTCTGACCACAGATAACTCAATCAACTTTTGATCTTCAGCCAATACTAACGCTTTGACCACTTCCTTTGGTGAATTGACCTTGTGATCATTAACAGATTTGATCACATCTCCATCTTTGAGAGAAAACACATTACTTTTATCAACATGAAGCACCAATACACCGCCTGATGTATGAAAGTATTGAGACAATCCTTTGCTTAATGAACTCATTTCATGATTATTGCCAAGCAGTTTCGAAGTGCTTGAACCATCAGAAATAAAAATATTCATATCCGAGAGGTCTTTAGGAAAAATCATATTGATGTCATCTTCAATCAATTTAAAGTCATAGTCGTCGTCATCAAAGACCATCACTTTTATCTTACTTAACAACTCATGGTCATCTGAGTTATCTACCCATTTAAAAAACTCTTGATCATCACCATCGTGATTCCAATTAAAAGCAAACGAACTGTCATCAAGGTCACGCGCTTCAACATTGAATTCCAAAGTTTGACCATCACGCTCTACAATCACGTCAACAATATCACCATGATCAAACTGTGGCAAAACCTCTACATTGACATTTTCCGCCCCCGTAACAGCTGATAAATCAACATCTGCAATTGTTTTGATTACATCTCCTACCTTAATACCTGCATCTGCTGCTCCACTGTTATCAATGATTTTAACCAAATGCCAGCCATCTTTTTTCACATTAGTCATGAAGCCTAAACTGGCTCCTTTATCACTTTTTTGACTGAATTGTTTTTTAAAAACATGCTTCATTTTTCCATGGTGATGATTTTCATGACCATTGAGTGTTTTCACAATTACTTTTTTTCCATCAATGTTATCCAGATCGCTTAATTGATCAACGATAACATCAATATCAACTTCATTGTTTTGGTCACCAGAATTAATAAACACCATTTTCTTTTGATGTTGACCTTTTACACCTTTATCAAGATGCAGTACTTTCATTTTTCCACTTGACTTAAATTTGAGTAATTCATCTTTTGTTAACTCTTTGCCGTTAACAATGACTTTTTCTGTGACCTCATCTCCATCACGCTCAATAAAGACCTCAACATTTTCATGGTCTTTTTTACCACTGTGGTGATGTTCATCATGTTTCACCATTTTTATTGTTTTATGAGATGCTGTACTTGACTCATCATCATTTATGATTATTTTGATGTCTTTTTTATGGTTCTTTGCATTTTCGCTATTTTTGTAATTTTCAACAAAGGCTTTTAAAGCTTCAATATCTATGGAATCCCCATCGATATTAATGTGGTTTATGCTTTTAGCCTCATCAGTTTTCACCACGACTTTTACAGCTTTTTCATGATGATCGGGATGCGGTCTTGCATTAACTGAACTGACCGCCACAACTGACAATAATGCAGCCGTTATTAATGTATTGTTTTTCATAATTTCACCTGTGTACTAAATAATGTAAGGTTTTACTCTCAGATAATCTGGTTTTTGATTAATTTTTCGCTGCAGCAATACCAAATGACCTAAAATATCGAGCTTAGTTGCCATCAATTCAGACTTACGCTGCTTGTCACTGATACTGCGTATATCTTCATCAAGCTTGGCTATGTATTGTTCCATATTGACAATTCTTTCTGTGATTTTTGAACCAGGCATTGAATAATTAGGCGCCTCGGCAATTAACAACTGTTCAAGTTGCATGGTTCTTTTCACTAGGGTTTCAATCAATAAATCCTTTTGATCGATGTTACTTTTTTGTGTAAACAATGCCACAACCAACATGAAAACTGCCAACAATGAAGTGTAGGATATGATTTGGTATTTTTTAACAAATTTACTGTTACCCAAAGACCTTTGAATTTCTGCAAATCTATCCTCTGGCATCTTTAATTGAGGCATGTCATTTAATTTTTGGTTTAGTTCGCTCATCACTTTATTTTCTTGCTTCATAACCGCCACACTTTTGTTTTAAATATTTTTGCGCCACCTTTTTTGCTCTTGACAAATGCGATTTTGAATAACTCACTGTTTTTCCATACAAATCTGCTATTTCTTGGTGACTCAAACCCTCTACTTCATACATCCACAATATGCTTCTGGACACATTGGACAATTTACCCAATGCATACTCAAGACTGGATCGCGTTTCATTAATGTCTTTATCAACCGAGTTTTCTTTAAAATCAACATTTGTAATCAGCTGAGCATTCTTCTTAATAAATGTCAGTGTTGTATTTAAGGCAATCTTTCTTATCCAAAAACCCAGTAAGTCACATGATTTATTCTGATGGATTTTGGTGAAAACTTTTATGAAAACATCTTGTACTATGTCTAATGCATCACTTTGAGAATGTGTCATTCTAAAAATCATATTATAGACAGGCGTTGAAAAAGTTTCATAAATAACTTTTTGAGCAGCTGTATTGTTTTTACAAGCTGACTTGAATGTTACTTCATCAATTTTCAGATTAAAATGACTCACTTTTACCCATTTATAATAATTTTTTCTATTTATAAGACATTGTCGTTTCAAAATGGTCGCAATTTTTTGCAAATAATCATACAAACTTAAACAATAAACGCTATAATGGGGTCAGTATTATGTGAAATCTTTGGGTTATACGATTTCAAAACTTTGTTTCAGTAGATGACCCATCCCACAAACACACATCTACTGGAATATTGAGTAAGGTCAGGTTTACCTGGCCTTACTTTTGACAAATACTTTTACATTCTTGCAGATGTCAAAATTCAACATTTATCACTCGATAGTTATTTTAATCATATTATTCAGCTTTGGGTGGTTAATTCTTTGGTATCTATACAATTTTTCCCCCGAATTATTACCCTACAGCAGTTATTTAATTTTGTTCATGATATATACCACCATGTTGATCGGTGGTGCAATCATATCAAAAAGCACACATATTAATACCATTCATGCAACTCTAGGATTTCATAAAACTGAATTTAAATTTATACTATTGGCTATTCTATTTGCAGTGGTGATTTGGCTAGGAGATTATTATTTTCAAACTACTGTTATGCACACCGATATGCTTCATATAGCTCAACAATGGCATTCACAACAATCGAGTATGCTGATGGTATTTTTGAGTACAGCTGTACTCACACCTATCATTGAAGAAATGTTATTCAGAGGCATTTTATTTGAGGGTTTAAAAGCCCACCTATCAGCATTTTGGAGTGCCTTAATTTTATCAATGATCTTTGCCATCATTCATTTTGATTTTGTTCAGTTTATCCCGTTGTTTTTCGCATCAATGATTTATTATTTCATCACCCAAAAGTCGAGAAGTATCATTCCAGCCATCTCCGCTCATCTACTCAACAATGTAGCAACTTTTTTATATTATTCAAGCTTAATCAAAGGGTGATAACAATTACAAGAAAGGAGTTTTTGACCATTGTTTAACAATGGAATTTGATGACAAACGATGGAGCATGGCATATTGCTTAAACACAACTTCTTCCATTTCAACCACCACTTCAGCCTGAAACCATTGACTTGTGGTGGAAATCAGCCTTGACATTTGAAATTCAGGGTTCTCAAGGTGATAGATTTTAATCGCAGGCTCTATAAAAAAATCATTCAAACTTTTATAAGTCGCATAACCGTCCTTATAGAGAACCAAAGCTTCTTTTCTCTTAATACGTTGATCCAAGGATAATAACAATAGCGTCGATGCTGTATTGATGTTTAACTTTGTAGGAACCTCTCCGATCAGCGGCAATACTGTCACATGATTTTTTAAACGCTGATAGATTGTTTCATTGATACCATCTACCAATTTTAATTCAGAAATGTGCGAGAAATGTTGGCCAGCAGTTCTATAACTTGGTGAGCGAGCCAGATAATAATTATCCTCTACTCCCATTGGCCTGGGTACTTGATCTTGATCCATCCAATCTATTATTTTATCAGCAATTGAAGCCTCTAACTCTAAATTGAATATAATCCTTTTAAAGTAATCATAATGCTGGTCATCAATTTGACCATTGATGACCAAATTATTCAGATTATACTTGCCATCAACATCTGATAATTGCCCAGATAATGTTGCATCGGGTAAAGTGACGCCGGCTATGGGACTATTCCAAACATCTGATCGATTATCATAAGTCGAATCATTCTCAAAATCCTGCCGCAGCACATCTGCTGCCCACAACACCATACCTTTAGCATAATGATTGGCTTGAAAAGCCGAACGATTGTTGTGAGATCTTGCGACATCCAACTCATTATTAAACCACATTTCAGTTGCCAATAATGTGGCTATGGTCACCACCAGCAATGCCATAAATAAAGCAATCCCTTTCTCCCGCTGTTTTTTCATTCTTGCCATTCTCATATAATAGGCCTAAAAAAATAAGTCATTACGGTGTCATTTTTTAAAACAATGGTAAATTCAATGTATTTTAATGGTGAACGGCTATTTTCCAAAGGCCAGACTCTAGACCTTTGGCCAACAACATTAACGTAATTAATATTCAATTCTGCCACATCATCTAAATATTGACGTGATTGCCATTGAGCCGTAGTTCCTAAATCTAGTAAGTCATGTGTGCGCCTAAATAATTTCCCATCATTAAGATACCAATGAACCCTTTGCAAATCTGATCGCAATAATTTCAATGGGTTCTCATGACTGTTCTTGCTAAATTCAATCGAAGAATAATCACCTTTTATAGCAGCTTGCACATCACCAAACTCACTTCGAACCGGGCGATGAATCATTGCCCTGATGTCTTTATTGAGTTGTTGTGTGGTTAACAATTCTTGACGAATATTACTGGCCACTGCATCTGTATGAATCTTTGCATCAACAAGTCCATTTAGACCAGCGTAAGCTATCGCCGAAATGATTACCATTAAAGTCATGGCAACCAATACTTCCAGCAAAGTCATACCCGATTGAATTTTTCTCATATTAACGCCACTTAAAGCCTGTCAACTGCGCAATAGAGTAGTTAAAATCATTATTTTTACTGACTTTCACATCCAATCTATAAATCTGTTCATTATTGGTTTGTTCGGTATTAAGCTGCCACTTCCAGTCATACCCCCCATTGGTTTGTTGACCATCAATAACACCAGGTGTGACAGGCTCTAGGTAATATTGCTCCAAGACATTATTGGCGACAATCAAGGCCCAATGGCGTTCTCTTAACTCCAACAATGTTTCTGCTCGATTTGAACCAACACTGACAATAGCGGTTAATGCTGTGGTAACTATAACTAAGCTCACAATCACTTCTAATAAGGTAAAACCAGCATTTTTGACTCTATTTTTCATTCAACCACTGCCCTTGTATTTGCCAAAAATTGATGGTTTTTAATTGATAATGATGTTGGGCAGTTGGATCCGATATCAGCACTGTAAAAGTATTGAGTTCGCCATTGGCATCACAAACCACTTGAGGCGTTTGTTCAGGTTCATCTTTTAATACCACTTGTTGGTCATCTATTCTTAAGGACAAGAGGCTTCCATCTTCAAACTTCTTATAGGTATAATCTCTGTTGCCCAACATAGCCACCCATTGCTCTTCATTGAATAGAGTGAATTGATAACCACGATCAAAAAAACTGATGCCATATGATCTGTTCTGTAATATGGCCTGATCACACGAAAACTCAATTGCAGACTGTAAAATGCGCCCGTGTTGTTGAAGATTACGCTCAACGGAACCTGAACTGATCATTTGAACACCCAGAACAGTAATCACTGAAACAATCACCACCACCACAATAATTTCTATCAGTGTAAAACCATTGGCGGCAGATCTGTTCATAGTAACTTCACAGTTTCAGTTAACACCACATTTTACCAGTTGCCTATGTCTTCATTTTCTCCTTCTCCACCGGGTTGTCCATCAGCCCCAAAAGAATAGATATCAATTTCACTTCTATTACCGGGATTGAGAAATTGATAAGGGTTGCCCCAAGGATCCTGTATCATGTTTTCTATGTAACCACCTGGCTTCCAATTTTTTGCCAAGGGTTGGCCACTGGGTCTATTCACCAGTGCTTCCAGGCCTTGACCAGTTGAAGGGTAATAGAAATTATCCAGTTTATACATACTCAATGCTTTTTTAAGATTTTGAATATCGGCCTGAGCCCGAGCTACACGAGCTTTACCTGGTTGATCAAGAAACTGTGGAACAACAGTAATGGCCAATATACTCAATATAACCACTACAATTAAAATCTCTATCAAAGTAAAACCTTGTTCTTTTGTCATTTTTATCATCATAGGTGTGATTAAGAGTCAAATTATAACCGATTAATGCCCCAAAGTACCAACAGTGTCGAATTGACAGATATTATTTATTGGGTAATTGCGAAAAAAATTTGTGTTGTGTTTTGGGTTTGATTAGGCTGGTTTGGTTGGCCCAAATTACTTCACCTGAGCCCTTATGTATCAAATAAGCAGATGTTTTTGCAGTTGGTTGCTGATTGCTTACTCCCGCAAAAGCTCCATTTCCGGAATTTGAAACACCAAACCCCACGTCTATATTGGAAAAGAAGGATACTCTAGGACGATAACTGTGAATGACTAAAATTGCCGTATCATCACTGACATCAATGGCTTGTGTCTGTTCTTTGTAATTGTTTTTGATGAAAGTTCGATAATCTGACAGAACAGGTGTGATTGGTTGTGTCAGTTCTGCCAACAAAGATTCTAATGTATTGATGTTATTATCATCCAAACCTATACTGCGAATAATATAAGGGGGAACAATGGCATCATCCTGTCGTTTATTATCGACATAATGATCAACATAAAAATCACGTGCAACAACTAATCCACTGGTTTTTAATGAATCTGTAATAACATGATAACCCTTTTCCCGTAGCATATTCTCAGCAACATCATACAGCAGATCCTGTTGTTCGATATTGGTATCTTCATTGAAATTCCAATACCTAATGACATCATCTTTTAGTTCGAGATATTCCACCATGATCATTACTTGACTGACCTCAAGATTCATATCATGGTTTTTATTGACATAAACTGGATTAACAGAGGCACAACCAACCATCATTAATAAAAATAATACACCACACAAAAAATAAATCACAGTTATATTTTTTTTAAACAACATACATTTTTTATCATTGTCAGATTCAACTTTCATTATAATCAATTTGCCAAATTTATCTAACCAATCTAGAATATAAGTCATGAGATTACACAGAATATACTACCCATTTATTGCAAACCTTAATGAGACCCTAAGCATCAGTGATGAAAAAGCGCATTATTTGCGACATGTCATTCGTATCAAAAACAACAGTCAGCTCAGAATATTTAACCACAAGCGTCAAGAATTCTTGGTTGAAGTTATCGCAATCAATAAAAAAGACATTGAAGTTAAGTTGATTGAAAAAATCACCACCATACAGCCATCAAAGTTAGATATTACTTTAATTCAAGGAATGAGCAAAGGAGACCGTATGGATTATACAGTCCAGAAAGCCACTGAACTGGGCATCACAAGAATAATCCCGATCATCAGTGAATATTGCGAAGTCAAATTGAATGACAAACGTCGCCAAAAAAAATTAAATCATTGGCAAAATATTGCCATCAGCGCCTGCGAACAATGTTTTAGGGCAGATATTCCCTTGATTGAAGCACCAATCACTTTACAAGAATACTGTCAATCACAACGACAGGGTTTGTTATTAGAGCCCAATGAGAAACTCACATTAACAAAAATCGCTGAAAAAAACTGGCACGCATTTGATGTGGCTATAGGCCCTGAAGGTGGTTGGTCGGAAAATGACCTTAAACAATTAAAAAGCAGTGGACTACAAGGCATTCAGTTCGGTCAAAGAATATTAAGAACAGAAACCATGGCTCCAGCCATATTGGCAGCCATTCACAGTTTATGGGGAGATTTTGTTTAAAAAGCCATTAAATTTTCAATAAAAAAGGCCTGATAAATAATCAGGCCTTTTGCAATCATGACATGACTATAACAACAGTCTGTCGATTTCTCAGTTAAGCTTTACGGCGATACACAAAAAACATACCAGCCATAAGTAATAAAATACCATAGAAACTCAAGGAAGGAATGACCCTTATTGGGCCATTTACAGTTGAACCACCAGCGTTGTTTCCGGGAACCGTATCCCCTTCATCAGCACTTGCTGAAGCAGTCAATGACAATTGACCAAAACCGCTGACCGTAGCAACAACATTACATACAGCGTTGCCGCCATTGGCCAATGTGCCAACATTCCAAGTGATGTTTGAACCAGATGCAGTTGCACCACAATCATTTGAAGCATAATCCAAACCATTTGACAAAGTAGAATTCACAACCGCATTGCTTGCATCACCAGGACCAGCGTTGCTCAAAGTCTGCGTGAAAGTAACCGTATCACCAATAGCTAAGTCACCTAAGGCATTATTGCTCACATCGAGGCTCAAATCAGCACTGGCTGAACTGAATTCACCAGTTACTGTAACATCAACCCAACCGACAGTACCATTTGTGAAGAAATCAGTTTGGTCAACAAATCCCGCACCATCATTATCTATGAACTGTCTACCAACAGGTCGTGCTTCTCCGTCCCATAGAGTTGACAACACATTGGTTGAGCCAGGTGTAACAGCAGTATAACTTATAAATTTCCACGATATAAAGAATGGTTCAGTCAATGTCTCAGTAGCAGGAAATGCAGTAGCCTGAGTAAAAGTAGGTGTAGCAGTTGCCATATCTGAGTTATCGATCACTTGAGTTTGAGTTACCATTGCCGGTCCAGGTCCCATAGTCGCATCACCTGGGACAGCAAATGGATGCACAGATACTTCATAAGTAATTATACCCAAACCGTCACCAGGTTGACCGAAAGCCACTTGATTACCCATAAAAAATGTGACATCAGAAATATCAAAGTTCATACCATTAAAGTCACCACCACAACCTGGATCACCAGCAGCTCCCGATCCAGTAGGATCCACTAGAATTGCATGAGTTCCAACTCCTGGTGCAAAGGTCAAAAAACCACTCGTAATAGTGCCTTGGACATTTGTAGTTACACATGGTCCACCACCTTGAATAGTTGGGGAATTTATACCGTTGACAAGAGGTGTGCTATTTTCTAGGCTCATAGCACTGGTAGTCGCAAATAAGGACAAAGCCAATAAAGTTTTTCTTAACATATTACAATTCTCGTTGTTCAATTTATCTGTTGGGATATTATAGAGATTAATAATACTGATGAAAAGTGCTTTATACTAAGAATGTCATAATAAGCCATTGTTTTTGTTACCAAGAATTAAATTCTCAATAAAAACTGACCAAAAACAGCGCTTTTGTAACTTTTTGTCCAAAAAAACAGCATTTTAGGAGAAATTATCGAATCTATGCGCTTTTTTCAAAAGATCGTAAAAAATCATCCATGAACAATAGCCCAAGGCATAAAAATAATGAGAAATAACAACAATATATGGTAAAGAATACTGTAGAGACCTTTGCATAATTACAGTGACGAATAAAAAATGGCAAAATGCTGAAAATATTGTAGGAATTTGAGTACAAACTTGGTATCTTAAAGATTGATTTCATCAGAATTAATTTAACGCTGTCACATATGAGCAATAACCACCTGACAACCCAAAGGAATGTAAATAATACGTAATATGTCAAATCTGAAAAATCTCAGTCAAGAAGACTTCATCAAAGCCAAACAATTGTTTATTCAAGCTATTGAGCTTGAACAAGCTGCAATAAAAAGCTTTGTAGAGCAACATTGCGCGAACAATCCAGCACTTTATGAAGCGGTCATGTCATTGGTTAATATGCATATGGACAGTGGTGAAAGAACCATCACGCCAAAAAAACCACTGACTGACTTAATAAACACATCACACAATATCACTGAAGGCCAAAGGATTGGCAAATTCATCATTGACAAGCCACTGGGCTCAGGCGGCATGGGCGATGTCTATTTGGCCAAACGTTCAGACAATGAAGTGCAACAACAAGTCGCCATTAAAGTTCTGAAAAACAAACTCAATCAATCAGCCTTTGAACGTTTCCAAACCGAAAAACGCTTGTTGGCGCACCTGGAACACCCAGGTATTGCCAGATTGATCGATGCAGGCGTGACCGAAGATGGCATGACCTATTACGTGATGGAATATGTAGAGGGTCAATCCATTGATGAATATTGTGAACATAAGCAACTCACCGTAAAACAACGCCTCAAGTTATTTATCGATGTGTGTGAAGTGGTCAGCTACGCGCATGGAAATCTGATCATTCACCGTGATTTGAAACCACTAAACATATTGGTGACAGACAAAGGACAAGTCAAATTGCTGGATTTTGGTATTGCTAAACCTTTGCAACAATTACCAGGCATGCAAGAACTGCCACAAACCATGCAAGGCAGCTTTGCACTGACACCACAATATGCAGCGCCCGAGCAATTCACCGATGGTGTCATTGGAACGGCTTGTGATGTGTATGCCCTAGGCCTTTTGTTGTATGAATTACTCACCGGAATCTTGGCACAAGATTTGACTGGTTTATCCTTGGCACAAATGGAACAGGTGATTACTGATAAAGTCCTTACTAATGCCAGTAAGCAAGTTACACAGCAAGATGTAAACGCAGAACAGTTTCAGTTGAAAAACAAGATACAACTGAAAAGCCTGCTCAAAGGTGACATAGACAGCATCATCAATAAAGCCATCAAAAAGGAACCACAACAACGCTACAAAAGTGTCGCTGATCTGGCTCAAGACATTCACAGTCACCTCAACTTCAAACCCATATCAGTCAGGGGCAATCAACAAGCCTACCGATTTAAAAAATACCTGCGCCGCAACTGGCTGCCCGTTACCGCAGCTGTTGGCTTAATTACGATATTGAGTCTTTCAACGCTGTTTGTTGGCATGGAACGCGATAAAGCCATACAGGAAAAACAACTGGCCGAGGAAGTCTCCAGCTTTCTGGTCTCCACATTTAAGAATGCTGATCCAACCAAAACCCAAGGTGAAAAGATTACAGCCAAAGAAATACTGGAGGAAGGCGTCAGGCAAATCAACAACCAACAAGACTCACAAATCAAAGACAAATTGCTGCTGACCATGGGCGAAGTTTATTATGAGTTAGCTGAATATAAAAAGGCGCTTGATCTCATCAATCAAACGATTGAACAAAACAATGATTTAATTTTATTAAGAGCAAAAACCTTAAATCAAGAAGGTGAGTATCAACATGCTATGGAAGAAATAGAAAAATACACATATCAAGCTAGTACTGAACAAGAATTACAATACCTAAATTCTAAATCACAAATTTTAAAAAGCTTAGAAAAAATCAAACCAGCAATAAGTTTTGCTGAAAAAATGTTATCTAAAGCCAAAATTATTCACAAAGAAAATAGTATTAAATATATAAATTACTTGATGACTTATACAAGTATTTTAAATGAATATGCAGACATAACTAATAAAATAGTCAACTATAGCAAAATTATTGAAATATATAAAAAAAATAGTTTTTTACCAGACTCTTCTCTAGCTAGTACTCATAGAAAATTGAGCTTTCAATATAAAAATATACATGATTTAAAAAAAGCTCTCTACCATATCAATGAATCAGAAAAAATTTATTCATCCATTTATGACAGAAATCATCTGATTTTTGCAAATGTTTTAAATTCTAGTGGTACGATTCATAAACAATTAGGGGATTATGATAAAGCTATTGATTCATTTAAAAAATCTTTAGATATTAAAAAGTCTTATTATGGCTCTGAAATTGATTTTCGATTAGCTCCTACTAATTTTAATATTGGATTTACATATATATCTCAAGGCATAGATTATAATAAATCCATCAGTTTTATTAAAAGAGCATTAATTTTACTTAAACCCAAAGAAGATATAAAAAAAGGAACTGTAAACCATTTCAAACGATATTTATGTATTGCTTTGATCAGAACACAACAATTCCAAGAAGCTGAAAATATTTTAAATGAGCTAATTCCATATTATATTGAAAAAAATTATAAAAAAGGATCAAGCTTAGCAGAGTCAAGGGCTCTATTGGCGGTCATATATTATCACAAAGGGAAAATTGAAAAGTCCAAAGAACTATTAAAGCTTTCATTGGGAATAATCAGAAGTTACGCTTCAGATCGTTATGAAATTAGAGTAGAAGCTGAAAACCTAAATAAAAAATTAGATAAAATCAGTTAATTATATTCTTTTTACGCGTTATCTAATAACCCACTAATATGCTTTACTGAAAAAAATTATACTTCACATATATTAGGAGAATATATAAATGAAAAAATACATGTTAATCATTACAATTATGATATCCAGCTCACTACAGGCCGATATTGGAGAGTGTGGCGAACTTCATCACATTGGTGGTTCTGGCATAACAAATTGGTTATATAAGAATATTTCTAGTACCAATCATCACCCAAACGAAGTTGATATCGACGGTGATGTTAATTGTCAAGTTCTTGGTGCTCGAGCCATCCAAGTCACCACTTCTGGTAATAATGGTAACGAAAAAGCCTATTACTTTAGAAATCATGATGATGCTTCAAATTTAAGGTTTAGGTTTCTATTGGATACCGTAAACTTATTAGATAGTTTTGAAGCCAGTGATTCTTTAGTGCTTTACAATTTTCTTTATGAAAATGCATCTGGTGTAAAAAAGCCCTTTTTAAAAGTCAGGCTCGCAAGAGGAATATTTAATACTAATGATCCCGATAATTGGAACTGGGAATTCAGGTTACAATGGTTTGATACTGCCAATGGGGGGCATACTTATCAAGTTTATCGATTTAAAAGGTTTGACAACTTTGCTGACTTTGAATTTTTCTGGAATAAAACACACATAAGAGGCGATAATTTAAATGCGCTTTACACTGCATCTCAAGCAGGTGTTCTAGTCAAAGTCGGTGATGGCATTAATAACCAGCCAACTGTTTTAATGAGCCCTTATTCTTATGAAGATGACCCACATGCTAATGTGCTTGGTTTAAAAGGTCAATCCAGACTTGGAGCGGTAAACACCAGTGCTCAACCTTTAACGTTTGGTGATGAAATAAGAATTTTGTCTCCTGAGTTTTATAATAACGACTGATTAACCGACTTTTTTAAGCTTATTAAGCCGCTTATATCTCGTGCATAAGCGGCTTTTTTGGTCACGGCAGTAATGCTGGTTTCCCAGCGCCCGTGTAAATCTGTAATGGTCAAATAATCCCGGGCACATTTTAACTAAGTGCCAACTAAACTACATACTTTGAGAATTAAATGTTAACTCAGTTTATCAATCACCCAGAACCAAGAAAAGGTCTCTAATAAAAATACTAAAAACCTATTCATTAAGCAAAATCCTGATTGGATACTTCTGGTTTAACTAATTAACCAAGAAAAGGATACCTATAATCTGTTGGCGGTACAAATGTTTCCTTAACAGTTCTCGGTGACATCCAGCGATAAAGATTGAGTGCACTGCCCGCTTTGTCGTTGGTTCCTGAGGCCCTACCCCCTCCAAAAGGCTGTTGTCCAACAACTGCGCCAGTGGGCTTATCATTGATGTAGAAATTCCCGGCTGAGAATCTCAACTTATCTGCCATATGATTGATCATGTAACGGTCTTGCGCAAAAATAGCCCCTGTTAATGCATAAGGAGAACCTTGGTCACAAATTTCCAACGTTTCATCCAAATTTTCATTAACCCAAAAAGGACAGGCCTTTTGTAGGAAAAAACCTACAAAATTTTCAGCATTTTGCCATTTTATTTGCCTCATTCATTTGCTATGCTACCCACTGACAAGGAGAAAATCATGACCAAAGCTCGCAAATATCAAATATCAGTCGAAGACACACCATATTACCACCTCATCTCTCGATGTGTACGCAGAGCGTTTCTTTGTGGGAAAAATGGTGATCAATCTTTCGAACATCGCAGACAGTGGATCGTTGATCGCATGAAGTTTTTATCATCAATCTTTGCTATTGATATCTGCGCCTACGCGATTATGAGTAATCACTATCACCTTGTTATCAAAGTTAATTCAACTAAGCAATGGTCTGATAAACAAGTATTAAGTATGTGGTCAGCACTTTTTAAACTGCCACTATTATGTGAGAGTCAGGTCAAAGGTAAACAATTGAACAAAGCTCAATCAAAAGTGGTTGATTTTCATATTGCCCAATACCGCAAACGCTTAATGGATTTGTCGTGGTATATGCGTTGTCTTAATCAATACATTGCTACCAAAGCCAACAGGGAAGATAATGTCACAGGTCACTTTTTTGAATCAAGATTCAAGTCTCAGGCTTTACTAGATGAAAGAGCATTATTGACCTGCATGACATACGTAGATCTCAATCCTATTCGTGCAGCTATGGCACAAACGCCTGAACAATCAGACTACACCTCAATTCAAGAAAGGATCAACAACAAAGATAGTAACTTACTTGATTTTCATCAAGATGGCATACCTTATTATCTCACTGACTATATCGCATTAGTTGATTACACTGGTCGTATTCAACTGGAAAATAAACGAGGGTTTATTCCTCATAATATTGCTGATGTGTTTTCACGATTAAAGCTTAATCCAGACAGTTGGTTAGATGAACTCAAACACTTTAGAACCAAAGGCAGAACAGCAGTTGGCTCAATTGCTCAACTCAAAGAGTTTTGTCAAAGCATTAAATCCAAATTTATTGTTGCCAATACTTTGTCACCAGCTTTAGAGTAATCGAGATATTCAAAATCGATGAGTCAGTATCCACTCTGATGGATAAGTACGTCAAAATTTTGATTAAATGCTAATTTTCTTAAACATTTAATATCTCCCAAAGTATTTATCTACTGATTCAACTATTAATACCAATTTTATGGCCTAAAACCTATAAAATCTATCACTTTTTCTATTTCAAAAGTGCATGTCTTTTATAAATCTTTTTATAAATCTTTGATTTTAATGATAATCAAGAATTTATAGATTTTGATTTTTACTGGAAAAAAATGAGAATTGTTAACGCCAATAATAACTTTATATTTCACAAATCTCAAGCTGGAGTCACGTTTAAAGCTGGTAATGGTATGAACAACAGTCCAAAACCTTTCGTTAGCCCCTATACATATGATGCTGGTCATCATCTAACGAACAATAATTTAGAAGGCGTTTCAAGATTAGGGTACATCAATAATATTTATAACACCCCACAATTTGGAGATGTATTACATATTATTTCTGCAGATCTTTACCAAGATTAATTTTAAGAGACCTTTGATTGATTCTGAGTGACTGAAAAAAAGAGTTAAAAATTTGTCAATTGAGGTGGAAAATATACCCTTAATAGACAGTTATATATTCTAAACTTATTTATCTTGATTGATGAATCAAGCAAAGGCCTCTAATAAAAATACTAAAAACCTATTCTTTAATTAAAATCCAGATTAGATACTTCAAATTTAACCAATCAACCAAGAAATGGGTATCTGTAATCTATTGGTGGCACAAATGTCTCTTTGATTGTTCTCGGTGACATCCAACGATAAAGATTGAGTGCACTGCCCGCTTTGTCGTTGGTTCCTGAGGCCCTGCCCCCTCCAAATGGTTGTTGTCCAACAACTGCGCCAGTGGGCTTATCATTAATATAGAAATTCCCGGCTGAGAATCTCAACTTATCTGCCATTTGATTAATCACATAACGATCTTGAGCAAAAATAGCACCGGTTAATGCATAAGGAGAACCTTGATCACAAATTTTCAACGTTTCATCCAAGTTTTCATCATCATAAACATATAGGGTCAATACAGGTCCAAAGATTTCTTCAACCATGGTTTTAAAGTGAGGATTGGTGGTGACAATAACTGTGGGTTGTATAAAGTAGCCAACAGATTTATCACATTCACCACCCAATATCACCTGGGCATCATCAGCTTGATTGGCATAATCAATATAACTCTTAATTTTATCAAAAGACCGTTCGTCAATGACTGCATTGATAAAATTACTGAAATCTCGCGTGCTGCCCATTTTAAAACTTGCCAAGTCATCAGCCAGATACTGTTTTATCTGTGCAAATTGTGATGATGGCAAATAAGCACGACTGGCTGCAGAACACTTTTGTCCCTGAAATTCAAATGCCCCTCTTGATAAAGCTGTTGCCACCGTTTTAGGGTCAGCAGAATTGTGGGCAAAAACGAAGTCTTTACCGCCAGTTTCGCCCACCATTCTTGGATATGAGTGGTATTTATCAATATTGGATGCCACCGCTTTATAAATGTGTTGGAATGTCGCGGTAGAACCAGTAAAGTGTACCCCAGACAATTCTGGACGTGACAGCAATACACGGCCTGTGTCTGAACCGCTGGCTGCGACCATATTGATCACACCATCAGGTAATCCTGCTAATTTAAATACCTCCATAATAATATGAGCGGACAACATTTGTGTACTAGAAGGCTTCCATACCACTGTATTTCCGCACATGGCTGGAGTTGCAGGTAAATTACCAGCTATGGCTGTAAAGTTGAATGGTGTAATTGCCAATACAAACCCTTCGAGTGGACGCCAATCCAGTTGATTCCAAACGCCTTCGGAGGATACAGGCTGTTGTCGCATGATTTCTTGGTAGAAGTGCGCATTAAATCTTAGGAAATCAATAAATTCGCATGCTGAATCAATTTCGGCTTGAAAACAGTTCTTTGATTGACCCAGCATGGTTGCCGCATTAATCGTGTTTCTGTAGGGGCCCGCTAACAAGTCTGCGGCTTTCAAAAAAATAGCAACTCTGGACTGCCAAGGCATTTCTCTCCACTTATCTTGCGCTGCAACAGCTGCATCGGCGGCCGCATTTAATTGTTCATCATTTGCAAGATATGAAACACCAAGCACATGTGAGTGATCATGTGGCATGACAACATTTTCAGACTGTTCAGTAAAAACTTCCTGGCCATTGATGACACATGGAATTTCATAGCGTTTGGCCGACATTTTATCCCATTCAGCTGCCAGTGATTGAGCTTCTGCTGAATTTGGAGCATAAGATTTGATTGGCTCATTAACGGGAGCCGGAACATTTGGAATATGTGAACTTATCATTACTATACCTTTTTAATTGTGGATAAAACCACTGAATTTACCACATGAGCAGCATGGCTCATGACTATTTTTAACTGAGAGCTTGATCTAAATCGAATTTTAAATCCTCAAAATCTTCTATACCCACCGATAATCTGACCAAGTTATCGTGAATGCCAATTCTTTGCCTCTCTTTGAATGGAATTGAGGCATGAGTCATTTTTGATGGCAGATTAATTAAACTTTCAATACCGCCAAGAGATTCAGCAAGTGCAAAAACTTGACATTTCTCCAACATATTGGTCGCTGCTTTAGCGCCACCTTTGACCAGTACACTGATGATGGCACCAAAACCGCGCATTTGTTTTTGCGCCAAATGATGATCGGGATGCGACTTCAATCCTGGATAAATGACTTTATCAATTCTAGAGTCACTGTCCAGCCATTGCGCCAATTCCATGGCATTTTTACAACTGGCATTCATTCTTAAGGGCAATGTTTTTAAACCCCTCAATGCCAAATAACTGTCAAAAGGGCCTTGAATAGCACCCACAGATTTTTGTAAAAAAAACAAATCTTCTGCCAATTTTGGTGACTTAACCACTGCCACTCCACCAATTATATCAGAGTGACCATTGATGTATTTGGTCGAAGAATGCATGACAACATCACAACCACAATCTAAAGGGTTTTGAAGATAGGGTGATGCGAATGTATTGTCAACCACGGTTATTAAACCATGCTTTTTTGCAAATGATACCATTTTAGTTAAATCAACAAGCCTCAACATTGGGTTAGTTGGAGACTCAATCCAAATCATACGGGTATTGTCTTTTACTGCATGGTTTAATTTTTCATCATCGGTTAAATCAATAAAATCAAACTGCAAAGCAGATGACCGCTTACGCACTTGATCAAATAACCGGTAACTGCCTCCATAAATATCTTCCATAGCAATCACGTGTGCACCACTGTCCAACAACTCTAAGATGGTGGAGGTGACGGCCATACCAGAGGCAAATGCAAATCCACTGTGGCCATTTTCCATATCAGCCATTGCCCGTTCATAAGCCAATCGAGTTGGGTTTTGCGTTCGTGAATATTCAAAACCTTGATGAACACCAGGTGAAGTCTGCACATAAGTAGAGCTTGTATAAATTGGCGGCATGATGGCCCCAGTTGATGGATCAACTTGTTGCCCAGCATGAATCGCCCTGGTTTGCCGGCCATAAAGGGCCTTTCGGCTCATTGATTTTGGTCTCTTCTTCTCAAATAATTGAGTAAATCTATTTTAGTGATAAGCCCTAAAAATTTATTATCATGATCTTTAATAATAGCAATGCGCCCTTGATCAAAGATGGGTAAAAGCTTTGCCAGTGGACTAGTCACCGGCATAAATTCGAGATTTGATGTCATCGCTGCACTGACAGGATCTTCAAACTTGCTATTATCATCATAAACATACATCATCACATCAGATTCATCGATGATACCAACAATATCATCACCATCCATAACAGGCAATTGCGAGACATCATATAACTTCATTCTTTGATAGACAGTGCTTAAGGTTTCATTTGGTCTCATCACAATCAAATCATTACTGCGGTAAGGGCGAGAGATCAAATCACGCAAATCACCATGTTGAGGGGTTTCAATAAAGCCATTGTCTATCAACCAGTAATCATTATACATTTTGGACAAATATTTATTGCCAGTATCACAAATAATGGCAACCACATTTTTTGCTTCGCTCTGCTCTCTGCAATATTGTAAAGCCGAATGAATAATGGTGCCCGATGAAGAACCACCCAATACACCTTCTTTTGCCAATAATTCACGCCCAGCTTCAAAACTTTGCTTATCTGATACAGCATAGGCCTTTGTTACCATGCTGAAATCTGAAATACTTGGTAAAAAATCTTCTCCTATGCCTTCAACCTTCCAACTGCCACTTTCATCAGAAAGGTTATTTTCATTGATGTATTCAGCCAAAATGCTGCCAACAGGGTCTGCCACTATCAATTCTGTATTGGGGGAATGTTGTTTAAAATATTTGGTTAAACCAGACATGGTTCCACTGGAACCTACGCCAAAAACAATACCATCAAGCTTGCCTGACATTTGTTCAAGAATTTCCGGACCTGTAATGGTTTCATGTGCCAGTGGATTATCCGGGTTACCAAATTGATTGATAAAATAACTGTTGTCAGTTTCTTCTGCAATGGTTTTAGCCAAATCTTGATAATATTGAGGGTGTCCTTTGGCGACATCAGAACGGGTCAAGATGATCTCTGCGCCCATGGCTTTAAGATTAAAAATTTTCTCTTTACTCATTTTGTCAGGAATGACCAATATCAGTTTATAACCTTTTTGGGCTGCCACTAATGCCAATCCAATACCCGTGTTACCAGCTGTGCCTTCAACAAGGGTTGCACCAGGTTTTAAATCGCCTCTTTTCTCAGCAGCCTCAATCATTGACAACCCTATTCTGTCTTTAATCGAGCCGCCAGGATTGTGATTTTCTAGTTTGAGATACAAATTACAATGCCCTGTATCCAAATGGTTGACCTTCAACATTGGCGTATTGCCAATTAATTCAAGTACCGAATTAACAACTTTCATAAGATTCCTAATTGATTGTGATGAAAAATGACGGATTCAATCCATCATTTATTCTAATATTATTATTTCTACACGTCTATTTTTTGCTTTCCCAGCTTGCGTGGTATTTTCTGCTACAGGAAAATCCTCTCCCATACCAACAGCTTCAAGAGTGCTTGCTTTGATACCATTGGTAACCAGTAAGTTTTTTACCGCATCAGCCCGTCTTTGAGAAAGTTTAAGATTTAACTGGTTAGAGCCACTGCTATCGGTATGACCCTCGATGCGGATGTTATTATCTGGATAAGTGTTGATGAACTCAACCACCTTTGAAAAATTATCTACTGCTTCCTGTTTGATTGTAGATTTACCAGAATCAAAAACAAAATCGCCCAATGTCATCATTAAACCTTTGTCGGTTTGTTCAGTAACAATAGAGTTCAGTTTTCTTCGCAATGAATCGGCCTCTTCCAGAGCTAATTCAGCTTCCTGTTTAGCCAAACTTGCTTCTTCAGCTTGAGCTTGAGCATATCTTTTTGCCGCTTTTGTTTCTTCTTTCAGTAATTTTGCTTGATCCATGCTGTTTTGCGCTAATTGTTCAGCATTTTCAGCCCTTTGTTTAGACCTTTGAGATTCTTCTTGTTGAGCTATCAACATCATTCTTGCAATATCGGCATCTCTTCTGGCAATTTGAGCCTCTGTCTTAGAAATGTCCAACTCAAAGTTCTGCGTTAACTCTTGCTCTTTTTCAATTTCTGCATTTATCCATTGTGCCTCAGCAACTAATCGAGCATAAGCGATGTTATGACGGGCCATATATATTGCTTGTTCACGATTTCTGCGTTTAACTTTATCATTGATTAGGGCTTCAACGCTTTTTTTGGCGATTTGTTTTTCCGGTTTTGCAAACGGTTTAAACTTTTCATTGCGAATGACATTATTGTAATCTTTTTGTAAGCTGGCATAATCAAGCTTCTTGTCTGTTTTTGCTTCAGAGACAAAAAACACATTCAATGAGATAATCAATAGCAAAAGTTTCATTACAGTTGCCCCTTCAGTTCATCAAGCATTTTTCGCAAATCCGTATTCTTTTGTTGTACCGCGGTCAATTGTTTGTGCAATTCATTGACCTCATGTCGTTTCTGAATGATCGCTAAATCTGCATTGATTTGCTCGATTAATTTTTTGAACTGTTTTTTCTTTCTCTTATCTTTGGCTGTTCTTGCTTCAATGGCTTTTTTCTCAACCAAACTCATTTCAATAGGAGCTGCATCGACATAACCCAGTTCATAAGCCTTGCTGATCTGTTTTTGCACTTCAAGCATTTCATCCACTTTTTCAGTTTTAGCATTAACCATTGATGTTAAACTTATGAGGGTGAAAAGTGTCAATATAGACTTAATTATGAACATATATATGATTTCTGTTAGCAAATTTTGTATATTTTGTTGTTTATTTATTAATTTTTCAAGTATAAAAATTCAATTGCCCCAAATATCATTTAAAATTATGATCATGAAATACATTTTGAACACATTCTTGGTAATGGCTCTGAGCACAGCCATAAGCCAAGCCAAACCATTAAAAGTTTATAAACATATCGATAAGAATGGCATCATTCATTATTCTTCCAAGAAACCTGCCACAAAAAATTATCGAATCATGAACATCAAGTGCCCTGAATGTGCGTGGAAAAGCAAGGTAAACTGGCACAATACACCCTTGGTCACTGGGAAATTCGAAAAAGAAATTCAAACTGCAGCAGCAAAATGGGATGTTGATCCCTCTTTAATCAAGGCCATCATTCACGCTGAATCAAGTTTTATTGCTGACAATGAATCAAGTGCTGGGGCTCAAGGCTTGATGCAGTTAATGCCTGCCACACAGAAAACCTACTCAGTAACCGACCCCTTTGATCCATTACAAAACATTCAAGCTGGAACGGCCTACCTTAAACACCTACTGAATACTTACGATAACAATGTAAGGTTGTCGCTTGCTGCCTATAATGCTGGAGAAACTGCTGTTAAAAAATATGGCAATGATGTTCCCCCTTACAAAGAAACACAAAACTACATCAAACGGGTTAACATTCTTCAAAAACGCTACAAATAGGTCATATAAAAATTACAATAGCTAGCCCGAATATTTCATCATAGAATGGAATTTAGGGGGAAAATGGCAAAATAGATTGGGGAAATATCGCCTCAAAGCCAGTTATTCATGGCTTTGAGGCGATTTTTTCCAATATATGCAACCATTTTTTTCATAAAACCATTCAGGTACAAAGTGTCTTTTTAACAAAATCGTCTAACTCAATGTTTTTCATAGATAAAATCGATTTTTTTACCGATTTGATGAAATATTCGGGCTAGAAAGCTTATCATAATTTAAACCACATGAATTTTGTAAAGCTTTTCAAAGACATCAATCGTATACGTATCTACGAATTTTTTCATGAAACAAATCTTCACTAAAAACTGAAGCACGTTGTTGACAGGCCGTTTTCATCGTGGCTGCTTGATTGGCATCCAAACGACTCACAACATCAATTAAATTGTGCTCGATATTGTGATCTGCAATATAAAAACCTGTTTCTTCATCAATAACACTTTCTGTTGGCCCGCCGTGATTGCTACAAATAACTGGTTTTCCAGCAGCCATGGACTCAACTGGCGACATACCAAAGTCTTCATCTTTAGGGATGTATATGGTTGCAATGCTTTGCGCAATAAGCTCAGATAGTTTTTGATCAGAAACTTGACCAGTAAAAGTGATATTATCTGCATTCTTTGCCAACTTTTTCAATGATTTTTCTTCAGAACCAGAAGAACACAACACCAATTGCTTATCAGGCATTTTTTTAAAAGCTGAAATGATATGATCAACTCTTTTCAACGGGTCAAATCGTGCTGTAGATAAATAATAACCATTGGACTCTTTGAAATAAAACTTTTGAAGGTTACAAGGTGGATGAACCACAACGGAATCTCGATTGAGGTATTTTTTAATTCGCGCTTTAACAAATACAGAGTTAGTCAAAACCACGTCCATCATAGCCACTGAGGATTCATATTGCGGTTTAAACCAAGAAACCAAAACCCTCATCATCAACTGTTGTGGCAACATATTTTTATTCAAGTAATGTTCAAATTTATCATAAACAAAACGCGGAGGGGTATGGCAATAATAATAATTCCCACCATTGTGATGATTTCGTATTGCCAATGGGCAAATAATACCACTGTACATTACTTTTTGATATTTTTCCAAGAAACCAGTCTGATGAGCAAACAACCTTGATAAAGCCCATGTCTTCAAACCTGCCAATTCAAGTTTTAGATTTAAACGATATATGCGATTGATGTCTTCGTTATCTAAATCAAAACTTTGAGGCGATGTTTTGCCACAACACAAATCAGCATGTAATGCATGTGTTAAGGAAATGGCCAATCGCTCACCTCCCCCCTTGATATCAAAAATATCATGTAAAACGATGTTTTCAGTTTTTTTTGTGTTTTTATTCAATTAATTCGATACCTGATCAGATCATGTTTGCAGTTCATATGGGCATCATATAAAATTACGAACTTTTATTAAAGATGTTTTTCTATGAATTCACTTATCGTAATACCAGCATTCAATGAAGAGTCAAGTATTCAATCAGTGATCGAACAATTACATCAACAAGGGCATAACCACATAGTGGTTGTCAATGACTTCTCTACAGACAAAACTGCAGAAGTAGTCAAACAAAACAAAGTTGCATTAATCAACTTACCCATACAACTTGGGGCATGGGGAGCAACACAAACTGGCATCAGGTATGCCCTTAAAAATGGATATGAACATGTCATTACTATGGATGCTGATGGACAGCACCTCAGCACGGGTACACGACTTTTGCAAAATCATATAAAAAAAACATCTGCTAATGTTGTGATTGGCACTTTTACACAGAGATTGAGCCGACCAAAGCGTTTTGCCTGGTGGTTTTTTAAAGCCATAACCCATCTAAAAATTGAAGATTTAACTTCAGGTTTTAGAATTTATGACCGAAAAGCCATGAAAATCCTGTCTTCATCATCTGCCAGTTTACTGGATTACCAGGATGTAGGAGTTTTACTGCTATTAACCAAGTCACACATGAAAATTACTGAAATTGAAGTACCCATGATTAACAGAGAAAACGGTAAATCCAAAATATTTTACTCATGGTGGATGGTACTTAAATATATGGTTCAAACAACAACATTGTGTATCGCTAAATCAGCCATACAAAAAAAGAATAAAGCCTAACATGACATATTCAGCGACAAATATTACCACTTTATTGATCGGCGCAATTCTAGCCATCACCATTTTCCTTATGGTTCGCAGAGATCACTTACACGGCCCTTTTGCTGTGTGGTGGTTAATAATAGCCAGTATTGCCATTATTTTGGCCATTTTCCCAGTCATCGTTAATAAAGTCGCCCATTATGCAGGCATCAATTATCCGCCCACATTGATTCTTGTCATTGCCGTATCATTTATACTTCTGAAAATGTTATCACAAGATGTGCAAAGAACACTACAAGAGAAAAAAATCAGAAGACTCACCCAAAAAATCGCCATTTTGGAAAAAGCTCTTAAAGATCAGAGGATGATAGACAAGGATACATGAAGATATTACATCTTGGTAAATATTACCCGCCTTTTCATGGCGGTATGGAAATTTATTTACGCGATTTATCTGAGCAACAAGCACATAATCATTTGGTCACAGCCATCGTCCACAATCACGATTATGGACGAATATTCTCAAAAACAGTGAAAGAAACTGTTAATGGTGTCAATGTCATTAGACAACGCAGCATCAAGCCAATTTTATTTACGCCCATAATGCTTGGATTGAATAAATGTATTGACCAACTACTCACTGAAAATAAAATTGATGTAATTCATATTGCTTGGCCTAACCCATCTGCCTTACTGTTATTGTTGAATAAAAAAGCTCGATCAAAACCTTGGGTCATACAATGGCAATCAGACATGGTAACAAAAAAGTCATCATGGTTATTAAAATTTGCCTATCAATTTTTTAGACCCTTTGAAAAAGCCTTATTAAAGCAAAGCAAGCGCATCATTTGCAGCAGCAAACAATATTGCCACCACTCTAATATACTGCCTCAGTTTGTTGAAAAATGTTCAATCATTCCATTAGGAATCAAACAACAAAAAGTGGCTGTTAACTCACAAGAGCGTGACTGGGCATTAAAACAATGGGGTTCAGCTCAATACAGAATTTATAATATTGGTCGCCTCACGTTTTATAAAAATCACCAATTACTGATAAATGCAGCCCAATCGCTTCCCAATGCTCAATTCATAATTACAGGCACAGGAGAACTTAAAAAATCACTATTGGCGCTTATTGATCAACTACAATTAACCAATATTCATTTGACTGGCGCTTTGGATGATGCTCAACTCAACGCCCTGCTTTCGACTTGTGATGCATTTTGTCTGCCTTCTAATGACAGAGCAGAATCCTACGGCATGGTACTTTTAGAGGCAATAATTCATGGTAAAAAAATCTTAGTCAGTCACCTACCTGGCTCCGGGATGAGATGGATTGCAGAGCAAACTGAATTGGGCCATACTTTCAATTGTGATGATGCCATGGATTTGGTATCCTTAATAAAAAAAATCGAACCCTGTGATAGGAACAAGCAAAATAACCAACAACAAAGCTTACCGGCTCAATTAACCATACAGGGGTGCACACAATCAATTGATCAATTATATGCTTCACTTAAATCATGAAACATATCAATAACAATGCTAAATTTAATCGTTTTCGCGCCATAGATGCCCTGAGGGGCATTGCTGCATTATTGGTTATTTTTCAACACTCCTCAGAAAGTTTTGCGAAAATTCCATCCATCGCTTCAAATGGCATACAATTTGCCAATATTATTCAACAATACGATTTTGGCAGAATCGGCATCATATGCTTTTTTTTGATCAGTGGGTTTGTTATCCCGGCAAGTTTTGATAACAATCAACGCAATCCAATTAAATCTTTTGCAATCAGACGCTTTTTTAGGCTTTATCCTGCCTATTGGTTGTCCATTATCGCTTTTGTTATCTATAAGTTGGCACTCGGTATTGCAGTAGATTCCAATGCAATCCTGGCCAATGCCACCATGTTACAGAGTTTTTTTCTGCATCCTCACTTGATTGGTTTATATTGGACATTACAAATTGAACTGATATTTTATGTCTTGTGCACTTTGTTGTTCTCTATGAATAAATTGAACAATAATCGAACTTTATTTGCCATTCTCACCATCAATTTTGTGATTTTTGTTTCTATTCAAACGCTCCAAGCCTTCAATTTTTACAATTTTAATCTCAGTAAGGAGTTCCAATTGATGCCCTATATGCTCAGCATTATGTTTATGGGGGCACTACTAAGAGCGCTATTTGATCAAAAAAAACCACCTAAAAAACTGTATTTGTATGTTTGTTATTCGTCTTTGCTGTGTATCGGTCTTCCATTAACGTTATTATTAAGCTCACTATTAGGATACGAATTGATCAACGATTCATTTAGATTTGGTTCCGCTCACTGTTTGGGCTTTATATTATTTTTTGTTGGGTTAAAATTATTGAAAAACAGCCATAAAATCATGATCTGGTTGGGGGCCATAAGTTACTCTTTATACCTGTTTCACGCTGAAATATTACAAATCTTGGTTCGATTTGTTACGAAACAGCATAATTCGATGATTGATGGATTACACCTTACTTTTTATATGGCCCTGACAGTTATTATCAGTATAATAGTAGCCTCTTTGATATATATGTGGGTTGAGAAGCCTGCCATGAAACTGGGCAAAAACTTAGCAAATGACAAATAGTTCCGAAAAAACCACCTCCTTTTTTGAATTTTGGCCAACAAAACTGATGTACACACCTGTTGCCATTAAATGGCTACTGCTATCCATCAGATATGGTTCATTAACCCTACCCCTCATTGCCAATCCAAGGCTCACATTATCAGGTATGGTAGGTGTTGCCAAAAGTGAATTGATGCAACAGGCACAAGGCTTATGTAAAACTTCTATTTTAAAGTGGCAAAAATTTATTGTGGACAACACTGATCCAGGTGCACAAGCCACACAATGGATTGAATCGGTACAAAACAGTGGGTTAGACTTTCCTTTTGTCTGTAAACCCGACATTGGTTGCCGGGGATCTGGAGTCAAGTTAATTCATAACCACAAGCAATTAAAAGACACCATAAAATCTTACCCCGTTGGCAGTGCTTTATTAATACAGAAATTGGCCAACTATGAACCAGAGGCAGGGATTTTCTATGTCAAAATGCCGCATGATAAGCAGGGAAAAGTTGTGTCACTGACATTGAAACACAGCCCAACAGTCATAGGTGATGGCAAATTGACGCTAAAACAACTGTTGGAAAAGGACCCCCGGGCCAAAAACCTGTTACACCTTTACCAAGGAAAAAACCAAGACCGTTGGGATCAAGTCATTAAAAAAGGTGAAAAATACAACCTGTTATTTTCAGCCAGTCACTGTCATGGAGCCATTTTTGAAGATGCCAGAGGACACATTACTGCAGAATTATCTGAAGCCATAGAATTGATGATGCAAGGCCTACCTGAATTTAATTACGGTAGACTAGATGTGAAGTTTAAGGATATGGAACAACTCAAAAAAGGCAAAACATTAGAAATAATTGAAATAAATGGTGCCAGTGCCGAGTCTATACATATTTGGGATAAAAGTTCCTCATTTATTGAGGCCATTAAAACCCTGATGTGGCAATATACCAGTTTGTTTAAAATCGGAGCTCATCAACGTTCATTAGGGTATAAACCACCTGGATTGATTAAGCTTTACAAACATTGGAAAATTGAAAAAAATTTATCGAATCATTATCCTGATACCGATTAAACGAGAGAAACACATGAAAAACCCTTTGGACTTACCCATCAAAAACAGATCTGTTAAGTACCTTATCGAAAAATTCACCAAATTAGATGACATCAAGGGCATCTATCAGAATTGGTTAGACAACCCCAACAATGATCATGGCGTTGATGGTAAGGGATTGTTAGATGCTGGACTAAAAGACCTTGATGCAAAACTGTCCATAATTAATCACAATAATTTGCAAGACATTCCTGAGTCTGGGCCTATTATTTTTGTCGCCAATCACCCATTAGGAGGCTTGGATGGCATGTTACTGACACAAATGTTGTTAAAAATCAGACCCGATTTGAAAGTATTAACCAATGAAATGTTATTAACTTTTCCTGAATTTTCTGATCTGTTCATTGGCGTTGATGTGTTGAACAAAAACAAACAGAAACAAAATGCCAAAGGTATTTTAGCACTCAGTAAACATTTGGCAAATAAAGGCGCAGTACTGATTTTCCCAGCTGGGATTGTTTCAGAACTTAAGCTGAAGAATTTTTCCATACAAGACAGTGAGTGGAACACAGTCGTAGCACGATTAATCATCAAACATCAATCTGATTGCTTACCCATTTATATTGATGCCAGAAACAGTTACCCTTTTTATTTATCAGGGTTCATTCATAAAAGACTGAGAACAGCCCTGCTTGGCCGAGCAATGGTGACTAAAAAACACCAAAATATTAAAGCGATTATCGGTAAAATAGTAAGCTTCAAAAATTTTCAACACACCAAAGATAAAGAGTCCATTACGGAATACCTCAAACTCTGTTGCCAGTCACTTAAGTATAATGAACTTATTAATCATAAACAAAAGGGTGTCAACGCGACACAAAACTTCAAAAATATTAAACAAGACATTGAGCTTAGTGACATCGTTTCTCAACATGAAAAACTCATAGAGTACCGTCTACTCGAACACAAATCAATGTCAGTGTACTGTGCTCCCTATGACAAACTTGGTTGCATTATGGAACAGATTGCAATCACCAGAGAGAAAACATTCAGAGCCGTTGATGAAGGCACAGGCAAAGAACTAGACAGCGACATTTATGACCCATTCTATTCTCATCTGTGGGTATGGGACAATGATAAAAAACAAATCGTTGGTGGTTATCGCCTCGCTCGAGTTGATCAATTGATTGAGAATCACGGATTAAAAAAACTCTACAGTTACTCACTCTATGATTATGACAAACAATTTATCAAATCATTAAAACATTCAGTAGAGGTAGGCCGATCTTTCGTCTCTATTGATTATCAAAGACACCCACGGGCACTTGACTTATTGTGGAAAGGCATAGGTGTTTACATGCTAAACAATAAGAATTACCATACATTATTTGGTGCTGTGAGCATATCGCAACAGTATTCAAACCTTGCCAGGAAATTTTTAGCAGACACATTGACCCATCATTACCCTGCCGATGCTTCAATAGCAAAACACATAAACCCTCGTAAACCATTGAATATACAAGATAAACCATGGACTCATAAATTATTTCCCTCACTGAGTAAATTACCGGTCATTAATAAGCTTTTGGGCACCATTGATTCAGGTAAAACAATCCCCATATTAATCCGTCATTATTTGGCGCTGAATGGTAAATTCATCACTTTCACCATTAATGAGTCATTCAACCAATCATTGGATGGTTTAATATTGGTAGATTTAAGAAAATCACCAGACAAGTACTTAATTCGATACCTTGGGGTAAAAGGAACCCAAGAATTTAAAGAAACATGGGAAAAACACACAAATGCTGCTTGATTCAACAAAAAATTCGGTAAATCAAATCATTACCATTTTATTAAAAATTCAAAGTCTCAGTGATCAACAAAGAAAAATATTGTATTGTGACCTGAACATTGGCATGCACGTCCGTCATGTCAACGATCATTTTTTGGCCTTAAAAAAGGGCATTGACACAGGTGTGCTCGATTATAATAACAGAAACAGAGGAACAACGATTGAAACCAATAGTCTAGAAGGCCTCAATCAATTATACAGCTTGATTGAGTGGTTGGACGAGTCCAAAAAACTTTTAACAGAAAGCACCTTAAATACCAGCATACAAGTCATTTCTGAAATTGACTGTTTAGCAACTGAAAATGCCACATTTACCTCAACCATTGCCAGAGAATTCCTTTATCTGATCAATCACACCATTCACCACGCCGCTCATATGTCCCTCATTATTAAGAACAAAGGCATTGAAATTGATCAAAAAATAGGGCTTGCACCAAGCACTCGTTCCTTCTTAAGGACCTCAAACGCATCATAAGCCATGTGTACTGTCAGTATATATTCAGGTCCAGATCAAATGATTGTGACCATGAACAGAGATGAACAGCGCAATCGACCAGAACTCAATACCATACAGCATTGTAAAGATAAAAATACTGACAAATATTATCCAGTAGATCAAAAATCACATGGCACTTGGTTTGGTTTTAATAACCACGGCGTTATATTTGCATTATTAAATAGATACCACGAATATCATACCGACGTAGCAATCAGTAGGGGGCACATCATCCCTGCTTTATTATCCCAGTCCAATCTTGTTGATTGCAAAAATCATTTATCAAGGATATTACAAGCCCCTCATAACCCCTTTGACTTACTATGTATAAACAACAACACAGTCATTAACTTCAGCTGGAACGGTAAAACGCTCAGCGAAAAAACATACCGACCTCCACAAACATTGATGTTCTCATCATCATCCATTGAAACAAAGGCCATCTTAAGAAAAAGGGCTTTGTATTTTGACAAGTTCACAACACACTTATCCGAGCACAACAACAAACCACGTTACTTTCTCAATCATTTACATCAACAGCATGATAGCCAGGATAAAAGCAGCAGTATTTTCATGTCCAGAGCAGACACACACACCAAAAGTATCAGCCAAATCATCATCAATAATCAACAATTGAATTATTATTATTTTGATGAATTGCACTTAAATAAAAACACAGGCTTATTAAATCACGAACAATGTCAATACAAAAAATTCGAACTTTCATCTTAAAACTGGCACCAATTCTTGCTTTTTTAGTCTATGGATCATGGGCGGGACTGGTCAACTATTGGGACTCATCAGAACAATTTATTAAAGCGGGGCTCATTCAAGGCAGTTATGCATTCACCACAACCTTATTGCTCAAAATATCAGTCATGAACATATATCGAAAATTCAATGATACCGATTTTGCTATGATGTACACTTATGTGGTGAGTTTTATTTTATTGATTACGATACCAGTAACGATTCATTATATTTTTGACACCAAAGCCATTTTTTATGCCATTTTGCCGGGTACAATCATTGGCAGCATATATCTGATGTTGATCCTCAAATATGAAATCAACAATAATAAAACCAATGCGAAAGACGATTGATATAAAATCATCAATCACTAGCTCGGATATTTCATCAAATCGGTAAAAAAATTGATTTTATCTATGAAAAACATTGAGTTAGACGACTTTATTAAAAAGACACTTTGTACCTGAATGGTTTTATGAAAAAAATGGCTGCATATATTGCTTAAATTCACACATGAATTTAATGATCATGTTAATCGCCACAAAGCCATGAATAACTGGCTTTGTGGCGATATTCATCCAATCTATTTTGCCATTTTTCCCCTAAAATCCATTCTATCAGTCTGTCGGGTTGAAAGGTACGCAAGAGCAGAATTTGATTAGTAAA
>CAYGTC010000005.1:0-130096 GCA_964352735.1 uncultured Alcanivoracaceae bacterium | reverse complement strand
TTTCATAATCCTCGCGATATTATGATGGACAAGTCAAAACATCATATCTAGGCAGGTGCTTATCGACATCATCAGTAAAATAAAGCCTTGATGCTTAATATATTGAATGTGATTCTTAAAAAATATCCATTAGTTGTTTATAGAGTAAATGTATTACAACTGGTTTGTGAATTGTAATTTGGCCAATTTGGCATACAACTGATTACTCTCCAACAAATCTTCATGCTTGCCCTGAGCCACCACTTTGCCTTCATCCATAACGATGATCCGATCGGCCTTACGAATCGTTGCAAGTCGATGTGCAATGATTAATGTGGTGCGATTATGCATGATGCTGTTGAGTGCATCCTGCACCAACTTTTCATTCTCTGCATCTAGAGCGCTGGTTGCTTCATCTAACAATAATACGGCAGGTTCTGTAATCACGGCTCTGGCAATTGATAGCCTTTGGGCTTGCCCCCCTGATAACCTGACGCCTCTTTCACCAAGATAAGTTTGGTACTTATCATCCAACTGTTCAATAAAATCATGGGCATGTGCTACTTTGGCCGCTTGTAAAATTGCTGCATTGTGATCATTTCCTTCAATTAAGCCATAGGCAATATTATCTGCTGCAGTGGTAGAAAAAATCGTCACGTTTTGTGCGACCAAAGCAAACTGGGAGCGCAAATCTGACAAATCAACTTTTTTTATGTCGACTTGATCCAATGTGATTTGGCCTTCCTGTATGTCATAAAATCGCATCAACAGTTGGAATAATGTGGATTTACCTGCACCTGAAGGGCCAACCAATGCAACAGTTTCACCAGGATTGATTGTGATTGATACGTCATCAATGATTTTAACAGCAGGACGACTCGGGTATGCAAATGAAATATTTTTAAATTCAACAGCACCTGCCACATCATCAGCAATCGTAATGGCATGCTCAGCATTGTCAATAGCTGGTTTGGTATTCATCAACTCTGTAATGCGCTCCAATGCCCCTGCTGCTTTTTTTAATTCACTCCATACACCGGTTAATGCACCAGTGGTGGTGGCTGCCATAATCGCATACATGACAAATTGACTCAGTGTCCCTGCTGTCATTCCTCCAGAAATCACATCTTGAGCCCCCATCCACAAAACAAATACGATGCTGGTAAATACAATAAAACCAACCAACATTGACAATATTGTTGACATTCTAATCGATGCAATTGATGCAATAAAGGCATTGTGAATGGCCTGATGAAATTTTTGATCTTCCTTGCTTTCCTGTGCATAGGCCTGAACCACATGTATCGCATTGATGGTTTCTGTTGCCAACGCTGAAGAATCTGCAATCCTGTCTTGTTCATCACGAGATAATTTTTGTATTTTTCTTCCCGCAACCACAATAGGAATGACAATCATCGGCAGCATGAGTGCAATCATACCCGCCAGTTTAGGACTGGTCACCACCAGCATTATTGCAGCACCAATCAGAGTAACCACACTTCTCAGTGTTACTGAAAATGTACTGCCAACGACTGTTTCTACCAAAGTGGTATCAGTATTGATTCGTGACAATATTTCTCCAGTTTTTGTGCGCTCAAAAAACTCTGATGCTTGTTTCAAGACCTGTGAATACACTTTTTTTCTTAAATCGGTTACAACCCGTTGCCCAACCCAGGAAACCCAATAATAGCGTAATGAAGTAAACAACACCATCAAACTGGCCACTACAAATACCAATAAAAAATATTGTGAAAGTTGGTCTTTATGCTCAGCAGAAAAACCCAAGTCTATCATTTGTTTGAATGCAACAGGCAATGATAAATTAGTTGCCACGCCCAATATCAATAAGAGCAAAGCAAACAGCACTTGTTTTTTGTAGGGTACAACCAATGGCCAAATTAAACTGAGCTGGCTAACATTGGGTTTGTTGTTTTGATTATTATCAGATTTTTTTTTCATTATAGAGGTATGTAAGGGCAAATCGAATTAATTAAATGTCTTTATTACTTTTCTTTTCCATTAACTCTAATCCTTTCAACCAAGCTTTCACCTCAGCAATGGCATTATCTTGCGGATATTTATTAATCAGACCGACTAAAATGGCTTTGGATTCACCCCTTGTAGTCGTATCCTCATACAAAACTTTCGCTAACAAAAAATAATTGGGGACGATATCTGCATGGTAAAGGTATTTCTTATGGAAATCTTTAACCAAATGCACAACATAATCAGCCCGATTTTTTTCTACAGCGCAATGTATCAATCGATTGATGTCTTCTGGTGACGCTTCTATAAAATCCTTACCTGCATCGATGTGTTTTCTTACCAAATCGAACGCTTTGCTGTCTTTCTTATGATTCAGATACGTGTGCACTTTATGCCCTACCTCAATATTGGTTGGCGTATAAAGTTTTTTTTGCATCGCCTGTTGATACAAATCTTGTAATTCTGAACTGGTATCACCATTTTTTTGAAGATCAATCACCATTGCCAATGCTTGCGGGGCATCATCTTCAGACAATAGACGTTTAATTCTCTCATAAAATGGATTGATTACCACTGTCTGAATAGACAAATGGTCATCATCAATGCGTTCAAAACCTATGCCTTCTAAATTCAAAGCTTTGCGATTCTGAAAAACGATGTAACCCATGATGTGGAAATTCAGGAACAATAATCCATATTCAAAAAATGCTGAGATCACAACAAAAGGAAGATCAGGTAATAGGTGGCTTAATGAAGGGTTAATAATCCATTCCTGCACCGCACTGGTAGCCAACCAAAAAGCAACAAAACCACTATATGATAATGGCATAGTTACTATCAACTTTAACACCTTCAATGGGTTTAGAGCCATCAATAGAGCATTGCTTAATGCCAAAATCATATATATCGCAGGTGTTACAAAGGTAAATACTGCCATCAAGATCAGTCGTGATTCATGGTAACCCTTCAACCTAAGCCACAACAACAGCCCTTCTGTCAATAATCCGATAACGGCCACTTTGATCGCCACAACATTTGTCACCAAATAATTTTGGCGGACATTCGGCTTCATATTTCCTTTAGCGGTATCTGCTAATATGTCAAAAGCAAATTTATAAACCATCATAATGACAATTAAAAAAATAAAAATAATGCCAAATAATATCGAAACACAACAAAAAAACAACAAAATAGGCAAGACCTGCCCGCCAAATATGTAACGAATAAAATAAGGGATGTTAAATATGAAAAAGCGCTTTGTGTTGATTCTTAGTTCTTGGTCAGCCATAGTGAGATTCAACAAAATCATTCATGATGGTCAGGAATTCATCCGCAATGTTCTCACCACGTAAGGTTTGTGTTTTTTTACCTTGTATGAATATTGGCGCAGATGGCGCTTCACCAGTACCAGGTAAAGAAATACCAATGTCTGCATGCTTACTTTCACCGGGACCATTAACAATACAGCCCATAACTGCAACACTCATGTCTTCTACACCTGGATATTTAATGCGCCATTCAGGCATTTTTTCGCGAATAAAACGCGTAGTTTTCTGTGCCAATTCTTGGAAGAAAGAGCTGGTGGTTCTGCCGCATCCAGGGCAAGCTGTCACCATCGGGGCGAATGATTTGAGCCCCATGGATTGTAAAATTTCTTGCGCGACAATCACCTCTTCTGTACGAGATTGATTGGGTTCAGGAGTTAATGAAACTCTTATGGTGTCACCGATACCTTGTTGCAATAAAATACTCAATGCAGCAGTAGATGCCACAATACCTTTTGAACCCATGCCAGCTTCAGTTAAACCCAAATGTAATGGATAACTACACCTTTGAGCCAATGATTGATAAATACTGATCAATGGTTGAACCCCACTGACTTTACAAGAAATGATGATTTTATCTTCACTTAACCCCAGCTCCTTGGCTTTATCAGCACTGTTTAAAGCTGACATAATCAAAGCTTCTTGCATCACTTTATCAGCACCCACTGGTTCGGATAATTGACTGTTCTCATCCATCATTTGAGCTAAGAGTTTTTGATCGAGACTGCCCCAATTAGCCCCTATTCTGACAGGTTTATCGTTGTCTATGGCAATCTTGATGATTTGCGCGAATTGCTCATCTTTTTTTCTACCAAAACCCACATTGCCTGGGTTAATGCGGTATTTGGCCAACTTTTTTGCACAATCTGGGTATTTGCTCAACAAAATGTGACCATTGTAATGAAAATCGCCAATAATTGGAACTTGACACCCTGCTGCACCCAATCGATCAACGATTTCTGGAATGGCAGCAGCGGCGGCTTCTTTATCTACCGTAACTCGAACCAATTGTGATCCAGCTTGCCACAATTGATAAATTTGCTCAACGGTTTTTTGTACATCGGCAGTGTCAGTATTGGTCATTGATTGAACAATGATTTCTTTATCGCCTATGATGCACTCACCGACTTTTACGGGAATACGGGCTTTGTTCTTTTGGGTCATAAAATTGAGATTCATGTGATGATAGCATGCAGTTGAGAAAATTTTTCTTGACCAATTATACTGCGCCGAACTAATAAAGAGATAGATTTTTCAGAACCACGCAGTGAAATACATAAAAATTTTGACCCTCGCCAATAATCTTTTAGTATTACAGGCCACAATTGTCCTTGCCATTCAACATACCATTGCTGCTTATTGACATGAATATTGATGTTCTTGTTACTCTGTATTTTCCGGTAAAAAAGTACAAGACACACAATTAAGGCCAGCAAAAGTAGATATTGCCAATATGTGTCTATTTTTAGAAAAAAAACAAAAATTGACGAGGATATCGTCAAACCGATGGCACAAAGATCCAGATCAAACCATTCATCTTTGTTAATTACGATCACGGATTTTCAAAACAATATTTTGTATAGCAGTTTCATTTGGCTTAACCTGCCCACTTAACCAATACCACAGCTCAGTATCTTGTGTATTTAATAATTCATTAAACCCATGAAGTTCTTGATCAGATAACGTCTCATATGATGAATCAAGAAACCTGGTAAGCATGACATCAAGTTCCTTAGTACCCCTTCGGCACCGCCATTGCAAATAACCTTTTGCCAATCTCTCAGTACTCATATCTATTGTCTTCCTTATTCATTCTTTGCGCCTGAAAATTCTACTGTACCGCCTTTTATCACGGATTGAACAGATTCAACAGTTTTGATATTTTTTAATGGATTATCTGAGAGAACCACCATGTCTGCAAATTTACCCACGCTTATCGAACCCAAATGATCCTCCTGCCCAAGTAAAGTTGCGGCATTAATGGTAGAAGATTGCAATGCCTTCAAAGGCGTCATACCTGCATTGACCATCAAAGCAAACTCTTGGCCATTGTCCCCATGGGCGCTGACACCTGAATCGGTTCCAAAAGCAATATTCACGCCAGCTTTATGCGCTCTTTCAAAGGAATTGGCGATTTTAGGGCCAATGGTAGCGGCCTTTTTAGCCACTGTTTTTGGAAAAAAACCTGGTTCAGCCGATTTCGACGTGACCCATTCACCAGCAATTAAGGTTGGCACCAAATATGTGCCATGTTTTTTCATGAGCTTAATGATTTCATCATCCAGATAGGTTCCATGTTCAATACTGGCAACTCCAGCTAAAATTGCCCTTTTCATACCGGCTTTTCCATGAGCATGTGCTGTTACTTTAAACCCATAATCATTGGCCGTATCAATAATACTTTTTAATTCTTCTTGATTAAATTGAGCATTATCCCCACTGGCCGCTTCTGATAACACACCTCCTGTTGCGGTTATTTTAATTAAATCAGCGCCATCTTGATACCTTTGTCTTACTGCATGAGCAGCTTCTGCGACACCATTAACAACGCCATTTTCAGGACCAGGATGAGGAAAAAGCCCATGACGATAACCATTAGAAGGGTCAGCATGACCACCTGTGGTCGCGATTGATTTGCCCGCTGTAAAAATTCGAGGCCCTTGGACGTGGCCTTTATTGATGGCCTTTTTCAGTGCAATGGTTACATTAAACACATCACCTAAATCCCTGACTGAAGTGAAACCAGCAGCCAGCGTCTTTTGAGCAAACATTGTAGACTTAAATGCATAGTCTGCTTCATTCATTTGGAATTTTTCGATATAGCTATTGGCGTTGAATTCAAAAGACAAATGCGTGTGCATGTCTATAAATCCAGGAACACAATATTGTGATGAATAGTCAACATCAACCACTTGATTTTTATACGGTTTTATCGCATCAAATCTACCATTATCAGTACTTACGTACATATTTTCGAGCATTTTTCCTGAAATCACATCTAGCACATGACCACATCTGAATGTAGCGGAGTATCCGATAGTTGATAGTCCCATTAATGCAATCAATAGTGTTTTTTTCATGATGTCTGCCTCATTAGCTTTTCAATTTCTTCGATGGTTCTTGGAACCTTATTACTTAATATTTTATGTCCATCTTTGGTAACCAATACATCATCCTCTATACGGATACCAATGCCTTTATAAGGATCAGGAACAGCAGCCTGATGGTCAATATACAATCCTGGTTCTATGGTTAAAACCATACTCGCTTCCAATTCAACCCACAAACCATCAATGCTGTAGTCGCCACAGTCATGAACATCAAGCCCCAGCCAATGGCCAGTTTTGTGCATATAAAATTGCACATAAGCTTGTTCTTCAATCAATTTTTCAATATCTCCTTTTAACAAACCCAAATCAATCATACCTTGGGTCAACACTCGCACTGCAGCATCATGGGGTTCATTCCAATGACTTCCAGGTTTTACTTTTGATAGGGCTGCTGTATGGGCTGCTAATACAACTTCATACAACGCTGCCTGATGCTCAGAAAAACGGCCATTTATTGGAAATGTTCTGGAGATATCTGATGCGTAATAATCATATTCTGCACCAGCATCAATCAACACCAAATCACCATCTTTAAGTTCATGATTATTATTAATATAATGGAGAATACACGCATTCTTACCACCACCAATTATGGGCAAATAACTGGCTTGAGAATTTTCTCTGGTGATGCTGTTTAAAAACTCAGCATTTAACTGATATTCATACATACCAGGCATACAAGACTGCATCATTTTAACATGTGCAGATGCAGCAATATCAGCTGATTTTTGCATACACTTTATTTCATCTTTACTTTTATAAACCCGCATATCATCGAGATAAGGTTTCAAAGAGATTAATTCATGAGGTGCTTGACTTTTAGCCCACTTATTGTGGGTAACCTCATTGGCCCAATGAACAATTTTATGATCGAAGTCGGTGTCCATGCCCAGCATAAAATAAACCTTATCACGGCCTTTCATTAGTTGTGGTATGATGCTATCAACTTCATCAATATCATAAGCACAATCAAATGCCAATTGTTGTTCTGCATTCTTTAGACCTAACATTGGCCCATCCCAAATGACTTTTTTAGGATCTATCTCCCTGCAAAGTAAAATATCTTGCCCATTTTCATTTTCAGGGCATATGATCATAATTGCATGTGGTTCATGACAGCCCGTCATGTAATAAAAATAACTATCAGGACGGTATTTATACTCAGCATCACCATTCCTTAAACATACATCTTTGGCTTTAATGATTGCAATCGAGTCTGGGCCGATTATTTTTGCAATTTGGGATCTTCTTTTTTTAAATTCGCTGGCTTTAATCATGGAGAATATATTGTACAACTGATTGATTGTGATTAGATTATTTTTAACATATTACTGTTAAAGCGCTATTGATTCAACTGCAAAGGCTTAGATGCCAAGAATATTTTCATTCTTAAGGCTTCGACTAGAAATTGGAACCCGTTCACAAATCATAAAAAATCAAAGATAAAATTGAAATTAATTTTATACATATAGATCTCCTGCAATGATTATTAATGGTATTATTATGAGATTCCATCTGATAAAATTGTCATAAATCCTATTCAAAGTTATTACATATACTTCCATTGTATCAACTGAATGTGACGGCGGTCACATATTTATACAAATAATCTTGCTATACTATATTATTGAGAGTAGACAAAACCATGAAGAAAACCGAAGAGCAAATCGTCAATTTAAACAAAAAGGCAAAAGCCGAAGAATATGCTCTTGGTGAATTGCTTCCAAAGATTTTCACCATGTTTGCCAAAGACATGAAACCAAAACTTGTCACCTTTTTTGAATCTCTGGATGATTCACTTTTTGACCTTGCAGAAAAAGCAGACTCTAACCAAAAGCAAACATTATATTTTGAATCAATGCGGTTGATACGCAAATCAAGAGATCGCATTTTTTCTACTTTTTTTGATTCGTTTAAAGATGTATTTCAATCATTCAAAAAAAATGAATATGATTTCTTTAATTCAGAAGTATCAGACACCAAACAACAAAAGAAACTATCCCTATCATTGATTGATGAAAAAGAGCTGGATGAAACCTTGGCAAAGGTTAATCTAATCAATAAGTCAGAAATGGCTTATCATAAGCACTTATTCGCCATGGAAAAAAGATTTTCACTGTTGGCCTCTGGCACTAAATTAGAGCATAATAACATTCCCGTTGGTCCACATGTGATCGTCAACTCCTTTAGCCAGAGCATCAAAGTGGTTGATATGGAAGTTACCTTAAAATTGATCATGTATAAATTATTTGAGAGAAATGTCATGGGACAAATGAACTCTACATATACACTGATTAACGACTTCTTTATACAAAAAGGCATCATTCCTGAAATTAAGTATAATATTGGCAGAGCGAGCTTTGGAGGCGCTCCTGCTGCGCACATGCCAACTCAAAATGAACCCCAAAACACCGCAAACAACGACCATCAAAATGATGGAAATACTGCGGTAGTAAACAATCAAACTACCGCACCACAGCCTCCAGTTAATAATCAGTACATTGATCCAAACTATCAGTTGATTTCACAATTGTTTCAACAGAATCAACCAACATTCGCCCAGGATGTATCAACCACTGATAACCAAAACCCTACAGCCACTGCAAATAGTAATCAAAACCCATCATCGCAAGCTATTGCTCAAGGTCAAATTTCTGGCCAAATTCCTGGTCAAGGTTCTGTTGGCAACATCGCTATGGGTTCAGTAATGAATGCCCTATCAATTTTACAAAGTGATATGTTTCGCAACATGCAAGTTCATGAACAAAACAGCATGTCTCCAACTGAGATCAAAAATGAATTAATAAAACAACTACACAAAATTGACGAAACTACCAAAGATCAAACAGTTAAGAAAAAAGATGAAGATACCATTGATCTGGTAGGTATGTTATTTCAGTTTATTGTTGACGACCGAAACCTTCCTGATGCCATACAGGTAATATTGGCAAAACTTCAAATCCCTTATTTAAAAATTGCTTTACAAGATAAAAATGTTTTTGCCAACAAAAAACACCCTGCTCGTCAATTGTTGGACAAATTATCTGTCAGTTCAGTTGGCTGGACAGAAGAAGCAGACAAAAACAAACAATTCATCAATAAAATTGAAGACATCGCAAAGACCATTTTATATATTGATGAATACAAAGAAGAAATATTTGTCACACTTCTTGAAGATCTGGATAAGTTTTTAATCAGACTTAAGAAAAAGGCCGATGTCACACAAAAACGCACCAAAGAAAAGACCCTTGGCCAAGACAAAATCGATCAAGCAAAGAAAGAATCAGCAAAGTTATTGGTTAATAAAATGACCAACAAACCAATGCCCATATTGATTAGAGACATCTTGCTTGGGGAATGGTCAAGTGTACTTGTTTTGATGTATTTAAGACACACACCCAAATCTAAACAATATTTTCAAAAAGTAAAGTTTGTTGAAAAAATCATTGAATTCTCTCAAAAACAAACAGCGTTTAAAGTCACTAAACAACACATCGAAAAACTCAGATCAGTGTATGAAGAAGGCCTTAAACTGGTGGCATTTAATCCTAAAGAGCTGATTGAAAAACTCAACATGCTGGAAAAGTGCTTGTGTCAAATTCACGAAATCGAATCTGATAACACCTCTACTGAAGACAGCAGCCCACCAAAAGATGTTGAATTAATCCCGCCAGAAGAAATTCTCAAATTATCTGAAATACGCAAACAAAATAATCAAATTATTGACTACATTGAAGAAATCATTGAACCTTCAGAAGATGATGAGAAATATGAAGATGTTGATGATGAATATGCTCGCATGATTGACCAACTCAAAACAGGAACATGGCTAGAGTTTGTTCGATCTGGCAATTCTGCCGTGCGCGCAAAACTTTCATGGATAAGCCCGATCACCGGAAAATATTTGTTTGTGAACTCAAGAGGGCTGAAAATCACCGATAAAAATCGCTTAGCATTAGCCGCTGGCTTACGCAATGAAACCATCAGGATACTACAACAAGTGGCCTTATTTGACAGAGCACTCAGCGCCATAGCAAGTAAGCTTAAGAAAGAGGAGCAAAAACCTGATGAAGATAAGGAAAACCAAATTAAAAGCACATAGTTAGGACAATTTTGTCAAAATACCCATGTGCTGTATTTTTACGATAAATTAAAATCTTTTTGTAATTAGATTTTAACAAAGATGATTCTTGAACTTTTTGTTGTATGCTAAATTAACAAGTATCTTCTAATTTATTATGAAGAATCACAATGGTATGCCCTTTAACAATCAAGTTACCTTGTTCCTCTAAATCTTTTAATACACGACCAGCCATTTCTCGGGAACAACCAACAATTTTAGCAATTTCCTGTCTGGATACTTTTATTTGAATGCCTTCAGGATGTGTCATTGAATTTGGCTCTCTGCTTAAGTCCAATAATGTCCTTGCCACTCTGCCCGTTACATCAAGAAATGCAAGACGGTGAACTTTTCTGCTGGTTTGTAATAATCTGTGCGTTAATTGAGTGCCTATAGAATAAAGAATTTGTGCTGCATCAGTTTTTAAGTCTGTCAGAAACAAGTTGCCTAATCTTTGATAGCCAATCTCGGCCAATTCAGAATTTTCTTTAGTTTTAACCAAAACTTCCCTGTGTTCAGTGCTCATAAACAGCCCCATTTCTCCAATAAAATCTCCTTCATTTAAATAAGCCAAAATCAGTTCTTTACCACTTTCATTTTCATAAGAAATGGTCACTGACCCTTTAACAATATAATATAAGGTATTAGCTAAATCACCAGGTCTAATGATAGAGGCTTTTTTAGGAAATTTCCTACGATGACAAAAAGCAAGAAAACGATTCAATGCCTCAATATCTAATTTGAAAAAATCAGTATTATGTACTCTTTCTCCCAAATATAGCTCGTCAGTACCCGAACCCTTGTTAAATATATTATTTACCATTTTGAGCAGCCTTTTATCAATTTAAGCGATTATAATACAATTTTCATAGATGAAAATCCATCTAAATTAAGTTTCTTAATATCTAATATGATTTTTCCTTAAAGATATCATTGATATAGCATAAAATATTAAACTTTAAATAAGAAGCAAAACCCTTGAATTTATACAATACAAAAACCGGTAAAAAAGAACTGTTTACACCGATAAACCCCGATTCTGTGACCATGTATTTGTGTGGACCAACGGTCTATAATTATGCACATATAGGCAATGCAAGACCTGCTGTCGTATTCGATGTTCTTTACCGTCTACTAAAACACCATTACCCCAAAGTAACCTATGCTCGTAACATCACTGATATTGATGATAAAATTAATAAATCAGCTCTAAACCTGGGCATGAATATCAAAAAATATTCACAAAAATACGCTGACATATACAATAATGACATTCAACAGTTGGGCGTATTACCTCCTGATATAGAGCCTTATGCTACTGCTCATATTCCTGAAATCATCTCAATGATCAATGCATTAATTGCCAAAGGCAATGCCTATGAAGCAGAAGGTCATGTATTATTCAATGTGGAATCTTATGATAAATACGGCAGATTATCTAATAGAAACCTAGAAGATATGATTGCTGGTGCACGTGTTGAAGTGGCTCCTTATAAAAAACACCCTGCTGATTTTGTTTTATGGAAACCCTCAGATGAGACTTTACCTGGGTGGAATAGTCCGTGGGGACGTGGTCGACCTGGTTGGCATATAGAATGTTCTGCCATGTGCAAACAACATTTAGGAGATGTAATAGACATACACTGTGGTGGCAGAGATTTGGTTTTTCCTCATCATGAAAACGAGTCAGCACAAAGTTGTTGCGCTAATGATACAGAAAGTTTTGCTAATCACTGGCTACATAATGGCATGATTAACATGGGCAATCAAAAGATGTCCAAATCTCTTGGCAATATATTATTAATTAAAGACGTAACGGAACAATATAAAGGCGAAGTCATCAGATGGTTGCTGTTAAGCGCCCAATACAGGCAATCGGTAGACTGGTCTGATGAATCCATACATAAATCACAAAAAACTGTCGACAGAATTTATGCTGTATTGCGTGAGAATCAAGATATCACTGCCAGCATCGGCAATGAATGCATTCCTCAACCTGTCATCGATGCACTTGACGATGATCTCAATACTCCAATGGCATTTGCTGAAATTAATAAAATAGCCAAACAATTGGCAAAAGCACAAACAATTGAAGATAAACAAAAATATAAATCCAGTTTACTCAGTACAGGTGCCCTTTTAGGCTTATTCGAACATGACGCAGAACAATGGTTTAAAAAAACAGACAGTGACATCGATGAAGAAAAGGTTAATGCTTTGATATTAGAAAGAGAACAAGCCAGAACAAATAAAGATTGGGCTCAATCTGATCTCATTAGGGACAAACTTTCAGAAATGAATATAGTGCTTGAAGACTCAACTCAAGGGACACGATGGAGCATTAAAAAATGATAACTAAAACACAAAAAGAGATCATTGATGACTTTGAAATTTTTGCTGATTGGATGGAAAAATATCAATATATCATAGACTTAGGTAAAAATTTAGAAAAAATAGAAGAGACCGATAAAACCGAAGAAAACAAATTACAAGGATGCCAATCTCAAGTGTGGATAACCCATGATTTACTGGATGAAAAGATTATTTTCAAAGCAGAAAGCGATGCCGCAATCGTCTCTGGATTGATTGCTTTAGTACTCAGTATTTACTCTGGTAAAACAGCACATGAGATCAAAAAAACGGCTCCAACATTCATCAGTGAAATCGGATTGGACAAACATTTATCTCCAACACGAAGCAATGGATTATCATCTCTCCTTAACAAAATTCAAGAAATAGCCCATCAATATTGTTAAATCGCATTAACATACTCAGTCATTCATTGTTCAAAATTAGTGCATGAATGGCTGAATGTTAGCGCCAATATTTCATCGTAAAATAGAGTTTAGAGAAAAAATGGCAAAATAGATTGGAGAAACACCGCTGTAAATTCAGTTTTTATACCCTTTTGATGAAATATTCGAGTTAGCAACATTTAATTACCTAAACCCTTCATTAAAAGCTCCCAACACAGAAGACCCTGGACACAATTCATCTTGTGACAATCCGTTCAAAGGTACATCGACTGTACTTATCTTTTCATGTGTGTCTTTTGAATGAGCATCTGTATAAATTAATCCGGTTAAAACCTTTTGCTCCTCTCTAACCTTTTCTATATAATCCATTGCTTTTCTCTTATTATCAAGGTCATAATCATGAGGATTTTTCTGTAAAACCAAATGACTGCCATCATGTAACTGAACTTTTTTACTACTTCCCTCGGGGTGAACAATTTTCAGTTCTTGCCTTTCGGGCACAAAATCAATGGTTCCAGTGGCCTCTAAATGATCACGCACATATTCATAGCCTTTTGTTGAACTCGGTGTATTATTGAATGTTACGCAAGGAGAAATCACGTCAATAAAAGCAAAACCCTTGTGATTGATTGCTCCTTTAATCAAAGGAATCAACTGTTTTTTATCTCCAGAAAAGCCTCTAGCCACATAACCAGCACCCAGTTGTAATGCCAACTGACACAAATCTATGCCTTCAAATGGGCTTGGAACACCTTTTTTACCTGCCGAGCCCAAGTCAGCTGTGGCAGAATCTTGTCCTTTAGTCAGCCCATAACAACCATTATTCATGACAATGTATATCATATTCAAGTTTCGCCTGACAACATGAGCAAATTGCCCCATACCAATAGAGGCCGTATCGCCGTCTCCTGAAATTCCAATATACTGCAAATCACGATTGGCCATATTAGCTCCAGTGGCCACAGATGGCATTCTGCCATGTACAGAATTAAATCCATGGGCTTTTCCCAAAAAATAGGTTGGCGTTTTCGATGAACAACCAATACCGGATATTTTTGCCACCTTATGGGGCTCAATATTCATATCAAAAAAAGCTTTGACAATGGCAGCACTGATGGAATCATGACCACATCCAGCACACAGGGTTGATAATGCCCCTTCATAATCCTTTTCATTGAAACCAATGTCATTAACTGTCGCCTTAGGGTGTCTAAAATGGGATTTTATATAACTCATATGGCCTCCTTGATCTGATGAGATCGCAAATATTCCAGCATTTCACTCGCTATGAATCGAGCGGAGATTGGCATACCATCTATATTAAGTATCGAAATAAATTTTTCTGGTGTTATACTCAGTTCATTAATTAAAAGTGATTTCAATTGTGCGTCACGATTTTGTTCAACAACAAAAATATGATCGTGTAAATTGATAAAATTCTCAACTTCTTGACCAAATGGAAAAGCCCGCACCCTCATTTTGTCTACTGAAAAACCTTGATCGGACAACATATCATTGGCCTCATCAACAGAATAAGTACTGGTACCATAATAAATGGCCCCAAATGAAAGGCCGTTATTGGTGATTTCTGCTTTTGGAACCAATTGTTTGGCTGTGTCCCACTTTTTCAGCAATCGTTGCATACCTTTGGCATATACTTTGCCATCTTCAGTGTAAACTGCATACTCATCATGAGAAGTCCCACGCGTAAAAAAAGCGCCTTTTTGAGGGTGTGTACCAGGTATGGTTCGATAGGGAATGCCATCATTATCTACATCCAGATATCTCCCCCATTTTTCTTGACGGTTTTCTAATGCTTCAGCATCCAGGACTTTTCCACGGTCATATCGAAAATCATCATCCCATTGCAATGGTTCGCACATGTGGGCATTCATTCCCAAGTCTAAATCACTCATCATCAGTACAGGCGTTTGTAATCTTTCCGACAAATCACTACCTAGTGCAGTCATTTCAAAACACTCTTTTGGGTCACATGGAAACAACAATACATGTTTAGTATCACCATGTGATGCATACGCTGCAGCCAAAATATCTGACTGTTGAGTTCTTGTGGGCATGCCGGTACTGGGTCCTGACCTTTGAATATCCACTAAAAATACAGGAATTTCAGCAAAATATGCTAAGCCTAAAAACTCACTCATTAATGAGATGCCTGGGCCTGAAGTTGCTGTAAATGCCCGGGCACCATTCCATGCCGCCCCAATCACTATGCCAACCGCCGCTAATTCATCTTCCGCTTGAATAATGGCAAATTTATTTTTCCCAGTCTCAGCATCAATTCGATATTTTCTACAGTATTTTTCAAACGCTTCAATAACTGAAGTTGAAGGTGTAATTGGATACCAACCCGCTACCGTGACACCTGCAAAAACCGCCCCTAAACCAGTAGCAGTATTGCCCTCTATCATAATTTTATCGCCCACCAAATCCCTTGAATGGATCTTCAAATGACAAACACCATGGTAATGCTCTTTGACATAATCGTATCCTAACTTGAGTGCTTTAATATTGGGTTCTATTAATTGTGGCTTTTGTGAAAATTGAGATGAGATAGATTGTTCAAAAACTGAGAAATCCATGTCAAATAAGTAAGCCAATGCACCAACATAAATGATATTTTTAAAAATTTGTCGTAAACGTGGCTGTGAGTAATTGGCATTGCATATTTGAGTCAGTGGCACTCCAATTTCTATGATATCATCTCTTTTCAAACCATCTGGTAAGTCTCTGGATGAATCATAAAAGAAATACCCCCCTCTTTCCAACTCCATATAATCCTTAACCAGTGTTTGACCATTGGTAGCAACCACGAAGTCATAACCTTCTCTTCTACCAAGATATCCTTTTTCACTGATTCTAACCTCAAACCATGTTGGCAATCCTTGTATATTTGAAGGGAAAATATTTTTTGCAGCAACTGGTACACCTGATCTAAATGCCGCCTTAGCAAAAAGGTTATTGGCTGATGCAGAGCCGGAACCGTTGATATTGGCAAAAAGAATGACAAAGTCATTGACCGATTTCATTGATTGCATTGTTACCGCCCAGCTTTTGCTTCATTGAATAAAAACTTACGCATATCCCACGCACCAGTGGGACACCTTTCGGAGCATAACCCACAATGCAAACAAACATCTTCATCCTTAACCATGACTCTTGAGGTTTTCAGTTCACCTGATACATACAAATCTTGAGATAAGTTATTGGCAGGGATCTTTAAATTCTGCCTCAGTACATCTTCTTCATCATTTTCGATGAAATTAATACAGTCAGTAGGACACACATCTTCACAGGCATCGCATTCAATACATTTGTCTTTTTCAAAAACCGTCTGAACATCACAATTCAAACACCGCTCAACTTCTTTACAAGCCTGCTCTAATGTAAAACCCTTTTCAACTTCAATTTTACGATTAGATAAAGCCAAATCTGTATCAACATGACCCACAACAAAACGTAAATCTGCTGAAACAGGAGCATTATACAACCAATCATGAAACCCCATTTTTTGACTGATTAAAGTTGTTCCTGGTGCTGGGCGATCTTTTACCTCTCGTTGTTGGCAGAATTGATCAATTGATATGGCAGCTTGGTGACCATGTGCAACAGCAGTAATAACGTTTTCTGGCCCCCATGCCGCATCACCTCCAATGAATATTTTTGCTAATGAGGTCTGAAAAGTCAATTTATCCACTTCAGGCATGTCCCAATCATTAAACTCAATCCCTATATCACGCTCAATCCAAGGAAATGCATTGAGTTGGCCCAATGCCATCAATACATCATCACACTCCATGAAGACATCCTTTTCACCCGTTGGCACCAATTGACGCTTTCCATTATCTGAGTATACCGCCTTGACTAATTCAAAAAGCATACCAACTAAACGTCCATTCTCACATACAAAAGCTTTAGGCGTATGATTTTCATACATAGGGATACCTTCATGCTCTGCATCTGCAATTTCCCATGGAGATGCCTTCATATCAGTTTTCGGGCTGCGAACGACAATTCGAACGTCTTTTCCACCTATTCTTTTTGCCGTTCTACAACAATCCATGGCCGTGTTACCACCACCCAAAACCAGCACTTTTTCGCCGATTGATTCAGTATGTTCAAAGGCAACATTGGCTAACCAGTCAATGCCTATGTGGATATTTTTGTCTGCCTCTTGCCGACCATCAAGTGCCGATAAATCACGCCCTCGTGGTGCCCCTGTACCAATAAAAATGGCATCATAACCCTTATCTATGACAGATTTTAGGCTATTTACAGTATGATTGAAGTGTGTCATCACCCCCATATCCAGAATATAGTTGACCTCCTCATCCAAAACTTTTTCAGGCAAACGAAAAGATGGGATTTGACTGCGCATGAATCCACCGCCTTTACGTTGGTCATCATACAAGTCAACCTCATAACCAAGTGGCATCAAATCCCTCGCCACTGTTAAGGAAGCTGGACCTGCACCAATCAGTGCAATTTTTTTACCGTTTTTTTCAGATGGGATTTTCGGCAAACGCGAAGTGATATCAGACTTATGATCTGCTGCAACCCTTTTTAAACGGCATATGGCAACTGGCTCGTCTTCAACTCGACCTCTTCTACAGGCGGGTTCACATGGTCGATCACATGTTCTTCCAAGAACACCAGGGAACACATTAGATTCCCAATTAATCATATAAGCATCATCAAATCTTCCGGCACCGATCAATCTGATGTATTCAGGAACAGGTGTATGCGCAGGACAGGCATACTGACAGTCAACCACTTTATGGAAGTAGTCAACATCATTTATATCAGTCTCTTTCATGCTTATAAATTCTACCGCAGTTTTAGCACTAAGTATAATGTTATTTTGCGAGATTTATGCGTATCACAACGTACAATGCTGTAATTGACTTGCAGAAAATGAAAAAATAGACTATATGACAGCGATAACCCTTGCAATCATCGCTGTCTTAGAAACTTCAGAAAACCTTAAATCAAACCCAGTGCCCAAGCACCAACACCGGTAACCGCAACGAGTATTGCCGCCAAAGCAATCCATTTTATTGCCGAATCGTTTGAGCCACCATTATTCATTTTAGACAGGTTTTGTTGAGCGTTGCCATCACGTCCTGCAAGTGTTTCATTAGATTTGAAATTTTGAGTCTTTTTATCCAGTTGCATTCCTGGGGACTGAATTAAGAATCTGATATTGTCCAATTTGATTTCATCACCAATACTAATTTTTGCTTTTGTGATTTGTTTGCCATTAACATAAGTGCCATTGGATGAGTCCAAATCTTCAATTTCTATCCCATTAGCCAAGACTGAAATAACAGCGTGTTTCCTTGATATACCATCTACATTAACAAAGATATCATTATCAGAATGCCTACCTAAGCTAGTATTACCACGCAAGGGAAAAGTTTTCCCGAAATAAACACCTGAAACTCCCCTGAGTACATATTTCGGCAAAGCCATGCGTATTCTGGTTCTGTTATCATCTTCAGCATCAGCAACAACACTCTCAAGTCTACAATGCACTTGAGCAATAATCATTAAATCCCCTTCTCTGATCTCTTTGGAGTCCTTAACCAAACGGCCATTAACTGATGCCATACAAGCAGGGTTATCAATTTTTAAGAAGTAATCATCAGCATCCACAACTATCTTGGCATGAATGTCACTCATCCCTGTAGTATTTATGGTTATTGTAGCGTCATCTGAAGTGCCAATCGTAAAGCTATCTCCGATTAATTCAATATCATCATGTTCTTTATGCGGAAATACTAATTTCATACCTATATCCATTTCTACTTATTGTGGCAAAATTATACCAAGAACAGTACACAGACTTAAAGCATAATTGTCATAATTAGTGGCTTTATTTTGGGCAAATGATATAATCTCGCCAAATCTAATCTATAAGATATCATCATGGTTATTGATATAGAATCATTAACCAGAGCTTATAGTCTGATGTAAATATTCTAAATTTATTTCGAGAAAACATATATGAAAATCTTAGTAGCGATTAAACGAGTGGTTGATTATAACGTTCGTGTTCAAGTAAAACCCGATGGTAGCGGAGTTGCTACCGACGGTGTTAAAATGAGTATCAACCCATTCGATGAAATAGCCATAGAAGAAGCTTTACGTATAAAAGAAGCAGGAAAAGCAGACGAAGTTGTGGTTGTAACCATCAGTAATAATGATGCACAACAACAACTGAGAACAGCTTTGGCAATGGGAGCTGACAGAGCAATACTGATTGAATCATCAAATGAGATTCAATCACTCAAAGCAGCCAATTGTCTATTAAATATTGTTAAAAAAGAACAACCTGGTTTGGTAATCATGGGTAAACAAGCCATTGATGACGACAACAATCAAACACCTCAAATGTTGGCAACATTATGGAACAGACCTCAAGCCACATTTGTTTCTAAACTCGTTATTGATGAAGGCAAAGCATTGGCGACAAGAGAAGTTGATGCTGGTCTTGAAACCATTGAAATCTCACTACCAGCTGTAATTTCAACTGATTTAAGGTTAAATGAACCACGATTTGTTAAATTGCCAGACATTATGAAAGCCAAAAGAAAGCCACTTGATGTACAAAGCATCGAAGAAACTCTGGATGGTTTCAACGATAAAGAACTCAGTGTTCACAAATACGAACCACCAATGCCGAGACAAAAAGGCATCATGGTAGAATCTGTCGACGAATTAATTACTCTATTAAAAGAAAAGGGGTTGGTGAAATGAGCAAAATTCTTATCCTAGCACAACACGATGGTCAATCCATTAATCAAGGCACAGCCAAAGCCATTACCGCAGCATCTCAAATCGCAGATCATCACATTGACGTAATATTGTTTGCTGATGAAATCGATTCCATTGCCAGTAAAGCCGCTCAACTAGCACATGTTCACACTGTTCATGCCGTCAAAACCAACAATGAGAACTGGAAGCTATCTGCTGGTATTGTTCATAAATTTGCTGAATTGGCCACAGGCTACAGTCATGTGTTTGGACCCTCAACAACTTATGGCAAAGATGTAATGCCTTGTGTTGCTGCCCTTTTGGGCCAGAATCAAATCAGTGACATTATGGAAGTCATTGACGCTCAAACATTTAAAAGACCCATTTATGCGGGTAATGCAGTGATCACCGTCAGCTCTGCTCATGAACAGATTGTTGCAACCATCAGGAATGCTTCATTTAAATCAGCAGATATGACTGCTGGCAGTGCAGCAATTGAAAACCACAGCATAGAACAACAACAAACCGATAGCCGATTTGTTTCATTAGAATCTGGCAATCAAGAAAGACCAGATTTACAAACAGCTTCACATGTGATTTCTGGTGGTCGCGGTGTAGGCAGCGAAGAAAATTTCGATATCATTTATCAACTGGCAGATAAAATTGGAGCAGCCACTGGCGCTTCTCGTGCTGCAGTAGACGCAGGTTATGTTCCCAATGATATGCAAGTAGGCCAAACAGGTAAGATCATTGCTCCTGAATTGTATATGAGCTTCGGTATCAGTGGCGCTATTCAACATCTAACAGGCATTAAAGATGCTGGCACCATTGTTGCGATCAATAAAGATGGTGATGCCCCCATTTTCGAAATTGCCGATATTGGTTTAGTTGGAGATTTATTCAGTATCGTACCTGAACTGATTGAAAAATTGTAACTATGATTCAAATAATTATCAGAAAGCATTATTATAACTCACTATATGAAAAACCATAGCTTCGTAATAATAACGCGTTGTGAACTAACACATAAATACTGCATCATATCTATAATGGTGCCGAGTTAATAGTTATCAAGACTTAATGAGCTTCATCTAAAAAAGGGCTTCTTGAAAGCCCTTTTTTATGATTTACTCACATTTATGGTATGATATTTATATATTGAGGAGAATGGCTATGTCGATCAAAATAATGCAAGCTAACTATAACGACGAACAACACGGCAGACACATCATTGAATTACTGGATTGTTATGCAAACGACCCCATGGGGGGAAGTGAGGCATTGTCAGACTATGTTGCTCAAAATTTAGTTTATCAACTCTCATGCCGTAAAAATGCCATCAGTATATTATCTTATGTTGAAGGGCAACCTGCCGGTCTCATCAATTGTTTTGAAGGGTTTTCCACATTTAATTGCAAACCGTTAATTAATATCCATGATATAATTGTTGCTACTGAATTCAGGGGCATGGGTTTATGTACAAAAATGTTAAAAATGGTAGAAGAAATTGCTATTGAACGCGATTGCTGCAAGCTTACCCTTGAAGTTTTAGAAAAAAATATCATTGCCATCAACTCATACCGTAAGTTTGGATTCGAACGATACGAGCTAGATCCAATTATGGGAAAGGCAGAATTCTGGCATAAAAAACTGTCCTAGGAAAAACACATGAAACATATTATTTTATCAATAGCAATCTGTCTCATTATTTCTTGCAAGCAAAAAGATTCTGTTCAAGAAGATAATAATACCAGTCAAGCGAAGACCAATGAAACAATGGTACAACAAAAAGCTTGTACTAAAGATGCAAAACTGTGCCCAAATGGCAGGTCTATCATGAGAAACCCTCAAAATAATTGCGAGTTTGACCCTTGCCCAACAAAATCAGCCAAAATAGAAGAAAAGTTATGTACAGCTGATGTTAAGCAATGTTCAGACGGCTCTTATGTGGGAAGAGATGGCTTCAATAATTGCCAATTTAACGGGTGCCCTCCAAGCAGTAATGGCAGAGATAATGGCCTAAATTAAATGTCAACTGACATATATTAGCCCTGCTAGATAATCGAGTAATTCAAGAAATCAAAGATATTCACCTTGAATATTTAACGCACTTTAAGTTGATTTAAGTGTTTGTAATGCTTGCTACTTTTTTAAATGTGGCAAGTGTACTATTAAATTCAATTACCAATGAATTTAATAACGATTTAGTCTACAATAGTATATTGAGGAGAATTATAAAGACTACAAAAAACACACTATAACTATAAAAATGTTCATCAAAAAAAACTTAATTGCCTTTTCATCATATTTTTTTATTACTGCATCAGTAATACTCATGATGAAAGAACCAACTCAAGCCATAACAATCTGGCCTGCAGTGGGAATTGGTATTGCCTTATCATTGGTTTGGGGCTATAGAATCATCTTTGGAATTTATTTAGCAGAACTGTGTCTTGCTGTATTTGTACAAGAAAAATTTTCGTTAGAACCTTATTCTTTTCACCTCATACTCACCAATAATATTGACATTGGTATCGCTTTATTTAGAAGTTACTTTGGTGCCTTTTTAATAAGGTACTTTATTGGTTATCCAAACTCTTTAATCGCTCATCAATCCATTCTTAAGTTTTTTCTGATCGTTGGAACATGTTCTACGCTTGTTTCTGCAGCACTTTTCAATGGTGTATCCTACATAAATAGCCTTATCAGCAATACTCAATTTAGCATTGATTTTCTTAATATGTGGAGCCGTGAACTATTAGGTTTCCTAATATTTGCACCACTGACCATGATTTTCATTAGCCAACCCAAATCCATTTGGCGCCCTCGTTATTCAACTGTTGGCTTACCAGTGATTTTTATCTTTTTATTTGGTATCTTTATTTACAACAAAGCCTACCAATACAATATCAGACATACCACTGATAACTTAAAAATCAAACACGAATTACTGACGTTAACAATCAAACACCATATTGAAGATTTAAATGACTCAATTCATGAAATAATCATACACTCTTCAAGATTTGATGACATTAAAAAGCAACTAAACTCACTGATTAACAACCAGTTACTCAAAGCCGTGATTTACACAGATGGCCAGACTTATGACAGTGCTCGAATGGATAAATCATCTGTTGAAAACATCGATTTAAATGCTTTGAAGCCAATTTTGAAAGATTCTTACAAAGATGGCTTATATTATGAAAAAGACCTCGGTGAATTCATCAGTATATTTCAATTCATGGATAAAAAAATCATTGTATTCCCTAATTTAGTCTCTCATGTAGAAAAATGGCTTAAACAATATCAATTGAACTTTACAGAATTGACTTTGCACCTCAACAATACCAATGAGTTCATTGTTAGTTTGAGCAACCCAAATATGTCTCTGCCTGATAGGGAAATCATAATCAAATCAGCTTTAAGCCTTAACAATAATGAATGGAACATCATCTCCAGGCCATCAATCAATTATTTCAAGACTTACCAACCACATCTTGCCAGCTTTATCAGCAAACTAGGTTTTTTATTTGCTGGATTAATTGGCATAATGTTATTAATATTGACAGGCAAAACCACCCTAAACAAAATTAGAGTGAACGAAAGAACACTTGATTTAGATGCAAAGACAAAAGATTTACGTGATCGAAAAAAACAATACCAAGCATTAATAGAACAGCACCCTGTCATTCTTTGGCGCCAGAACATTGATGATAATATTATGGAATATATCAGCAGCAAAGTTGAAAATATTTTGCAACACCCTCTGAAAAATTGGCTTAATGAGGAAAATTTCTGGATCAACAATATTCATCCTGAAGACAAAGAACATGTGCAAGAAATCATCAATGACTCTATTAATAATGCCACACCCTTTGAACTTGAATATCGATTTATAAAAGTTGATGGCACCATAGCTTGGGTCAGAGACGTGGTTAACATTATTCAAAACAACGATTACAAGACCCAACTGGTAGGCTTGATGATTGATGTTACAGAAACACAAGATGCCAAAATTAGACAAACAATAAGTGAGAAGAAATATCGCACACTGTTTAAACATGCTGCCGATCCATTGGTGATTATTAATCTTGATGATGGCACATTAAAAGACTGTAACGAAAAAGCCATTGATCTCTTTGCTATCAACCCAAATGATCAGGATATTTCATTAGAGAAATTCTCACTCGATCAACAACCTGATGGCAGCCGAAGCAATAAACAACTTCAAAAGATATACAGAAAGCTTCAAAATAATAAATACTATAATTTTGAATGGGTCATGATTAACGATCAAGGTGATCAAATCATTTGTGATATTGTTTTGGTTAAATTACCAGAACAAAACAACAATATTGCATTGGCCAATATTACCGACATAACTGAAAAAAGAGCACACGAGAAAAAAATCAATCAGTTAGCCTATTATGACAACCTCACAAAATTACCAAACAGAGAATACTTTTATTCCAAATTCGAATATTTTCATCAATTGGCGATTAACAAAAAAATGTATGGTTCTATCATTTATCTGGATTTAGACCGTTTCAAAATTTTAAATGACTCTCTTGGGCATCAAGCTGGAGATGAATTATTGAAAATGGTTGCACAAAGAATCAGAAAAGTTTCCAGAAAAAATGATTTTTGTGCTCGGCTTGCAGGAGATGAGTTTATCATTTTAACAAAGAAATTTGATAAATCAGTCGAATCAACTCTTGAAAGCAGTTTGGTTAAATCTGAACTGATTTTGGAAGCCCTCAATGAACCCTATCAACTAGGCGATTATGAACATTATATCACCCCTAGTATTGGCATCTCTGTTTTCCCTTTTAACAACGATTCAATTGATCAAATAATACATCAGGCAGACATTGCCATGTATGCGTCTAAAGATAAAGGCAAAAACACCATCACCATCTATCAACCAGAGATGATCGAATTGGTCAGCGAACGACTCAAAGTTGAAAAAGCCATCCGCGAAGCTTTTGATAAAAATGAATTTCAATTGCATTACCAAACACAAATCAATGATAACAATGAAATTTTTGCTGTTGAGGCTTTATTACGATGGAGTCGCCTCAAGACGCTTAACATAAATACCGAGAGCCTTATCAGCACCATAGAACAGATTGGTTTAACACATGAACTGGGCTATTGGGTATTCGATCAAGCGTGCGCGCAATTGGAACTTTGGCAAACCAATATTTTCCCAATTAAATCAATGGCCATCAATGTCAGTGCTAAACAATTTCATCAAAAAACATTTATTGAACAAATAAAAGGTATTATAAGCAGTTATGATATCTTGCCATCACAAATTATTATTGAGTTAACTGAGGCGGCTGTTTTTGAAGACATGATTACATTAATCGATAAGCTTAATGAGCTCAAAGACTATGGTATTCGCATTTCACTTGATGATTTTGGCACAGGGTATTCATCGCTGGCTTATTTAAAATATTTGCCAATAGATCAATTAAAAATCGATAAGATGTTCATTAAAGAACTGTCATCTGATGATGCTTCAAAACACATCATCTCAACCATTGTCAACTTAGCTAAAGCCATGAATATCGAACTGGTCGCTGAAGGCATAGAAACAGAACATCAATTTAAAATTCTTCAACAACTTGGTTGTCAAAACTTTCAAGGTTATTATTTTTCAAAACCCAAAATTAATAATGAGGTGTTTTCACACGTTTAATATGGAGTAAAATACTTAACCCAGCAAACTGATAGAAAACTTTTAAGGAATATGATTGACCTTATTAGGCAATTTAGGAGTGTATATAATAGATCCTAACTAACATTGTTTTATCCAATCAAGGTTTGCTGATAGCAATGTAATATTAAGCCCAGCAATCTCACAAATAGGAGGCTAAACAATCAATCTCTATCGTGAGTCAAGTCATGGTAAATGTCTTTTACTGAACCTACAATGTTTTCATCTGGCTTATATACACAAGATACATCTTTATTTGGATAATCTAAATTATACAAAAAATGTCGAATACAATTAATCCTTGCTCTATTTTTATCGTCAGATTTGACAACTGTCCAAGGCGCATCACCTGTATCGGTATGGAAGAACATGGACTCTTTAGCTTCACTATAATCTTGCCACTTACCAAGAGACTTTAAATCAATAGGAGATAATTTCCACTGTTTCAATGGGTCATGTTTTCTCGAATGAAAGCGTCTGAGTTGTTCTTGTTGCGTTACAGAAAACCAAAATTTAAATAATATCAAACCAGAATTAACCAACATTCTTTCAACATTAGGGGTTTGACGCATAAACTCCCAATACTCTTTGTCTGTACAAAAACCCATAACCTTTTCTACACCTGCCCGATTATACCATGACCGGTCATAAAAGCGCATTTCACCAGTAGTAGGTAGATGTTTGATATAACGTTGAAAATACCATTCACCACGCTCCCTATCAGTAGGTTTTTCCAAAGCAATTACAGTGGCAGCACGAGGGTTTAAGTGTTCCATGAATCTTTTAATGGTACCACCTTTACCAGCAGCATCACGGCCTTCAAAGAGACACACAATTCTTTGTTGAGTTTCTTTTACCCAGCTTTGAACTTTGAGTAACTCTCTTTGTAATAAATGTTTCTCACATTCATAGTCAAACTTAGACATCTTTTTGTCATAGGGATAATCCCCTGACAAATAACTCACTTTGAGCAATTGACTGCCTTTCATGACTCTTTTTGAGCTCATCACTGCTTTTGAGTCAAGTAAATCGACTAACAGTTTTTCGGCTTGCTGTTTTGTTTGCAATCCTTTAATAGAATAAGATTGTTTTTTCTTTACAGGTTTTAAATCAACTCCTTTCATCTTCTTTACCTCTATTTTAATGAGTTCAATTATCTCCAAGTCCTAATCAAAGACTGATGGCATCCTACTATAAAATGATAGGATGCCATCATAAGTGTCATTTTTAATCCATTAATCAATTCAACTCAGACATGATAGCTTAATCTACTGTTTAATCAATTGATTCAAATCAAAATCACCAGTGGTTTAATGTTATTCCAGAGTCGAAAATTTTAATTCACAGTTACTTCAGAACCTCAAATACAGGCTCATACTCTGTCCCTGGTAACTTCATGCGTTTTTGATCGACAAAAGATTGTAACAGCTTATCTAAACGAGCCATCAGCTCCTTATCACCAGCAATTTTATAGACACCCTTTTCTTCAATTTGTTGACGACCAAATTCCTTTACATTGCCTGAGACTATGCCTGAAAAGACCCGTCTTAAATCAGCTGCAAGTTCATTAACAGGTTGATCGCGATGTAAATTGAGGTTCAACATATTTTCATGCGTTGGAATAAATGGAAACTGGAAACCTGATTCTATTTTCAAATTCCAGTCAAAATAATAACTGATCTGATTAGAGGTTCTGTGTTCTTTAACTTGATCCAAGCCTTGTAGCATACTTTTTGCTACCTTTTCCGGGTTATCGATGATTATCTCATACATTTCGCTGACCTCATCCCCTAATGCAAATCGGATAAATTCATCAATTTGTCTAAAATACTCTTCTGAAGCTTTCGGGCCGGTCATGATAAATGGATAAGGATTGTCTTTATTGTCAGGGTGAGACAATATACCAATCAAATAAAGAATTTCTTCTGCTGTTCCAACACCACCAGGAAAGACAATGATACCATGACCCAATCGCACAAATGCCTCTAATCTTTTTTCAATGTCTGGCATAATAACCAGTTTATTAACGATGGGGTTTGGTGCTTCTGCTGCAATAATACCTGGTTCTGTTAAACCAATATATCGACCATCAAATATGCGTTGTTTGGCATGACCAACAGATGCGCCTTTCATTGGCCCCTTCATAGCTCCAGTTCCACAGCCTGTACAAATGTCAGCCCCTCTTAAGCCCAATTGGTAACCAACATTTTTGGTATACTTATATTCTTCACCACTGATGGAGTGTCCTCCCCAACATACCACTAAATTGGGCTCTTTGCCAGATTGGTGAACTTCCCCTCTCCTGAGCATTTCAAAAACCATATTTGTCAAATCTGATCCAGAATTTTCATTCAATTCACCAATGAGTTGTTCACCTGTCTGGAATATGATATCCCTTAATACAGAAAAAATTGAATCTCTAATGCCAGAAATCATTTTACCATCAACAAATGCCTGAGCTGGAGCATTGATAAACTCCAAATGAATCCCTCTTTCCCTCGGCAAAAGTTTTACATCAAAATCTGGATAGCGTGACAATACAGCCATCGCATCATCTTCTTTTGCATCACAGTTCAATACTGCAAGGCAGCACTTTCTAAATAATGCATGGGTAGAACCTGTGCCAATTTCTACCATTCTATTGACTTCATCCCGCGATAAAAGTGTCATTCCACCTCTCGCAGCAATGATGCATTTATCAATTGTTTTTTCTTTTGTTAAAACTTTTTCTTTATTACAGTTCATGTAATCTCCTAATCTATTGTGAAACTTCCCCTATGAAAGCCTCAATTGTTGTGTGGTTTCCCCCATGAAAACCGTTATTCTCATGTCATATATATTTTTCAATTCACTCAATGTTCACTATTTATTCTTGAGTAAATCATATAAGGCATCTGTATATGAATTAACCATAACTGAAAGTTTAATGATCTCATATCCATTGCGATACCGATTGATTCAATCTTTCAATTAAAATATCATCAATAAGCACAATCCTATTGTATATAAAAACGCAATTGTTGTATTGTCCGATAATTCATACTCATAATCCAATTTCAGCATATATTCCTTAAAATTTTAAGTAGTATCGCAATACAATATTCACCCAATTGTCATAACTTGAATAGACTTTTCAATTTTAGTAACTGACAGAAGTATAATGTCAAATATGTTTACTTAATTATCTCGATAAGTCTTTATTTTTTGAGCGACCTACCATAATATAATAAACTTAATTAATTGCAAACCTTTTCTTATAAGTATTAATCATGACTGAAATTCCTTTGTTGCTATTCAGCGGGTTTATTATCCTTTTTATTGCAACCAATGCCAAAGCCAGAGATGTAGCCAGGGCCCATGTTACCGCAGAAACCCGAAAAAAGCATCTGGTATTCTTAGATGACTCTATTGCATTGAAATCCATATCCATCAAAAGAGCAGCCGGGAAACTTGGTTTTTATCGCAGTTATGCATTTGAGTTTAATGCCTCGGACTTTCAAAGATATCAAGGAAAAGTTGAGCTATTGAGCTATAGAATCACCAATACCCAGTTTTTTCATCCCGACCACATTGATGTCAATGCAAAAAACAATTCATGAAGCTTCATTCCCAGCAAAAGCCCATCATCAGATTGCTTAAATATGCCAAAGGACAACGCATAAAAATTGTATTAGCAAGCTTTTGTTCAGTGGTGAATAAAGTTTTTGATATCGCACCAGAAATATTAATTGGCATTGCTATTGATGTTGTGGTCAGTCAACAAGAATCATTTTTATCACATTTTGGCTTTACAGAACCAAAATCTCAGTTAATTGTATTGGCAATAATGACATTTTTTATTTGGCTGGGCGAATCTATTTTTCAATTTTTATATGCTGTATTGTGGAGAAATTTAGCACAATCCTTACAACACTCCATGCGAAAAGACACGTACAACCATATGCAAAATATGGACATGGCTTTTTTTGAAAACCAAACCAGTGGTAATCTGACATCTATCATGAATGATGATGTCAATCAACTCGAACGATTTCTTAATGTTGGAGCCAATGATATGATTCAAGTACTGGTTTCAGTGATTGGCGTTGGCACCGTATTTTTTTATATCTCTACAAAAATTGCTTTATTTGCATTTCTTCCCATCCCATTAATTATCTTTGGCGCTTTCTTTTTTCAAAGAAAAGCACAACCCAAATATGATGCCGTCAGAAAACACGCTGGAATTTTGGCAACCGCTATCAGCAATAAAATCATGGGCATTGCTACCATTAAAAGCTTTACCCGCGAGGACAAAGAGTTACAACACCTGGCCACATTAAGTTCGGATTATCTTAAAGCCAATGAAGAGGCAATCAAAGTCAGTGCAGCTTTTACACCAATCATTAGAATGGCAATCCTCAGTGGCTTTTTGGCAACTTTTATCATCGGCGGTTTTGATGCTTTAGATGGCATCATTTCGGTAGGTTCATATGGTATGCTGGTATTTTTAACTCAGAGACTACTGTGGCCATTTACATCTCTGGCGGTCACCATGGATTTGTATGAGCGCGCGATGGCTTCGGTTCGGCGCATATTGGATTTGCTAGAACAACCCATCAAAATCAATGATAAACCTGAAACCATGACAACTGACATGACTAAAGACATCCATGTCAAAGACCTCAGTTTTTCTTATACTGACAATGGTCCAGAAGTTCTATCTGAAATCAACTTACACATTAAACGTGCTTCAATGACCGCATTTATCGGCCAAACTGGATCAGGAAAAAGTACATTAATGAAACTATTGCTGCGTTTTTATAGCCCAAAATCAGGTCAGATCACCATTGAAAATACCGATATAGCCGATCTAAAAATCAATGACTTAAGACAGTCCATCGGTTTGGTTTCACAAGATATTTTTCTTTTTGACGGCAGTATTCGAGAAAACATTGCCTATGGAAAAGATCAAGCAACTACCGAGTCCATCATTGATGCTGCACAATTAGCTGAAGCACACGAATTTATTGAAAAACTGCCTGATGGATATGAAACGATGGTTGGTGAACGCGGTATGAAATTATCAGGAGGTCAGAGACAACGCATTTCATTGGCCCGGGCCATTTTAAAAGACCCGCCTATCCTTATACTTGATGAAGCAACCTCAGCGGTTGATAACGAAACTGAGTCAGCTATTCAAAAATCAATGAAAAAGATCGCCAAAGACCGTACTTTATTGGTCATTGCACATCGATTATCTACCATAGTTAGCGCACGCGATATTCATGTTTTTGATCAGGGAAGGATCATAGAGTCAGGCAACCATAAGTCATTGCTAAAGCACAGTGGAATGTACCATAAATTATGGAATATTCAAACTGGGCACAGCGAAGAAGCCCACTCAAATAGATAGATCATTTTACTATAAATCATGCTTGCTGCACTGGTTTGTTGATCGGCAAACTGTTAAAATCATATTTTTCATCTGAATGAATTTATGTCTTCACAATCTGCTTTTACTCCATTAAGAATTGCCCTGATCGCTTTAATCGTTATTTGCAATATTTCAGCATTGATTGCATACAGTTTTCCGGATGCCTCTTGGTCAAAAATACTGGGAATTTTCTCATCGGTATTTATTCTCCTCTTGGTTTTTGTTCAACTGTTAGAAGTCGTATGGTTATACAGCTTTAAAAAACAACAGCAAAACCCAAAAACCATACAATCTTACCAAAAAGCCATCAATATATACTTAGTACTGTATGTCATTGACTTCTTCATGGTTTATTTGGTTCTTGCTTGATTTCCAATTGATTACAATGAGACCTCAGTATAACTATATGACAAAAGAACAAATAGATAAAAATTTTATGCAACGAATTTTCACTTGAGGTGCAAATCTCAGTCTGTTGCCAACTATTGGAAAGATTAGCAACAAAAAGCTGGTTGATTTAATCATTTTTATTTGTCATCATGGTTATACTGACATCTCACAATATAAAAAACCCTTTTTATGGACATATACGATTGAATGATTAAGTTCAATTAAGACCATAATTTGTGCAATTAAACGATACCATAAACCACAAGCTCAATCACACTCTGATCAAAATACCTCAACGATCAGCTTCACAATATTGTAGAATACCATCACATGATCCAGCGCAAATATCAATGAATAAACAGACTGATGAACAATTGATGACTGCATTTTGCCAGCATGATGCACAAGCATTTAATGTACTCTATAAACGGCACAAAAATTCAATGTATCGTTATTATTTACGTCATGTCAGCAATGAAAACATTGCACAGGAATTATTCCAAGATCTGTGGCTTAAGGTCATTAACAGTAAAAAACGCTATAAAAATTCAGCACCCTTCACCGCTTGGCTTTTTACTTTAGCACACCATCGATTGGTTGATTGGTACCGCAGAAATCATCTGGAAAATTCTGCATTCGAACACAATATAGATCACGACAGTAAAGAACACCAACAATCACAGGGTGTCATTAACTGGAATCCTGAAGATGAATTACTCACTAAAAAACTTGGAAAACGCCTTAAAAAAGCCATCAAAGATTTACCCTTCGCACAAAGAGAAGTATTTTTATTACATCAAGAAGCATCACTGACATTGCCTCAAATTGCCAATATGATGGACGAAGGGATAGAAAAAATCAAAAGTCGTTACCGCTACGCCATTCAAAAATTACGAACCAGTTTAGAGGATCTCAAATGAACAAAGGTCATACTAACAACGAGATTGAACAAATCTATCATCAAAACACTACGGAAAAGCCACCAAAAAACTTAGATGATTTAATTATGACTCAGGCACAAAAAACTTGCCTTCCCAAACAAAAAAACAATAAAAAATGGCTCTTTAGTCTGTCCACAGCTGCAGTTTTGTTTCTGAGTTTTTCGCTGCTCATCAATATTCAGTACGACCATACAGCTGTCAAACCTGTTTTGCAGAAAAAAAGCCCCACAGACGCCATACATTCAAAGCCCATTGCTCCAAATGCACATGATCCACTATCTGAAGTGTCAGGACAAGAACAACCATCAGACATCGATACTGAATTGAATTATTCTACGCCATCTAAGCCTATAGCGCCCATAAAACAGCAAAACTTCAGTTCTGAATCGAGTCTTGAACCTGTTGCTGAGTTTGACATGATACAGAATAATCTTGAAGAACAAAAAACCATGGGCCATGAATCCACACAAACACTCTCTTCACCTCAAACCTTAAGTGAGCAACAAGACAGCAATAAAGAAATAAAAAGAACGGCATCACAACTGAGCAAATCGCGTTTAAATGACACTGTTATAAATCATAATGAATTACCAACAAAATTGTCGCAATTGAATCTGTTGATTAACAACAATCAAAAAAAACGCGCTTTGTCATTATTAGATCAATTAATGAAGGATCACCCTGATCATGATTTTAGTGATTACCGTGCATTACTTTCATCTCAATAATATCAAAAAACATCAACATAGCCATGTTGACATATAAAAAATTATTTTTATTCATGATTTTGCACATTATTACTTAACGTCTAGAGATTAAATTCGCCTTCTATTCGGTTAAAAAATGGATGTGATTGATATCAAAACCCATTAAAAATCTCACACGTACGAAAGTATTAGTTGATAATATCTTTTTAATATGCTAAATTATTAAATATTCTAAGAAGGAGAATATCATGAAAAAATTGATCACATTACTATTATCAGTTTCTTTATCGATGACTGCAAATGCCGATATTGGATTGAAATTCACCCACAGTGGAGAATTCATCCCACCAGGCAAAATATTACAGGACAGAGGCATCGAATATTATAAAGATGGCTATAAAGATAGAGCAATTAAACACTTTAAAAGATCCGCGAAATTTGGCAATGACATGTCTAAATATTTAATTGCCATGCAATATTTTCAAGAGAAAAATTGGACCAGTGCACATGCATGGCTTAAATTGATTAAAGAACCAGTTGAACAGAGTAATGAAATATTGGCAAGACTAGACAAAGCCTTAACCCCACAGGAGTTAAATCTAGCCAATCTGAGATTAAAGGATCTTAAATTAGAATACAATGATCTTGCCGTATATCAAAGAAGGCATAAATGGCAAAAAAGTATTAAATTTACAGGATCACACATTTCAGGCTTTAAATCCATAGATCAAAAGAACTTAAGCGTTAACCCTGGTAACCATGTTGGACATTTGGCCAATGCCGGTAAAGTAACAAATAATGCATCTGGCAGTGTTTTTGCTGATATCAACGGTACAAGTAACTCATCATCTTTTACCAATACTATGGGCTTGAGAAAAAATGTATACGAATATGTATATGAATATTTGCCTCAAGGTGAAGTGAATTTAGGCGAAATCAAAGAAAAAACTGATTAATAAAGACCTCTGCATAAATCATGAATCATGTAAAAAAATTTGAAAAACTCAATTTCTGCGTTAGAAACTCACCAATAGCCTGCTATTACTCGCGTTCGTTGCTTTGAACTTGAGCTTTTTAATTCTTTTTTCCAAAGACCCAGACTTATACAGAGGCCTCTAAGAAAGACTTTAAAGTTAATCCTTAGTAGAAAAACCATCATTAATATTTAAAAAAATAGGTATCATTATGAAAAAAACATTATTGGCATTTATGTTAACAACGTCATTTGCAGCATCCTCTGATATTGGATTGAAATTTAATTACATGGGTCAATTTGTACCACCAGATCAGATTTTACAAAACAGAGCCCTTGAGTCTTATCAAGATGGTTTTCATAATGTAGCACTTGGCCACCTCAAAAACTCAGTTGAATTTGGTAATGACATGTCAAAATATATCATTTCATTGATGTATTTCGAGAAAAAAGACTGGGTCAATGGTTATGCTTGGCTAAAACTGTTGAATAACCCAGTCGAAAACAGTGAGGAAATCGCTGCTAAATTTGATAAAAAACTAACAGCACAAGAGTTGCGTTTGGTCAAACAGAGACACGATACATTGAAGTCTGAATATAATGATTATACCATTTTACAAAGACGTGAAAAATGGCGAAGAAGTCTCAAATTTACTGGTTCACACCTAAGAGGAATTAAAGCGTTGTCCAGTCGACATGTGCTTATCACTGCAGGTGGCTTTGCTGGAAGATTTGGCAGCAACCCTAATGGGCTTGAAAACCTTTCTTTGAGAATTGATAATGCAACCATTCCAAAAACACTCAGTTATTATCTCAATGAGTATTTACCAGCAAATGAAATCAAAATGGGCAAAATCAAACCAAAGAATTAATAAGGTACTTTCATAATTATTTATAGACTGACATGGACGTCAGTTGCCTTATTCAAGCACTCAAAATCATTGCTAATTTCAACAGGCACAAAAAGCCTCCTATTTTCTACTTCATTTCACACCAACAAAGTAAAAAGATCATTTATTGTGAAAAAAGTAAAATAATCCGCCAATGGATATAATAGTCAAGACCAATGCCGTGATTTTTACCCAGCTGTATGGTCGCTCGCCCTTCACTTCTCCAGTCTGTCCGTTGATGATGAATTGATAAGATTTTTTGTTGTATAAAAAAGCAGAAACCCATAAAGGCATCAGCATTAATTTATAACCAACCCTTTCATATCGTGTATCTAATGAATTGATTCTTTGATGATCACCACCAATGTCACGGCGAACAAGTCGACGAATAAAATTGACCATGATCTGCTTAGAATACTCATAACCTCTGGGCAATCCAACTTGATACAGTTCTGACCTATAGCCACTCAAGAATTCATCTTTATACACCTGAGAATCTGACAAATCCCAGTTTTTCATCGATCCAGTCAACTTTTGTGATAATAACTCACTGGCAGGTACCAAAACATTGTCAAATTCATGACTGACATGTCCACTCACCGATCGCCAACGTATTTTTGTCACCACTCGTGTCTCAGTCTTTCCATTCACCCTAACTGTTACAGTAGTCGTGTAGTTGGTACCTCTTTGTCCGGTATAACGACTGTAAGTATCAGCATCAAAGCCCCAATAAGGAATATAAGTCCCTTGGATGGGATGCTCACGCATGGCCTGTCTCTTTAGGGCATTGGGAGCAAACCACAGGCCATTGATCCATTTCCTGAAAGATTCATTGGCCTGTTCAAATTTGATTTTAAATGGTAGGACCGCATCTGGTTCCAACTGTCTTTGCAAACCAACGGGTACAACAATATTACTGCCGCAGTAAGGACATTCATCCGCATGCGTGTCTTTTTGCATATCAAACCCAGCACCACAAGTATCACAACGCACATGATGATGGACTTCTCCTGGCTCTTCACGAATCAGATTTAATACTGTAGATTCGTACGGATTGGCATGGAAAATATTAAAATCCCTTGATTCAATCGGCTCCACTTCTCCACAAGACTGGCACACCAAAGAATGGTGACCAATCTCATGATCTAATTCGAAGCCACATTGTTTACAGATGAATTGAACGTGTTCAACAGGCTTTTTTTCAGTAAAATGGCTATCAGACATGAATACTGAATTTTATGAACCTGGTATTGGTGGCGGTTCACTATTCAACAAGCCTGCAATGGTACGAATTTCACTGGCGGCTTGCCAATCAGACATACCAGCTTTCCATACCAATGTATCAGCATTAATACCCCCACTTTTAATCTGTTCAGCAATCGCAGCAAGATTGAATGGTCCTGCTTTTTGCCCATTGGAAACAATATAATAATGTTCAATCTCAGGAATTGGTGGTGGCGCTTCCTGTCCAGTATTGTTATTCTTATTCGTTTGCTGATTATTAGACAAAGCCTCACCAAATGATTGAGCCATGGCAAAACCCATACCCATGCCAATTCCTGCACCGGCGTCTCCACTCGGATTTTGAGCAGCATCACGCATCGATTGTGCAGCCTGAAATTTGGTGAAATTATCTAAATTGCCTATTGCTCCCATTGACGATCTTTCATCTAAAGCTTTCTCTACCGCTTCTGGTAATGAAATATTTTCTACCAATAATTTAGTCAATGATAAGCCAAAATTTTCAAAGTCCGACGTCAATTGGCCAGTCAAAACATTACCCAATTTTCCATAATTGCCAGCCAAATCAAGGATAGAGATACCAGAATTTGCCACAACATTGGCAAAACCAGTCACCAATAAATTCCTTAATTGTTCAGAAATTTCTTCAACCGTAAAATGACCATCAGTGCCAACAATTTCAGTCAACAAAGTTTTAACGTTACTTATTTTGAAAGCATAAGAACCAAAAGCTCTGAGCCTAACCATACCAAATTCTGTATCGCGCATGATTAAAGGATTGCGCAAGCCCCATTTCATATCGGTAAACTGTGTGGTATTAAAGAAGTAAACTTCAGCCTTAAAAGGGCTTTCAAAGCCATAGGTCCAGCCTTGTAAAGTTGACAAAATTGGCATATTGGCAGTTTCTAATTTATACAAACCTGGTTCATAGATATCTGCAACTTCTCCCTCATTAACCAAAACAGCCACCTGTCCTTCTCTGACTGTTAACATGGCACCATTTTTAATTTCATTACCATAACGAGGGAAACGGTAAACCAAAGTATTATTGGTATCATCAGTCCACTCAATGATATCAACCAATTCAGCAAATAGTTTGTCAAATAAACCCATAAAAAACTCCTCTTTCAATTGTAGATTGAGATAAATAATTCAGTCAACGAATGATTCATGTATCATGAAACCTCACTGGTACTGACATGCCTTCATATTTATCAACTTCAAACATTATACTATCAAAAAAAGTATTTAAAATAGATCGGAAGTAATATTTTTAAAATTTACAATTATTTTATTTATTTTCAAATACTTGAACACTTTATTTAAAATGATTTCACATACAAGAAATACAAATACTGGTTCAATGAAATCAATAACTTACAAGTCATGGGTATAAATATTTTTTAAGATTAACACAGTTGATTACTCATCAGTTTTACCAAAAAAAATATCTATCACTCAAAAAATATTTTTTGCTTGGAGATATTTAACAAATGTTCTCAATTGGTTTCGTTGAGTTGGAATATAATGAAGTTGTGATTATTTTGTTAGAAGGGATTTGCCCACTTGTAATGAGTGGGCTTTTTTTATTTTTACTATCTTTAGTGTGAAACCCATTTCAATTCATCACCACTTACACAATAATTATTTCTAATATACTAGCCCCAATATTTCATAAACCATTCAGCTTCAGAATATACTTTTACAAAAAAATCGTATAACCCCATGTTTTTCATGGATTAAATCAACTTTTTTACCGTTTTGATAAAATATCCTTGCTTGTAATGTACAGTTTAGACGTAATCTTTATTAATCCTGCTAAATAATCCAACCAATTTTATTGAGAAATACTGGGTAAAATGAGTTTATATTTAAATCTCAAATAGGCTTAAAAACCATATAAATTATAGAGAAAAAGTCAGTTTGATTTATGGTTCGGATTTATCAAACTAACCAATAGTGTCTCTCATTTCAACTGTTGCAATGGTCTTATTTCTTTTTGCGCACATAAATCAAGTCAATACTTTGGTTTTCTCCTTGTGATGTTTCCAGCCTTAATGATTTATTCAATTGATACCTTAATATCCAGAAACCAATTCTATTAAACAGTCCATGGTTATACCCAATATAAATGTCTTCATTGATTTTCTTACCCGCCTCAATGACGCTTTCTTGTGTCGTTGTCCCTTCTTTAATTGCCAAAACATCAATACCGAGGGTTGACTGGATTTGTGAAAAAATTGGGCTTGATTTTTTTAAACCCAAAAGTAAAGCAGCTTGAATTAATCGCTCAGAATTCAATTTACTTTCCTGGTTTAACCCTCTTCCTGTGAGAATGTATGAAAGTATTTCTAAATCGGGTAATAGTGGCTCTGAATAGAGTTCAGATTGTAATGTATTAATGGTTCCACCCAGTTCAACTCCTGCCAACACATTCTCTGAAATTGATTTTCTGTGAGCTATTATATCAATGCTGGGGTTGGAGATCAGACCATCAAATATCAATTCCCCTTTAAAAATATCGAGCGTCTGACCATAAATTTGATATTTACCATTGTGCAATTGCAATTTTCCATAACCATTGATTGATGCGTTTTGAATATTACTGACTCTAAGGTTACCCGTTAATTGCGTATTTAACCCAACCGCGTTCAATTCAATGGGGTTTTCCAAATGAGTATTGATATCAAATAATACAGAGATTTCACCACCATTTAAATTTTCTTCATAGCTTTCACTGTGTATCACCACATCTGGCGATACAACAACAGCTGACTCTGGTAGTGTCTGGATTTTCACAGCACCATAAGGAATATTAACATCTCCGGTAATCATTACTTTGTCATCTTTAAAGATAAAATCTAATTCAGGAGACACTTGCAATTGGATTTCAGGTAATGTCAATAAGCGAAAGTTTTCTCCATTTAAGGCGCCTTTTACCTGCCAATTATTATCTTCATCTAAAGAGACTTGTCCTTTTGACGTTAAAGAGCCGGCATCTGTTTCTCCTGATACTGTATAGTCAAACTTGTGATCAAGCCCAACCATTTCATAATTATTGTTGACACTGATAGATAAATTTTTCAATTGACTCCCTAACCTTTCTAGAATCACAAACCCGTTTTGTTTAGCATTTAAGTTAATCAGAGGTCGTTTGATCGAGCCTTTGATTGTTCCATCAATACTCATCTCCCCACTAATTTCCTTAATTTCCTCTGATAATGAGGATAAATAGCGTGAATTTGTGAATGCACCTTTAATGGATCCATCGAGTTCCAGCTCATCATTTTTTCCTAAAGATAAGTCACTTTTGATTGAAAAGTATGTCCCATCATCAAGTTTTATATCTGTTGTCAGTAACGATGAATCATGCTCATGCTTTGCTAAAATTTGAGCATTTAATATTGTGGTAATATGTTGCTCTTTATTACCAATGGCATATTTTAAAATACCATCATATAACGCTAAATTGGCATCAACTTTCACATCATGATTTTCAACTTTAATACTGGCATACCCATTAATACTTCCATCAACCTTTAATTCAGTTGGCATTAACTTTTCAAATGGTTCAAGTGCGATGTCTTTTAGTTCTAAATGTCCTTGATAAGATGAATATTTATTGTGACTATTAAAATCCAAGCAGGCATGTGCATTCGAATATTTTTCTACCCAACAGCCTCTCGAACTGCTCAAGTCACTGCCAATCTGAATATTGATTCGGTTAGTCAGTTGCCATTGAGTGTTTAATTTCGATGTGTGTAGGTCATGTTGATTGACCTGAACTAACCAACTGTTATTTTGTTGATTCCATTGTCCTTTGGCTTTGAGAGAACTCATTAACATTTCATTCTTTAACTCAACTTCCAGCAGATGTTCATCAAGTGAACCGGACAGATTGACCATTACTTTATCCAAATGCTGATCTGCAATTATTATTTGAGAACCTGATAAAGACAAGTGTACCATTGAGTCCAGTTGACCTTGTCCTTCCCAGAAAATATTCTCGGCACTGATGCCCTTCATTTTAATGCCACGACCTTTAGCAAATCCAGACACTTGGTATGCACGAGGGTTATTAAGTTGACCTTTGACTGAAATTTCAGTATTGATTTTCCCTTCATAGCCCTGATGTATTGAACCTAAATCACTGATGTCAGCATAAAAATTTCCAGCGATGTTGCCATTAACAGTTTTTCCGTCAAATTTCACTATATTATCATCAAGTGTTAAATGCCCTTTGTGAACCTCAATTGAATCATTTTTAACGTTAACAGAACCCATGAATTTAAAATCTTGATCCCTCAATTCACCAATAAGATCAATTTCATTCACAGACAACTCATAATCATTCTGATTAAAATATTGGCCACGAAAAGACAAATTTCCTTCAATAACTCCTTTCCAATCCTTGATGTAGGCTTCAGGGGTTACATTGGTAAAAACCATATCAGAGCTCACCGTAATAGCATTCTCCCAATCAATGTTCATGGTATTATTAATTGCGCTATCTGCGTTAACAATTGATATTTGATCGAATAGCAATGACTGTGCATCCCCTTTACCATTGATTTCAATCAAATGTTCAAAACCAACATAGTGCCCAATAGATGAACCAGTGATCTGATAGTTTTGCATGTCTCCAAACACACTGATTGCTATAGAGTCTATTTCTGCATCAAGACCTTTGAATTTGGTATGATCTGAAATCAAGGTACTGTGAAATGGAAAATCATTTTTTGATAAATCAGCAACAATTGTCAAATGATAATCCCCATTAATCTTTTCATCGTCCATGTGTAACTCATGAGTTGATTTCAGTTGATTTAAATCACCAATAACCTTACTAGAACCTGACAAACCAAAATCATCAAGATTAAAACTCATTAGAAATTCATACTTTAAGCCAGCATTCAATAAAATTTTCCCTTCAGATTTAATATCGATAATATCATGTTTGACAGAAAAATCATTGACCACCAATGATTCACCTTCTCCATGGATAGAAAAACTTAAATCATAAAATTGTTCAGAACCTCCACTGTAATTGATGGTCATATCCTTTATAAAAGATCTGTCTACCTTAAATTTAAAAGGCAAGCTCAAACCTGCAAACTCATAATCATCATTGATGGTATTTTCATCAACATCAGCAAGGCTTATAACCAATGAATCAACACCAATCGAATCTAAAGTCAAACCAAAATCAAACCATTGAATCTCTCTAATTGTGTACACGATATTTCTGGCTTCAACATGAACTGCGTCATCATTATATTTCAGACTTGAGAGCTTCAATTCGTTGGCTAAATTCCCTTCTATTCCCGAAAATTGAATTTCAGGACTATGGTCATTACTCAAAAAACTCAAAGCCCATCTGGCCCCAGTAGTTGTGTAAAGTAAAAACAAGACAAAAAACACAACCAATACAGACATAATAATTGCTGAAATAAAGGTGTATTTAACAACTTTCTTCATCATAAATCAGGCCCTAGAGTGATATGTATTTTAAAATCCCTTTCATTATTAGCTGGTAAACCGACATCAAAACGGAATGGACCAATTGGTGAAAACCAACGCAGCCCAAAACCAAAACTTTTTTCCAATGTAAAACTGTCAGTAAATGCATTACCCATATCAACAAACACTGCCCCAGCCCATTGACCTTTAATGCGCCTTTCAAGTTCGAAAGATGCCGTTGCCAAGTGTTTTCCTCCAATCACATCACCATTTATGCTTGGGCCCAGCTCTTGAAAATCAAAACCACGCAAAGATCTGTCTCCACCAGCATAAAACCGATAACTTGTGGGCAGTTGATCAAAATTATTTGTATAAGTTGTGGCTAAATCTGTTCTAACAATAAACCTGTTTCGATTATTTCCAAAGCCAATGATTCCTTTAAACCCAAAACTCAATTGTATAAATGATAAATCTGATACAAATCCACTGCTGCTTCCTTTTAAGTCTATTTGAGCCTTCATTCCATAATTGGGATGAGTGGGGTCATCAGTCTGCGTATATGACCAATTGGTTCCAGGAACCAATAGTTTAGATTCATTAACATTTTCAGTAAGTTCAAACTTTTCATTGATGTAATCTATATAGTTGATGTTTTGCCATTTGCCGTTGTGTACACGAGTTTGACTAAACCCTAATTTAGCTGTGTCACTATGAACACTGTTGTTTCTTTCAATTCGGTATCCTATATCAATATTTGACCATTTGTTAATAGGCTTACTCTTAGATGGAATTTTTACTCCAGCTATTAAATCAGAAACATTATCCGATATATTCAATTGAGAATTAAATTGATAACCAAAATTGGAAATTCTGTGGTTTTGATAATCCATGCTGATTCTTGGTCCAATGTCTGTTGAAAAGCCTAAACCAACTGAATATTTAATTCGATCCCCAGGGGTTAACAGCACCTTGATTGGCACTTTATTTCCACTGCGCTTCTGCGCATCTACTTGGATCGAAACTTGATTAAAATAACCAGTAGCAGTTAATCTTTTTCGAATCGAATAAAGTTTTGCATTGGAAAGATAATCATTTGGAGCCAAATGTATCATTTGCCGAATAAAATCTGTTTCTAAAAATATTGGCTTCTGTACGATGTCAACTGCATCGACTTGAAACCTTTCTCCCGTATTGAAGTGTAAAGAAATATCAGCTACATGCTTATCACGAAAAACATCAATTGTATTTTGAGTAAACTTTGCATTTAAATACCCATGTTCTGCAGCAAACTCACTCAATTTTAATTTCAACTCTTCATAGTGATTGTGTTGTAATCTTTGATTCTTTGCCAAACGAGATTTTTGAATAATCTTCTTAAATTTATTATTTGAATCCCCTTCACCCACAATAATTACATTCAGTGCTCTGATTATAATTGGTATACCCGTATCAACAATAAGATCGACAGATAAACATTCATCATTGCTGAAAAGAGGCTTGATTTCTACATCGGTATGATAATAACCAAAAGGTTGAGTTGCTTTTTGTATTTTTTCAATAATATTTTTAACATAATTCGTACTGGTTATATCAGTACAATCAATTTTTTCGGCACCTAAAAATAAGCGAATATTTTCTTTAATTTCAGCGTTAACACCGCTGATGTTATATTTTGCAGAGCATGAAAAACTCCATACAAATGCACTGATAATTATGACAGTTAAAAAGTACTGTTTCATTAATTTTTATGACACCACATTTAAGAAATGATAGATAGAGACCTCAACATAACCATGACAACCAATAAAAAATACTTAAAACGACCAGTTATTTGTTGTAAACTTTTTAAAACTGGCTGCTTTTCTTCATTTTCTAATCATATAGTTATACTGATATCTCCTGTGATCAAAAAGCTTTGTCCCTGATTCATCGATTAAGTTCAACGATTAAAAAACAAATAATTATTGATGAGCCACACCAGATTAAATAGTGATTTAATTTAAAACCGCTTTGGTGTATTTGAACATATAATTCAACACTCATGAAACTTTTATCACAACAACTTTGTCATTTGCGGTATAAAATGTATTAAAATACTACTGCTACATCACTGATCTATGACTTTCTTCACTTGACAATACGCATGCGTATGGAGAGAATAGCTGATCAACACATTACCGTACATAATATAAACTCGAGAGTAACCATGATTTTTAAAGAAGCTAAAGTGGCATTTATTGATGGTGTGCGCACACCATTTTCTAAATCTCCAGGGCCTTACAGTAAACTCAAAGCCTATGATTTAGGCAGAGAAGCACTGTTGGCACTCAAAAAAAGAAATCCCATCTTACAAGAACAATGCCAACAAGTCACCATGGGCTGCGTTATTCACAATGCAGCCACCAGTAATGTTGCAAGAGAAAGTCTTATCGGTGCTGGATACGATTTATCCACACCCGCATTTACCGTAACTCAAGCCTGTATTTCAGCTAATAGAGCCATTACCAATACAGTTGAAGCCATACAGGCTGGCGTAATGACTACAGCAGTTGCTGGTGGAGTAGAATCCACATCAGATGCGCCAGTGAGAATTTCAGATAACTTGAAAGCAACGCTCATGAAAGCGCAAAAAGCCAAAGGATTAAAAGACTACTTTGCATTACTCAAACAATTTAAATTCAAAGATTTGGTGCCAGTAGCTCCTGCCATTGCAGAATTCTCTACAGGACAAACCATGGGGCAAGATGCGGATAGATTAGCAGCTAGATTTGGTGTGACAAGACTTGAGCAAGATGAGTTTTCATTGCGTTCTCATCAATTGGCTGCTCAAGCATGGGAACAGGGACAATTTGATCAGGAAGTGGCCCCTGTGATGAACGCACCATCATTCACACCAGTCAAACAAGACAACACTTTTTACCCAAACTCAAGCATACAGAAACTATCAGGATTGAGACCTGTCTTCATCAAACCCAATGGCACAGTCACCGCAGGCAATGCATCACCCTTAACCGATGGCGCATCGGCTTGTTTATTAATGGATGTCGATGAAGCGACAAAGAATGGCTACACGCCAGAAGTGGTTATTCAAGGATACAGTTATTCTGCACATAATCCAGATGGGGAATTATTACTTGGACCCGCTTTTACCATACCAAAATTGCTCAATGAAGCAGGTTTAAGCATTGATGACATTGACGTTTTTGAAATTCATGAAGCCTTTGCAGGTCAGGTTTTAGCCAACCTTAAAGCCTTACAAGATAAAGATTTTTGTGTTGATTTTTTGGGTTTAACTGAAGCATTTGGTGAAATTCCTATGGAGAAAATCAACACTCAAGGTGGCTCTTTATCATTGGGTCACCCATTTGGCGCAACGGGAGGAAGATTATTGATTTCCGCATCAAGAAGACTCATACAAAGTGATGGCCAGTACGCATTGATATCAGCTTGCGCAGCAGGAGGACAAGGCAGTAGCATACTCTTGAAAAAGTTAAAGACTGAAAAGGATAGCAAAAAAGTCACCAAAAAAATCGCAAAGAAAACAGCCAAAAAAGTGACAAAAAAAGCGTCTAAAAAAGTGACTAAAAAGACAACTAAGAAGACCAGCAAAAAAGTCAGCAAAAAAACCACCAGTAAGGAGTAATGAACATGGCATATTTTAAGATAGAAAAACGAGACAATATCGCTTTGGTGACGCTGAATCAACCAGATTCTCCAGTTAATGTCTTGTCAGCAAGCATGTTGAATGATTTTGAAGGTCTAATTGACACCATAGAAAATGACAATGAAATCGCCGCAGCTGTATTGTATAGTTTGAAAAAAGACTGTTGGGTTGCAGGCGCCGATATTAAAGAATTCATGGCAATGCAAACCTCTGATGAAGCAGAACAATTGTCACGAGGTGGGAATGTATTATTAACCAGATTATCTAACCTCAAAAAACCAGTCATAGCGGCCATCAATGGTGCCACTTTGGGCGGTGGTTTAGAATTGGCCATGGCCTGTCATTATCGCATGGCCAGTACTGATAAAAAAACCGTTTTTGGTTTACCTGAAGTCAAACTTGGTTTATTGCCAGGTGGTGGAGGAACACAAAGAAGTGTCAGATTGGTTGGCTTAAGAAACGCATTGGACATGTTACTTACGGGTAAAAACGTCTACCCATTCAAAGCCAAGAAAATTGGTTTAGTTGATGAACTCATTCACAAAGAAGGTTTATTAGAAGCCTCCATTAAAGTAGCCAAAAAATTTGCCAGTACTGGTGTTAAGAGAAAACCACGTAAAATAAGCCTGCTGGATAAAGCCTTAGAAAACACCCCTTTTGGCAGAAATTTTGTATTGAAAAAAGCCAGAGAAACAGTCTCTAAAAAAACACGCGGTAATTATCCTGCTCCATTAAAAATCCTTGATTGTGTTGAAGTTGGCCTGGACAGTGGTTTAGCAGCAGGATTAGCAGCCGAATCGGCTGGTTTTGCTCATTTACATGGTACCGAAGCATGTAAGAATCTGATCGGTTTATTTCTTGCCATGCAAGACAATAAAAAACTTAAAACATCCACAGAATCAGAACAAGCCAAGCACATTGCTATGATTGGTGCTGGATTTATGGGTGCAGGCATCACAGAAGTATCAATTAAAGCCGGTTACCCAGTGGTTTTGAAGGACATTAATCTGGATGGATTGGCCAGCGCATTGAAAACAATCTGGAGTGACTTTAACCGTTTGGTCAAGCGCAAAGCCATGAGGGTTGTTGAGCGTGATAAACTGCTATCAAATGTGACGACAACAATTCATAATGAAGACTTAAAACATTCAGACTTGGTGATTGAAGCCGTATTTGAAGACATCGGCTTAAAGCAAAAAATACTGGCCGATGTAGAAGAAAACACCAAGAAAGATACAATTTTTGCCACAAACACATCTTCTTTACCCATTGCTGACATTGCTGAGAAAGCCAAACGACCCGAAAATGTCGTTGGCATGCATTATTTCTCACCTGTACCTAAAATGCCATTATTAGAAATCATTGTCACGGATAAAACCTCTAAAAGAGCTCAAGCCATGGCGACCAATGTAGGTTTGGATCAAGGCAAAACTGTTGTTGTAGTCAAAGATGGTCCAGGCTTCTATACCACAAGAATCCTTTCAGCTTTGACTCACGAGGCTATTCAAGTATTAAAACAAGGCGCATCTATTGAAGCCATAGACAATGCAATGAAAGACTGGGGTTTTCCTGTTGGGCCGATGGCTCTGCTCGATGAAGTTGGCATAGATGTTGCAGCACATATTGCCCGTGGTAACCTTGGCGACATGTTCAAAGACAGAGGTGTTGAAGAAGATGATAGTGTTCAAAAATTGGCTGATGCCAAGCTGTTTGGTAGAAAATCACACAAAGGCTTTTACAGTTACCCCAAAAAAGGCAGAAAAACGGTCAACTCAAGCATCTATAAATATTTTGGTGGCGAAGAAAGAAAATCACTGGAAAAATCTGCCATACAAACACAAATTGGCTTATCAATGGTGAATGAAGCATTGCTGTGTTTACAAGAAGGCATTATTTCTTCTGCGGCTGATGGTGATCTTGCCGCAATTCTTGGTTTGGGGTTCCCACCGTTTACTGGAGGCCCTTTCAGTTATGTTAATAATCAAGGACCACAAAATATTCTTGACCAATTAGATAAATTGCATGATCAATTTGGTGTCAGATTCAGACCTGCAAGTATATTGTTAGAACATGCAAAAGAAGATAAAAAATTCCAATAATCTATAATATCAGACTTAAATATTTCAATAATATAAATGACCTGAAGATTCAGGTCATTTATATTTTTTTGAGCACACCAATTTTTGGTCAAGCTTGTTTATTCTAGGAAATCAACAAAGCAAATGATATAATCTTTATCAATCAACTCATCAACTCACATAGGATGCACAAACTTACATTACTATTGATTCTGTCTTTCATCACACATGCAGAGCCAAGCGCTCAATCCGATCAACCATTGAATCATAATTCAGATGTTGGACATCATCGATATGTTTCGGTAAAAGACGGTAGAATATATGATGTAGAAATCATTGTATTTGCATACAAAAACGCCCTACCCAATGCAAAGACATATCACGATACATCCATCATCAATGATCAACACGCATTGAGTTTACTACCCAAACCTGTTGACTTGACAGAAATATTGTCTCCTGAATTGCACGATCAAGGCATTCAAAATCCGTCAATTTCAACGGCCTCACCTCAAAAAAATGCCAAAGAATATACCGTTAACATAGGTAAAAAAATTGATCAACATAAATTATTGGCGTGGTTTAAACACAAGCCAGAACAATTAAAAATGACGGCCATTTGGCAAAGATTACAGAAAAACGGAAATATAGTACCACTCTTCCATGAAAGTTGGCGACAACAACAAACCGATTTCGATGAACCAATTTACATAAAAATTGGCCATAATGATAATGAGGCCAATATGAACAAAGAACAACAACAAAACGATAGCAACTTTTCAAACAATAATACAGATGTCACATCGTTGACAGACAATGAAGACATTGCATTCACTGATACAAAAAATCAAAGCATTCAGCCTGATTATCATTTAACGGGGATGGTGGCATTATCTAAAGGTAGATTTATGCATTTTGGCAATCAACTCAAATTATATCGCCAATATTATGATGATGAAGGTTACATGCAACACATGACTTTTTCATTATTAGAAAGAAGACAAATCAAATCAAACGAATTACATTATTTTGATTCACCATGGCTTGGCAGCATAGTCAAAGTCACAGAATTTACCGGAAAACCTGATCATGAATAAATCACCCAAAGACTATATTCGTTACCTTACACTTCTATCAGTGACATTATTAATTTCAGCCTGTCAGCCTGGTGGAACCAAACTGGCCAATCACGGTTCAACAAAAAATCAGTCATGGTCTATTAATAATGACTACAGCAGCATAAACATCATCACCACCAAAAATAACGAAATATCTGAAGTTTCACATTTTCAGGATTTTTCAGGGACTATCAATTCTAATGGCTATTTGAATGTTGAAATAGACTTAAAATCATTGCAAACCAATATTCCAATCCGAAACGAACGCATACAAAAATACCTGTTCGGTTCAGATGCCTATCCTACTGCTGATATTCATACCCAACTGAAACCTGAAGACTTAACACCAGGCGTACATGACATCACTTTTGATGTTGATTTACACGGTGTATCTGCCATACTCAATGCAGAATTTATGGTTTTTGAACAATTCGGCAACAAAGTCATCACATTACACAAGCCACTGATTGTCAATGCCAGGACGTTTGGTTTCATTGAAGGCATCGAAGTTTTAAGAAAATTGGCCCATTTACAAAGCATCAATTTAACTGTACCGGTTAATTTGACACTGACTTTTGAGCCACAGTAATCAATTTTGTAACATCCCACACCATCAATCGTTAAAATAAATAATCATAAAAAAACAACCTATATGAAATCAAAAATCTGGAAATTCACCAAACGCACCCTACTCATTGCTCTATTGTTCGGCAGTATTTTTATCGTCAACCTTCTGTGGTTTAAACCATTTTTCATCAATCATTTTTATGATAGAGTCTTTATCCAATTTGGTTTGAAAAATCCACAAATATTCACTTCTATGGGTTATAAATTTTACTACGATGAACTGGACGACAACTCACAGTCTGCCAGCGATAAAAGCACACAGTTTTTAATGGACAGCTATGACATGTTACAAAAATATGACAGAGATGACCTCAGCGGCCAAAAACTAATTTCATACGATGTGCTCAATTTCTTTTTGAAAGACAACATTGAAGGTGAAAAATATGATAACTATGGTTACAGTCAAACCCAAAGAGGCGGCAATTACCAAGGCATCATTAATTTTATGGTCAATATGCATCGCATAGATGATCAAGATGATGCACAAGATTACATCAGTAGAATCTCTCAAATAGGAGAGTCATTTGATAACACTTTAGCTTTTGTAGAAAAAGAAAAAAACAATGGTGTGATACCGCCTGATTTTATCATCATTAAGATCTTAGAAAATTTACATAACATTCGTGATCCAGAGTTAGAAGACAACGAGCTGGTGAAGGATTTCACTCAAAAAATTGACAAACTAGAAGATTTAGACAGTGATTCTAGAGCCCAACTTAATCTTAAACTGAACAAATCAATGCAAGAAATAGTATTGCCAGCCTATGACAAAATGATTGCCTATTATGAAGATTTATTGAAACAAGCTGACTCTAAAGCAGGCGTTTGGAAATTTCCTAAAGGTGATGAATACTATCAATACCGGGTTAAATCATCTACAACAACAGAATATACTCCAGAGTATCTTCATAATCTGGGTTTATCAGAAGTTGACAGAATCGTCACTGAAATATCTGATATATTGGTTCAAGAGGGTTATGATGTTGAAAACAATGCCATTGGTCAGATTCTTAATGATATGAGTAAAGACCCCAAATTTCTTTATCCTGACAGTGATGAAGGACGGGAACAAATTTTGAAAGATTACCAAGTCATAATCAATGAAATTGATAAAGAAATGGATAAAACCTTCGGCGTATTACCCAAGGGCAAAGTAGTGGTGAAAAAAGTACCCGCTTACCGCGAAAAAACAGCAGCTGGCGGCTCGTATTCCAGCCCATCTGCCAATGGCGAGAGGCCAGGCACTTTCTATGCCAACCTTTATGATATTACAGCAACACCAAAATTCGGCATGAGAACTTTGGCCTACCATGAAGCTGTTCCAGGCCATCATTTTCAATTAGCCATACAAAATGAATTACAGGGATTACCCATATTTAGAACCATGATCGGATTCACAGGGTTTACTGAAGGTTGGGCATTGTACGCAGAACAACTGGCTGCTGAGCTGGGCTTTCAAAACGATCCATTTAATAATGTTGGTAGATTACAAGCCGAATTGTTGCGAGCCGTTCGTTTGGTTGTAGATACAGGCATCCATTACAAACGTTGGACTCGTGAACAGGCCATCACATACATGGCCGAAACCACGGGGCTTGCCATGACCGATGTAGAGTCAGAAATCGAAAGATACATAGTTTGGCCAGGTCAAGCACTGGCCTATAAAGTTGGCATGATTAAAATTCTTGAATTACGCGAAAAAGCCAAACAAGCATTAAAAGACCGCTTTGATATCAGAGATTTTCATACCGTGGTGTTAAAAAATGGCGCACTGCCTTTAACCATGCTGGAACAACAAATCGATCAATATATAGAAAAGGCCCTAAAATAATAAAAAAAATTCATTAACCCGGATATTTTGCATTAAATTATGTAATATCCGGGTTAAATGGTTAAAATGCATAGCGTTTATTTATATGAGAAGACGCCATGAGTGATCAAGCACGCAAAGTACCTGAACTGAATCATATTGACCTAATCAAAGGAACTCAACTAGAAAAACAACGATTCATTGACGACTTTTACAATGGTCTTGTTGAATATGGCTTTATTGTACTCAACCCATATGACTTCTCTTTTGACTTGGTTGATAACGCTTACGATAAATTTAAACAATTTTTTGAGTTGCCATTGGATACTAAAATGAAATACTTTGGTGACAATGGAGGCCAACGCGGTTATGTACCACGTTTGGTTGAACACGCCAAAAACAGTAAAAACCCAGATTTAAAAGAATTTTGGCACATTGGCAGAGAATTAAGTGCTGACAGCCGATACAAAAACATCAGCCATTACCCTGATAACATTTGGCCAGATGCTATTATTCCAGATTTTAAACAAGTGGGTTTGGCCGTTTATGATCAACTCGATTTGGTTGCCACCAGTTTATTTCATTCTTTATCCGAATCTCTCAATGTCCCCAAAAGCTATTTTGAAGACATGGTGCATGAAGGCAATTCAATATTAAGAACCATTCACTACCCTCCTTTAAAAGAGTTTACTGAGAAAGATTCAATCAGAGCAGGTGCACATGAGGACATCAATTTAATCACATTATTGGTTGGTGCCACCGATGCGGGCCTTGAATTACTGGATCGTGACGGGCAATGGCTCGCAGTGCCCAGTTTACCAAATCAAATAGTTGTTGACTCTGGTGACATGCTATCTCGCATCACTAACGAAGTCATCCCTGCAACCACTCACCGCGTAGTTAACCCAGACCACAGTACATCAGAACGGTATTCAATGCCCTTTTTCTGCCATCCACATGCCGATGCTGAGTTGAATTGTATTCCCTCATGCATTGGATCTGGTAAAAAATATCAAAACATTTTAGCCAAAGATTTCTTAACTGAAAGATTGATCGAAATTGGTGTACTTAAAGCCGATAAGAAATAAAAAAAACCGAAAACATCGCAGTTTCTTCATCATTTCAATAGATCAAGGAACTGCTGATAACCACCATCAGGAATGACAGTAAAAACACCACCATTTCAACGACTGACAAACTGAAAAATTTAAGGCCTGTCATGGGCCACGATTGATTAAAAACCCGTTTCATAGAAAGTAACAAATACGTTCCAATGAGACAAAACAAAGCTGTGATGACCCAATTGTTAAGATCATAAGGAAAAATAAAAGTGCATATGCCCACTAAAAACAAGAAGGAACGGAGGTGTAAATGAAACACAAAAAACTCAACATACTTTCTCTTGCTTCTAAAATAGAACAATTTAAAGAATAATGACATCAACAACACTTCTATGATCACCACCCATGTGAAATTTTGAAAAATAAAACGACCAAAAGCGCGGTGATCCTTATTCAGCTTTAAATACTGCTTGACAATTATTTTTTCCAACCAATGGTTAATGTGGTATTGATCAATCAACTGCTGAGGAGAAAGATTATTCAGGTCATGTATATTGAATTGATACTGGTGATCAAAAAACAAGGTCACATAAACAGATTCCTCTTTCTTCAAATCGATTCGAGCTTTAACATCCTGCAATGATATTATGGCTTTTTCTAAATTTTCAATCTGCTTCAGAGCTTCTTGTTTACCATTGTTTTTCTGAAGTTCTGTTGAATCAGGCTCAATGCCATTTTTTTGCATAATTTCTTCAACTATCGCCTGCTCTTGTTGTTTTTGTTCATTCAATTCATGATTGAGCTGCCTAATCAAACGATCATAGCGCAAAGGTGCATAATTCTGTTCCAATAAGTTGAAGTCATCAGAGTTAGATAACTTAGCTCCATTGTCATATTGCTTTGCATCAAAATCATTATTGGTATTCATTAAAAATTGGTCGTAATTCTGAAAAGACAAGACTGCAAAAAACACAAACATTAAAAAGATAAATAAACGTATTGGCGTCAAATAAGCCACCCGTTTATTGGCCAAATATTGGTTAGTCAAATAACCAGGAAAAAAAGCCCACGGATGGTGGTCAACACTTTAGAATCATAATTAAAAATATTGGCAACAAATTCCGTCAACATGACCCAAACACTCAACAAACTTAATTGTGTTTTTTGACTGCATTGACTGCAATATTTATCATTGACTTTATTGTGGTGTTGGCAATTCGGACATTGCAAAAGCTTTACATTTTTTTGTTCAATCATATATAATTTATATTTCTTTTTACTAGTCCGGATATTTCATCATAGAATGGATTTTAGGGTAAAAATGGCAAAATATATTGCAGAAATATTGCCTCAAAGCCCTTATTAATAGTTTATAAAGCCTCATGGCATTGAGGCAATTAACATGATCATTAAATTCATGTGTGAATTTAAGCAATATATGCAGCCATTTTTTTCATAAAACCATTCAGGTACAAAATGTCCTTTTAATAAAATCGTCTAACTCAATGTTTTCCATAGATAAAATCGTTTTTTTTACCGATTTGATGAAATATCCGGGCTAAGGATCTGTGCTTTATCAATCGGTAAAATTAATTACCGCATCAATTACACATCAATAACTTAAAAAGTATACAATAGAAACAGAATAATGTGTTAATGAATAATGATGAAAGAAAATAACCACAAATTTTTGAAACAAATCAAAAATAATGCCGTTGCATTGATCAGTATTTTTATTGCCATCAGTAGCCTAGCCTACAATACCTGGCGCAATGAACAAACTGAGGCCAATCGTAACCAACGTCACGCCGCTTTTGAGATATTGGTCAAAGTCAATCAACTCCAACAAGTGGTTTTTTATCATTTCTATGATCAAGACACAACCAATCAAGGCAATCCAAGAACAGGTTGGGCGCATGTGCTCACCATTCAGGATTTTTCCACAATCTTATCCTCAACGGTAACCGATTCTTGTCAAAAGCTTCACAATGTCTGGCAACAGCACTGGCAAACATTGGACACAGAACAACAAAGCGTAGACACCATTCTTGCTGCAATTGACCAAGTCAGATCCGATGTATTGACTTTGTTGAGTGAGCTAGATTAAGTCGAGTTAAAATCAGGGCAAAAATTAAGTCTTTACGCCTTTTTCAGATTGTTTCGGGCTGTTATTTTGTTGCTCAGATTCTTCATCTTCAGCATCTTCATTATTTTTGGGAAAATTCAAAATACCACTCGAATATTCTTTACCAAAAGTTGCTGCAGTGAAAAGCGTTTGCTGCAATGCAGAACTAAACAAAGACTCACTCAAATCTGACAAAGGGTGAATAAATACAGCCCAAACAATGTCATTGCTGATGGCATATCTGGCATCTAAAGCTGTATGGAAATTGGCTTCCATGGCTTGATTGATGTGATCTTGAGTAATGTCCTTAACTTCAACAATGGGTATTACCATTCGCATTCTATCAGCATTTAAGTCATAAATAATCGTCAGGTTATAGCCTTGGATAACACAATTGATCACATTACCTGATTGCTCACATTCAATATTTAGAGTGGTCAATATTTGGGTTATCTTTTCCGGATTCATGCGCATTTCTTCTTCCACGATCCGTTTCAACATTTCTTTATTTTTTTGGTCACTTAAATCATTTGATTTTGTTGGGGCAGCCATCAATTGGCAGCTGATCAATAAGAGCATTAAGTACTTCATAAGTGGTTTCATTGATTTTTCCTTAGTCATTGTTCATAATTAAATGACCTTTAAATCAAAAAATACATTCAATTTATTTAAAAAACTTATATGCTGATGCCCAACAAATGCACTGTCATTATTAACCCTGTTAGATAATGTTATCAGTCTTTCATTTTTAAATTTCCGGACAAAGCTTTTTGCTCGGCATGGGTGATGGACAGTTCTCTGCTTTTTAATAGCCAATAAGCGGCAAACACCCAAATCCCAAACATTTCAGCAAAAAACACATAAGCACCCATGCTTTTGATGGCCACCGTAAATAACCAGGCAATCGCCGGAGAAATGATCATCAAAACACCCATCAATCGATAACTTCTTGTAAATCGTTTTTTCTGTTGTTTATTGTTCATTTCCCTTAACGTTTCTGGTGCACAAAAGAGACACACAAAAGCAATGGATAAGAACAACAAGACTGCAAATATTCCATGTAAAGATAAACCAGAAGCGTTACCCGTCCAATCCATTGGAAACAGCGCCACTCCAAAAGCAAAAACGCCAGCACAATTCAAAGCAATGTTTTCTTTGTCACTATAACCTTTATACAAATAAAAAATACCACCCAACATAAACAATAAACCCACAAAATAACTTCTCATTTCACCATGATCAACATCACCCAATGGATACGGCTTATTGTCATTCGGCTCTAGTTCAAAATTAGCTTGATACACATCAATTAATTGTTTCTGCAAGTCACAATGCGGAGTCGAATCATCTGCATGATAATAAGCACTCATAGAACATTGCCGAGGCACATCATAAATCCACTGTCCACCAAACCACAACAACAATGGAAAGATAAAGGCAATCACCGCTGCCCCATAACGGATATTGATATAAGTTGCAAATATGTGTTTTTGTAGTTTTTCAGGATTTTTTGTTTTGAACATTCTAGATTCCTCTTACTATTTGAGAGTTACCTTACCACTACAGGGTGGCACTCTGGCAACAAATTATTCAAATCTGATAATGACTGATCAATATGGAATTGTGGCATATTTGCTCCATTCTGTCGCATTACCAAAGAGGCATTATTAAGCAAATAAACTGTATTCACCTGTTTACGCCCCAAATGAAATCCTCCTGATTCTGAAGTAAAATCAAGCCCCACTCCTATATTTTCTGAATAATTGTAAATCATACAAGGTTTTTCATGAGATTTTTGCTTCATAAAAACCAAACCAATTATTTTTTCATAACCATCTTTAGTTTTGTATTTAACAGAACAAGCCATAGTTGAAAGTAATACAGCAATAATGATTAGCTTACAAACAGCCTTTAAACTTAGCATCATCATTCAACAATTGAGCTTGATTGGCTGCTTTAATTATAGCTGCCTGGCCTGTAGCAAAAGAATTAATGGTTCTTGTACCCTTATTAGTAAGACTTATCGGAGCTGTGCCATTAGTTTTAGAATCGTTACTAGAATTTATTTGAATCCGAGCATATGCATCACCAATATTATTATCCACTACAGGCATTTTGATTCCTACAGTTCTTTTATAACCAAAATTAATTCCAGCTCCCGGCGTCCCACCCCAACTTAAATCAATCAATGACCAGCCCGTTGAAGCACCATAAATAATAGGGCCATGTGAGAATTGGGATGTATTACTTGCTATCTGAAATGCATCAATATTTTTCGGGTTCAAATTTTGCTGCGATCTTAGAGTAGCTGCATACTGTGCAGGATTTAAATATGAAGCGCATTTAGCCGGGTCACCTACTGCTACTACCTCATCTACCACCACATCAAAATATGATAAAGTGACATCTGATTGTGCCAATACATCAAAAGATTTGCCATTTTTCTTTGGTGGAGCCACCTTTATGGCTGCAGTTTTGAACCCAATACCTGAGTTATTCGCTGAAGCATCAATGCCAATGCGAGTATAGGTTCCAAAGTAGAGATTCTTTTTAGAGTTTACACATCCAGCTAACAAATGCATTAGAATAATCATTAATAAAATTTTCATGAAGCACGCCTTCTATTGTCAATTAAACATAAGTGAATATTAGAACTACAATCTCTCACTTTAGGCGAGTTTTTATCATGTAAGAAGATGATTAAATAAAGTGCTCTACAATAAAAGTTTAAAAAATATTGTCACTTATGCCCTGATTGGAAGAAGTTAAAACAAATCCAGCCCAATAATAGGGGTGACGATATCTTCTAAATTGGCCTAGCTTAGTAAAGTTTCTTTTAGTAAGGTTTAAAGCTTTACTGACATTGCCACCTAAATCACGCAGATTGATATAAAATTCTTTCATAAAAACAGAAGTGGCACGATCAGGAATTGACCAAATCGTACCAATCACCGCATTAACGCCTTGTGATAATAAGCCTCGAGAAAGGCTGTTAAAACCTTCTCCATTGATCTGTTTGCCTCTGGTGGTTTCACAACCACTGACCACGGCTAAATTGGCTTTAAATGGTTGATACAATATTTCCCGCATCGCCAAAGCACCCGGGGCACGTTGACCATTTTCATCAATGATCGAGGTGGCTATGCCAACATTATCCAAAGCCTTGTCATTGAAAAAACCATGGGTGCCAATGTGAATGATGTTTGCATTTCTGTTGGTTTCGGAAAGAAAATTATCATTGGTAGCACGAGTTTGGGTAAATAACTCAACATCAAAACCTTTAAAGGTCTTTATAATGTTTTGCGCATCAAATCCTGTATGAGGTAAATGATCAAAACTCCACAACCTGTTCTTTTTATCAACATCATTCCGTATTTTGTAATCATCGATGTCATTGAGAAAGACCGGATTGGCAAAGATAGAAATACTGCGTTTATCATGATCAGATTCAGGAATTTCAGTAAAGTAATCACTGGCCGAATAAGTTCTCTCCACATCAATGGCCATTGTTAATGGCTGATACTGATCATCTTGAGCAATATTTAACAACGCAAAAGGGATCAAGTGTGTAATGCCATCGGCAATGATGATCAATTTTTCATAATTGCCTTGATTGATCAAATCCACAGGCATAACTTTTGCAGTCAATTGCGTTTCAGCCAATGAATTAAATTCTTTATTTTTAATATTGCTGATCAACTGTTGTATCAATGGCTGTAATTCCAGCTGATCTGGAATTTTCATCACCTGCCACTGTTGTTCATCAATCACAAATACAAAAGCATTGCCCTCACTCACATAATACCGCAACAACAACTGCCCTGCTTTGAGTTTGGATTGCACATCTTCAATCGTTAAATATTTCAACTCAATTTTTTGTTGCTCAGGCTCTTCTTCACCATTGAGTGCCAAGAAATGTTCCTTAGCTTCATCCGCTTGTCTTTGTTTATCATTATCTTCAGTAAGCAACACTTCTCTTTCGAGCCGCACGTAATCATCCAAGGCTTGTTGGATTTCTTCAGATTTCTTGGCGATCAAAGCATCGGTTTGATTGAAACGTTTTTCACGAAGATTGATGGCGTGGTACTTTTCTAATAATTCGAATATATCATCGTATTTTTGCTGTTCTGCTAAGACATTGATGTATCCATTAATGATGAATTGCGCTTGATTGGTCCAATGCAAAGCGAGGTCGGACACATCGAATTGTGCTCTTGTATAATTAACTTTAGTTAATACTTTTTGATACACCCGATCCCGCTGATTCATAAGTGATCTATTTTGATAATCCTCGATTTGTAACTGATAAAAATTCAATTGATGATCAATCGGCACCAAATCAAAAATTTTACTGTTATTTAGTTTATCCAAATCAAAAGGCTTTGATTGCTTTTGTGCTATTCGAGCGATGATAGATCGTGCGATAAAATCATGGATATCATTAACTTCTTGAGAAGAATTAACCTGAGAATGTTCTCTAAACTGCTCGATATTCTCAGTATTTAATGAGTCAAATGATATCTGTTGATCATTAAGCTCTCCTCCATTATTTTTTTCATTATTAAGAAAAATAGAAATCAATGCAGTTTTTTCCGCCATTAAATCATCACCACTTTTCAAATAAGTTAAAGCCAACTCATTAATGGATTCAATTTGTCTTTTGCGTGATTCTTTTTCAAATAATGCAATACTTTTCAAGTGGTGTTGAGTTGCTTGCTGAAATTCACCAGTAAATCTTGATAGTATTCCCAATTTGTTATGAGTATAAGCAATGAAATGTTGAGCATCTATCTTAACAAATAATGTAAACGCCTTTTCATAGAGGCGTTGTGCAGATAAAAAATCACCTGAGATCAGGTAAATTCTGGCTAAATTTAACCATAACATTGATTCATCAAATGGCTTTCCTTCGCCATTGATATAGTCCAATGATTGTCTGTAGTTATATTGTGCTTTTGCCAGTTGATTCAATTGGAAATAAGTGACTCCAATTTGATTATAAATCATGCCAAGTAAACCGGTTGTTTGCGACTTTTCAACATGATGTAATGCAATCTCTAATGCCGCCAATGCATTTTCTTTTTGATTAACAAAACCATAATATGTAGCTAAAAATTGAAGTAATTCAGATAAAAGTCCATCATCGCCTACATTAGCTGCTTCTGTAATTGCTTGTTTAATATCGTCATATCCATCAATATTAATATTACGATGGTAAGAAAGTAAACTTTTTAATACCCCAATATTCCCTTTAATTAATATTAACTTTTGCTTCCAATGATGACCTAAATCAGGGTCATTTGATAATACCTCTATCAATTCAGTAAAAGAACTAATGGCTTGTTCATGCAAATTTTGACTTTTTAATGACATTGCATTTTTATAAAGTAAATGATATTTACTGTTTTTTCCTAAGTCGACAGAATACTCATTAATTAAATTTGAGTCAGTAAATGATTCACAAGGCATTGAAATCAAAAATAAAAAGAATAGTTTTATATACATTTCTTGCCTTAATTACAAAATTATTTAGGTATGGGCACCCAATACCATTTGGTTTTGAATCTTTTTATTATCCTATATTTTCTTGATTCATAAGTGATTATATCTCCAATATCGTTCAGTGCTTTTAGTAACGCTAATTTTTGGTCAGTGCTCTTTAATTCTTCAATTTTTTCTTTTAATAAATAATACCCATTTAATTTTTTTTCTATCAACATTTCTTGATTATTTTTTTTATCAATCTGCACTTTAAAATTTGTCAAATCTGAATCATCCACCTCTGGTATAATATTTTTAATATGTGGATTAATGTTAATCAGTTCATTAAATTTATTTTTAATTTTTATTTTCTTAGATAATTCTTTGATTTTGTCTTTAGTCGATTCAACTTCTAACCAAGTCAAAGTATCTATATAAACGGGCCCAAAAACCTTTTTTTTACACGTCTTTAACATCTCATCACCAGTTGGCGAAGATGCAAATCTTTCGATTTCATAGGACTCTAAAATAAAACGTCCTTTATTAGTGATTATCCCACTTTGAAATACCCTTGTAACAGGAGAAGCAGATGATGAGTCAGATTTTAACTTCAATAAGTTAAATATATCTTTTGCTCCTTTCCAAGCTCCTTTTGCAACAGCCCAATTGACATATTCTTCACTTCCATCAATAACAGTAAGGATATTTTGATCTTTATCCACTATGTTTTTAGTCACATGAATCAATGAGCTCGCACATGTGGGAGGATGATAATCTTCTAAGTCTTTTTCAGTATTAATAGAACCAATACTGAACCCTATAACATTATCAAAAAATTGATATTTATCTGTCATTACTTATTCTCCTAAAAACTTCAACAAATGAAACATTCTCAAATTCTCAATATTTTTCTCAGCCGGAATTATCTCACTCAAAATAAATTTAATAATATCATCATCATTGAGAAACTTATTCTTGTATAAATTGATTGATTCAAAAATCACCTCACATACTATCGTGCTTCCTACTATTCCAAGACCTTTGGATTTATCAGGACTTCTCTTTTCTGCTTCCAGCAAGATATAGGGCCATAATGGTAAATCAGATTTGTATGTTTTTTTATATGTTTTGACTGCAGTTTGTATTTTCTTATTGGTTGGTATATCAAGAATTATATTTTTTGCATGAATATCACTGTTTCCAATTGAACGGTATAATTTAAAAATTTTCTTTTCAATTTTTGAAGCCGGAAAAATTTTTTTATCTAAGTTTGCCCTAAGATTAATATTAATAATATTATTATGATTTTCTAAATGATTAGGAATTTTACCCATGGAACATTCAATATGACGATTAATTAATTTTGCATGATCGGGTTGTCTTTTCTTATCCGGATAACCAAAAAGGCTGTGCCATACAATTTTATGCTTCTCTTGTAACCTCTTATGCTTTTTTTTCAAAAAAAGTTCTTTAAACTCTAATGATTTATCAATGTCTGAATTAAGAGAGTATTTTTCTCTGACCATTGTATGACCAAACCTAAATGCCGCTCTTGAAAACTCATACGGAATGAAGTTCATTTTAAATTTGTTGTTATAAATCAATTTTTTTTTACTGTCATGATAAAATTTGTAGACATCCTGATGACAAATTTCTTTTAAATATTCGTTCATTACAATTTTATGAAAAATAAAAACCACATAGGATTTTACTAAGTTTATCTTTCCTTTTAAACTCCTACATTGGGGCTTAATCATTTTTGCTATTTTATTATGTAATCTTTGCCAAAGAAGATGTATTTGCACAATGATGATATTTTCATTATTTCTTAAGTCAGGGATGATGGCTTTGTATTTGTATTTTCCAGATGCAAACCTATTTAAATCCGGATATCCAGAGTCATGTTTTTTTATAATAAATTCACCATTTTCACTGAAGACATCTTCATAAGTAAGAGAATCACACTCTTCACACATTAATGTTGAATAATCATAAAGACTCTTCAAATCCATAACTGGTTGTATCTTATCTTCAAACTTTTCTTTAAAAAGAGTTGTACTAGGAACCAATTCATGTGCAATAAATTGTCCAAGGTATGTATAGCCTTGATCTATATCACCACCTGTTTTAATGTGTTCAAATCTAATTAATTTTTGTAAGTTGATAATAGACTCATGATATGGACCTAAATACCCTTTATATTTTCCGAACAAATACTTGTTTTTTTTCAATGTTACTCCTCCAGAGAGAATACAATTTTAACTCATAAACCTTTATAAGTACGCCTGCTCTGTATTCATGGCACCATCTAGCATCACAACCTCCAACACACCGTTTATTTTTTTTGTATCATTTATTGTAATGGTGATGGATCCCAGTGAATCGGCGATTAAATCATCAATTATGAGTTTGTCATTGGTTTCTTGTGACTTAATGACGATCTGGTATTTGTATGTTATGGATTCTGAGAAAATACGCAGGACCAGACATTGTTTGTCAGTTATTTCGACACTTATTGGGTCGGATTCAGCGGCCTTGAATCTTTCCAGTTCGACAAATGTGGCAGATGAAATTCGAAATCTATCAGAGTCATAAAATGTGTTGATAATAGTCAATAATATTATGAAATAAAACATCAAATTGACCAGCATTATTTTTCTGTTGATTAAAAGTTCCAAAGTTGTTTTGCCACGTTTTGTTTAATATATGCCAGATAAGGCAGTTGATGATTTTCCAATAATTGTGGTTGGATGCTGATATAATCAGCAAAGATAACCCCACCCTTTTTGCAATGACCCATAATGTATACCTAACCACCAATATATAGTTTAAAATCTTGTTCCACCTTCAAAGTATCATCAAACACCAAAACCTCCCACTGCCCAGTTAATTTTTTTGTATTATTTATAGAAATGGTAATAGAACCAAGGTTATCTGCAACCAAATCATTGAATTCTAGTTTTTCATTGGACTCTTGGGATTGAATCACGACTTGGTATTTGTCGATCATGGAATCGGGGAAGAAGCGCAGTACCAGGCTCTTTTTGTTTTGTATGTCGACTTTGATGGCATCGGTTTCGGCACCGCGGACTTTTTCTAACTCTATGAATGTTGCAGGTGAACTTTGTAAGCCGCCATTGTTATTGAAGGTGCTGATGAGGAATAATGCGGTCATGGCGTAAGTGGCCAGATGTAAAGGCACCAATTTTGAATTGGTCAGCCAGCTCCACCACGATGTTTTGTGATGGTTATTTTCTGATAATACAGGTTGATAATCGGCCTGTTTGATCATGATATCAAGCTCTAGGTCGTTCATGGCCTCAGGATGATCGGCCAACCACAGCTCTAATTGTTCTGTTTCCTCGGGGCTGAGCTTGTTTTGTATGTAATTGTGTAACATGGTTTTGTTCGGCGTAAATGTACTTTTCATGCAGTTTTTCCCGCCACAGGTTTGATGAATTTTTGTAATGCGGTAACGACATAATGGTATATTTTCAGCATAATCCTCTTTTCTTTTAATTCTGTTGTGTTGTTTTTATTATTTTGATCTTTATTATTTTGGTTTTTATTTTTAACCGGTTTTAATGGGCTCTTTTGTGGTGGACCTTTGGGTTCATCATAACCGCCTTGCTGTTCAATGATTTTTTTAAGGCGTTCTTTGGCTCTGAATATGACCCGATCAAAATGAGCTGGACTTAAATCAAGATCATTACAAATCGATTGCTTACTTTGGTCTTTGAGATAAAAGTTGATCAAAATGTCCTTATCACGCTGAATTTTCAAACCATCAATCATTTCTTTGATGAATTTTAGTTTGTCATTCCAAATTAATGTGGATAGGATGTCTTCTTGCGCATCTGAAAAGGTTTCCATTAAATCTGGATCGATGTCTGAAGTAAATTTTTTGTCTTTCCTCAGGTAATCATAGCCAATCTGGATCGCTGCAGTACGCAGAAAGCCTAAAATGGCTTGTGGATTTCTGACTGACCCTTGCTTTAGTTTTGCTATGACTAGCATAAATGTGTCCTGTACAATATCTTCGTGATTATTTGATTGATTGAACTTTCGTCGCACTATAAAAAGTAACCAACGATAATTCAACCCCACAAACTCTCCCTCTGCACTGCTATTGCCTTCAGCAATTTTTTGTGCGAGTTCCCCTGATAAAATAGATGTATTTGCCCTTTGCTGTTTTTGATCAAAATCAGTATTGGCCATGCCCCCGCTCCCAATCTGTAAATGTAACTTTAATGAAATCTTAACATTATATTACATCAAGACATACTGTTCTGTCTTCTGTTAATTTGACAATCTATGGTTCTCAAGTGTTTGAGGCGCAAGAGTTCTCTCACCATTGTTGTGATAGCGATAATGCCATCAGTTGAATTGGTACGTTTTGTTGACCACGGTTACGTTGGGTGGGTTGTGGTGGTTCTCTTCAAAAAAATCATATCCTTGTTTGAGATTTTGCCAAAATGGATACCATGAAGATGATTGTTGTTGCTTCATATTTTCATCGGTCATTGTGAATGGAAACACATGAACCCGGAAAAAGCTTTGACCACCTTCAAGGGCACTGTATGCCAATGTATAAATTTCATCAATGTATCGATCTGTCATCGCGTAACAACCCACTGAAACACAGTTACCATGCACCATTAAGGCGCTACCAGTTCTGTTATGTGCGCGATCATAAGCATTGGGATATCCAAGGTTAAATGACAGATGGTAGCTGCTGTATGGATTCATCTGATTGGCCTTAACAAAGTAAAAACCTTCTGGCGCTTTACCGTCACCTTCTTTTTGTTTTGGCCCTAAGCCACCAAATCCAAAGGTACAAACCGGATAAGTCTTGAATAATACAAAACCATCATCTTTCTTTAACCACAATTCAAGCATGGCTTCTTGTTTAAAAATGCGTATGTATATTGGAGCACCCAATTGAAGATCGACTTTTGACAATGCCTTTTGTAGTAAGGGAGTTTGCTGTTTGATAATTTTTTGTGATCGAGCACTACTGGGAATGCCATTGGCCACAACACCATTATTGATCATAAGTAATAGAATTAGGATTAAAAAAATTATAAGGTTTGATTTTATCATGAGCATACTTATTATCAATGGCGTTTATTAACATTCATTAAACAACACCATTGAGACAATGAGTTCGACTCAAAGGTTTAAATTAAAACAAAAAAGGGCCACATGGACCCTTTTGACTAATATTATCAACCCTTGAATATTATCGCTTAATAGAAATCATATCTGAAATCTACACCCCAGATTCTTGGGTCATTAACAATGCCCTCAAGGTTATTGAAGTCGATGGCTGCGATCAATTTGTTTTCATCTGTGATATTTCTGCCAAATAAACCGACTTCCCAGTCAGCTCTTCTGTAGGCTACTCTCAAACCACCAAGCAATAAGGCATCACCTCTGAATTCTCTTGATTCATACAAGAAGAAATTAATACTGCTTCTATAAGACCAATCGGTTGAAAGGATGATGTCACCGTGTGTTAAAGGAATGGTGTGAGAAAGTACCAAGTTTGAAATCCATTCAGGCGCCCTTGGCAAGCTATTACCATCAATTGACACTGTGCCCTCAATTGCACCAGGAGGATCCAGTACTGTACAGTTACTGCCACACGGTGATACAGTGAGATCATCGTCTTGAATTTCTGTATTGTTATAACTCAAACCAAAAGTCAGTAAAGTATTTTCTGTCAATCTTGCAGTGAAATCTGATTCAAAACCATAACCAACGGTTCGATCAGCATTGACCAATTGATTGACATTAGCAGATCCACTTCCCGCTGTTAATTGTTGATCAGACATTCTGTAATAAAATAAAGCGGCATTTAAACGGGCTCTATTGTCCCACAGTTCTTTTTTGAAGCCTACTTCAAACGAGGTTACGGTCTCTGAGTCAGCCACAGTAATGGCGCCACCAAACAAGACTCTGCCTTGAATAGAAGGTGCTCTGAAACCACGCGCTATACGAGCATAGATATTGGTAGTATCATCCAAGAAGTGGCTGATACTGATGTTACCACTGAAGTTGCTGTCTGATGTTTCAACAGATTCTGGCGCAACAGGTGCCCCGCCAAATGGCGCCATTGGCACAGCTGCTGTGTAATCTTTTTCATCGCGCGACCACCTCAAACCTGCTGTCAATGTGGTTTCATCTGTCAGGTAAAATTCAGCTTGGCCAAAAACAGCATAAGCAGTAGTGTCTTGTTCTTGTGTTGCCAATCCTGTGAATGTATCAGACAAGTCATCGTAATTGAATGATTCTACTTCTAAATGTTCATCAAAGAAAAACACACCTGTTTGCCAAAACATACTGTCTGTTCTGCTGGATATTCTGAATTCTTGCGTCCATTGTGCATGATCAGGGATACCATCTGCTGTTTGAGCAGGAAATGGAATAAAGCCTGGGCCAGACGGAATACCTGGTTCAAGGAATATCGCACCATATCCACCGTCAACATCACCTCTTGAGAAAGCTTCGACTGACTCATAGGCAGTGATGGATGTAAAATCTAATTCACCCAAATTCCATTCCAGTTTTGCGGAAAAACCAAGTGATTCCACTGTTTGTTCATTGCCACCGTCATGAGAAACTTCAAACCTGTCATAATCATCGACAAAATCATTGGTGCCTGGTTCAATGATATTTGCCCTGAATACCCTTGCTGTACCATCCAAGTCACGGCCATGAAGGTTAAACAAAGCATTGAAATCATCTCCATCATAAGCCAATTGAATCCTGTAAGCATCTTCTCGGTATGACTCAAGATCGCCATCACCATTGACCCTGCCCTGAGTCAGTATCAAATCTGGATCAACCGCACCGGGTTCGTTGCGCACCCAATCGCCACGTTGATCATGCAAATATGATATGCGTGCCGACCAATTTGGACTCAGTGCACCACCAATGGCTCCTTCAAAAGAGGTCTGATCAAAGCGACCAAAGCCAATCTTAGCATAACCTTGTGTTTCTTGTGTTGGCTTGACTGAATCAAATTTGACAATACCAGCTGGTGTGTTGCGCCCAAATAAAGTACCTTGTGGGCCGCGCAAAACTTCTACTCTGTCCATATCAAAGACTGGATAACCTTTTAACATCGGGTTTTCCATCACCACATCGTCATAAATTAATGATACTGGTTGAGAAGCGTTCAAATCAAAGTCTGTATTACCAATGCCTCGAATATAAAACCGTGGAAACACCCGTCCAAAATCAGATTCAACCACAAGACTGGGAACTCGACCTGAAATGAAACGGATGTCTGCTCCACCAGATCTTATTTCATCGAGTACATCGCCATCGACTGCTGATATTGAAATGGGCACATCTTGTAAGTTTTGTTCAGTTTTTTGTGCGGTAACAATGACTTCTTCTAAGCCATATTCGTCTTCACTTTCTTGATCTTCTGCATAAATACTGGAGATTGGTGTCAAACCAGCCAGAATCATGCTGATGCTCAGCGTTAAAAAACGCTTTTTGTGTATTTTTTTATTCACCCTCTTATACCTTCTTATCGTGTTATGGAATGACAACATTATAGAAGTTATGGAGAAAATTAACAAAAAATTAACGAATAAACGCTTTAAAAATTCCAAATATCTGATGTCATCAATATTTCTTGTAATCTAGAGAAGTATTGCCCGACATGATATCCATCCATTAAAGCATGGTGCACTTCAACTGATAGGGGCATAAAAAAACGTCCAGATTTTTCATGGTATTTTCCAAAAACAATTTTGGGAATAGAATCATCTTTGTCTAATTTTCGTGCATGTGAAAAACTGCTGAATGATATCCAAGGAATACTAGAATAATGTATTAAATCCAATGCTTCTTTTTTCACTTCTAGTGCTAAATTTCCCGATCTGGACAAACTCATTTGATGTTTGGCATTATTATTGAAATCCTTGAACTGTGCACAGTAATCAAAGTAGCAAAAACTGAAGGTATTGTCCTCATTTAAGACGGTACTTCCTGCATGAATGTTCTCATACTCAATGACTTCCTGTTGTTTTATGCGGTATTTAAATTCTGGGATGTCATTGGCTGTATACAATGAAGCATATAAACTGCTGATAAAAAATGAATAATCATGTTTTTTACAGCGCAAAACCACATCTGTGACATCCAGCTCTGTACAAATATTGAAAAAAGGCAAATCATAGGATTTAAAGAATGTGTACTGATGGTATCTGGACCACTTTTTTATGTCTACAGTTTTATACATTTTTTCATCCAAAAAAAAGGGAGCCAATGCCCCCTTTGTGTATATTGTATTTATTCAATTTTTGATTATTTGATTGATAAATCATGCAGTCTATTTTCTGAGAGTCGAGAATAGTAGGCAGCAACGTTTTCCATATCTTCTTCAGTCAAACCAGCAGCGAAACCAGACATGATCGGGTTTTTCCTTGCTCCAGATTTATAATCTTGTAAAGCCTTGACCATATAATCAGCAAACTGCCCAGCCAATTTGGGGTAAGTATCATTGATGCCCTTGCCGTCCATGCCATGGCATGATTGACAAATTTGTGAGGCTTTTTTTTGTCCCGCAGCAACGTCACCTTTAGCCATGCTGACTGTTGAGAATAACAAAGTAAATAGAGTACTGGCAATAATAGTTTTTTTCATAGCAATTTCCTTACTTTAGTGAAGCAAAATAAGCAGCGATATCTGCAATATCCTGATCAGACAAACTACCGGCTTGAGCCTGCATGGTTGTGTGACCGCGTTCTTTTGAACGATAAGCTTTTAAAGCACTGGCAATATAAGCTTCGTTTTGACCACCTAAACGTGGAACGTGATAATTTGGATAAGCATTTTTATAGAACTTAATGCCATGACAACCGGTACATGTATAAGAAATCAATTTACCTCGCTCTACATCACCTGCCGCTAATAGTGGCAAGCTACAAGTCATTAGCAACAACACTAATAGTATTTTTTTCATTTTATTCTCTGTAACAAAAATCTTTGCGGGATTATACATTGATAGGCAGAATTTTTCACGAATGAGTGAAATATATTTGTCATTTATTGGCATATTTAACAAAATTATAAGCATTGATAAATATTCAAATATGACTACAAACAATGATATTTTGCTTTTATAAAACCAAGTATAGTAAATAAATATAAATGATTATCATTTCTCTAAAATAGACATCACCACAGTATAAAGATACAATGCATCTATTTATTAATGTCATAAGGTGTGTATGTAATGGTTAAATTTGTGATGCCAACAATTTTTAAATGCATAACACTGTTATCCATCACAGGCCTGAGTTTTCTGTTGATTTCTTGTCATACACCGCAACAAGAACCTTCATTAAATGAAAAAACGACATTGATTACCTTGTCACCACACTTAACTGAGTTAGCCATCTCAGCTGGTGCCATTGATCATTTGGTTGGAAAAATATCTTTTCCTGGTGATGTAACCTCAAAATTAAAAGACATAACGATCATTGGAGATTCATTTAAAATAGATTATGAGACGGTTTTATCTTTGAATCCTGATTATGTATTAAGCTGGAAAGGCGGCACACCAGTATCAATGGTCAACAAGTTAAAATCTTTAAATTTACAAGTCATTGAAATTAAAATTGACAAAATTACTGATATTCCTTTAGCTATGGCAAATATTGCCGAGTTAACTGGAACAGAACTCGAGGCTCAATCAAATATTGAGCAATTTAATAAGCAATTGGCAATACTCAAAAATCAAAAGAAGACCCCAAAAAGCACTTTCATTCAAACATACCATCAACCCTTATATACCGTTTCAGCTCTACATTGGATGAGTGAAGCTGCACAAGTATGTGGTTTCCATAATATTTTTGAAGACTTAGCAGTTTCTTCTGCGGCGGTAAGTCTTGAATCGGTTATCAGTCACAATCCAGAGAGCATCATTGTATTAGGAGTCGATCACAATTGGCTACAATGGCCTGAATTACAAGCTGTTAAGAATAACAATATTATTGTAATGTCACCAGATGATTTTTCACAACCAAGTATGCGTATACTCACTGGTATTGAGAAATTGTGTGATTTTAACAAGTAACAAACAAGAAACGAAAAACTATCGTCAAACAAAACGACAAGTCATTTCCTTTTACTGTTAATTCGTTACTACAATTTGTAAAGTAAAATACAAAGTTATTCAAAAGCCTGTATTATTAGACTATTACATTTTGGTAGCATTATAGATTGGATCCAGAGTAAATTAAAATTCAACTGTCAAAATCTAGACTTATCTTGGCTGTTTTTGCCACTGATTGACAGGTCAAAATATAGCCCTTCTCTAATTCCCAATCCTCAAGTGAATAATTATTAATCATTTCTACTTCGCCATCACGCAGTTTACAACGGCACGTTGCACAAACCCCTGCTTTACAAGAATATGGCATTTTAATTTTCGCATCCAGAGCTGCATCCAGCAATGTTTTTTCATCACCTTGTTTGATTTCATAATGCGAAGTCACACCATCAATGGTCACCATGACACCACTGTCTAATTTTGATTTCTTCTGCTTTGCTGTGATCACCTGACCTTCAGATAAAAATTGCTCAGAATGAATCAGTTGCGGATTTACTTTGTGAGCGATCAACGATTGTTTCACCACATCAATCATGCCACCTGGGCCACACAAATAATACCCTGCTATTTCTAAATGTTTTAATTGGGTTTCATATATTCTATTGACTTTATCTTGATCAATTCTGCCTGCAAATAATTCAACATCAATCGGCTCTTGACTGAGGAAGTAACTGATAGATAATCGTCCTGGGTATTGATCCTTCAAATCTGTCAATTGAGTCTTTAATAAGGTACTCTCAACGGTTGAATTGCCATAATAAAGGTTTACAATGCTGTTTGAGTTATTCAAAACTTCATACAACATACCCATGATGGGTGTAATGCCGCTACCAGCAGCAAAGAAAACAAAATGCTTGTTGTCTTGAGCCATTAAAGAGAAATGTCCGGAAGGAGCCATGACTTCAACAGTTTGACCAATCTCAAAATCTGTTTGTGCTAGCTCAGAGAATTGCCCATCGTCTACTTTTTTGATCAATACTTGCATTTCATCATCTGAAACAGGCGACATGATTGAGTAACTTCTTCTCAACTCTTTTCCATCAACCATTTTTTTAAAAGTCAAATGTTGACCAGGTTGCCAAATAAAATCTTCCTTATAATAGTGTGGTATCTGCAATGTCCAAATAGTGGCATCATTGGTTTCTTTTTGAATATTTTTTATTTTAACTTTATGAAATCTAAACATATCACTCTTTTTTAATGGCATTTGAAATAATCAAATGGTTCAAGACAATCGGTACATCTGTATAATGCTTTGCAAGAAGTTGATCCAAATTGGCTGATCAATTCGGTATTTTTTGATTGGCACTGAGGGCAGATGATTGTGTTATTTTTTGATGGCGGCATAATGCCATATTCAAATAATTTTTTCTTTCCTTCTTCAGAGATCCAATCTGTTGTCCACGCTGGTGACAACTGCGTTGAAACTTTAATCTTTTTATGAAATTTTTGTGATAAAACCTCAATGATGTCTTGTTTCATCACTTCCATAGCAGGACAACCTGAATAAGTCGGCGTAATGTTGATTTCGATTTCATCAGGAAAAACTGCAATGTCTCTGATCACTCCCAAATCTTCTAAAGAAAGTACAGGAATTTCTGGATCAGTTACCACTTTTAAAGCTTCACGAATACTTTGTATATCACCACTCACAGTTTGGATAGGCCCTTTGTAAAAACTGCATTTCACATAAAATCATGCCCAAATGTTCGCTGTGTTGTCCCTTGATACCGCCAGTGGCCTTCCAACCCACTTTAGGTATGATCAGATCCGTTTCTGAAAGAAGTGATTTTACATCAGCTTCCCACCTGACTTTGATCTGCATTGGGTCAGCGGCAATTGATTGTTCTACCAGTGTTTCGAACTCTTTATTTTCGTCAAACAATTCGTGAGTATAATGCCACAAACTATTAAGGGCTTTTTGCAATCTATCAAAACTTTCCTCAGTCCCATGTGCAAACCTTTGAACCCATAATAGACTTCTTTCTACATGGTATTGCACTTCCTTTAATGATTTTTGCGCTATTTCAGCCAATCTTTCATCCTTGCTATCACTCAATAAACCATACAGATGTAAATGATAGACATCCATAAAGTATTGTCTGAGCATGGTGTGTGCGAAATCACCATTGGGTTGCTCAACTAAAATGACATTTTTAAAATCCATTACGTCTCTTAAAAACGCTAAATCATCGGCTGTACTGCCATCATTTTTGATCTCAGCAGCCAAATTCAGCAGCATTTGTGATTGTCCTAAAATATCTACACATGTGTTTGTTAGAGCCAAATCCTCTTCAAGAAATGGCCCATGTCCACACCATTCTGATAATCTTTGTCCCAATATTAGAGTATTATCAGCTAAATTTTGAACATAATTATACATCAGATATTTTTAACCTCTTTATCAATGACATAAAAGCTTGGGTGTCGGTAAATTTTGTCTTCTGCTGGTTCAAAGTAAGCATTTTTATCACTCGGATTTGAAGACACAATCTGACTAGAATCGATGACCCATATGCTGTCTCCTTCTTCCCTTCGAGTGTATAAATCTCTGGCATTTTGTAATGCCATTTGCGAATCTGAGGCATGAAGGGAACCGACATGTTTGTGGCTCAAGCCAGCTTTAGCTCTTATGAATACTTCAAATAATTTCATCAGGCCACCTGTTTGTTGTTATTCTTTTCGTTTTGTAGTTTTTGAGCATATGCGTCAGCCGCATCACGTACCCATTGACCTTCATCATGGGCTTTTCTTCGCGCAGCCATACGTTGTTCATTGCAGGGGCCATTGCCTTTAATGACATCAAATAACTCATTCCAATCCACTTCGCCATGATCATAGCTATTTCTTACTCTGTTGAATCTGAGATCTTTATCAGGAATAGTCAGACCCAAATATTCTGCCTGAGGTACTGTGGCATCAATGAATTTTTGCCTCAAATCATCATTGGTGAATCTTTTGATTTTCCATTTCATGGACTGCGAAGAATGGACAGAATCTTTATCGCTAGGGCCAAACATCATTAATGAAGGCCACCAAAAACGATCCAATGCAGCTTGCGCCATGGCTTTTTGTTGAGCAGTTCCTTGTGCCATTTTAACCATGATTTCATAACCTTGCCTTTGGTGAAAGCTTTCTTCTTTACAAATTCGGACCATTGATCTTGAATAGGGCCCGTAAGAAGTTCGACACAAGGCAACCTGATTCATAATAGCAGCCCCATCAACCAACCAACCCACCGCACCAATATCAGCCCATGTTAGTGTTGGGTAGTTAAAAATACTGGAATATTTTGCTTTGCCACTGAGCAAATCATCAAACATTTGTTGACGAGATTCGCCCAACGTCTCAGCAGCAGAATAAAGATAAAGTCCATGACCAGCTTCGTCTTGAATCTTGGCAAGTAATATCATTTTCCGTTTAAGTGTTGGAGCCCTACTCACCCAATTGGCCTCTGGAAGTTGACCCACAATTTCAGAATGTGCATGTTGTGATATCTGTCGAATCAAAGTTTTTCTATAAGCAGCAGGCATCCAATCCCTTGGTTCTATTTTTTCTTCTCTATCAATTCGTTCTTGAAAAGCAGACAACAATTCTTCAGGTTCATTACCTGCCAAAGAATCTCTTAGGCCTTGTGAATACATAGCATTTCCTCGTTATCAATTGGTTATTTGTACTGGTAGTAATATACCTTTATATTTGTCAATAATCTGTGAACAATTCACATAATTATACCATATTTATTTTAGTTGGCTTATCGGTTATAGCTTAAAATCACACCCTGATTATACCCAGCCTAGAAAATTTTAACAACGCTCAATCAACATTGCCATGCCCTGCCCAACACCTATACACAGAGTACAAAGTGCATATCGACCAGACTTGCCGTTTGCATTCAGTCTTTGCAATTGTTTGCTCGCTGTCAAAACCAAACGTGCTCCACTCATTCCTAATGGATGACCAAGAGCAATAGCTCCACCATTGGGGTTTACGCGGGGATCATCATCTTCAAGTCCCAGCGCTCTGATCACCGCCAATGATTGTGCAGAGAAAGCTTCATTCAACTCAATAACATCCAAATCATCAATGCTTAAACCATGTTTTTTGAGTAATTTTTGGGTAGCCGGCACAGGTCCGATGCCCATGATTTTTGGTTCAACACCAACAGCTGTGGTGCCGATAATTTTTGCTATTGGCTTTAATCCATTTTTTTTCACAGCATCCATTGAAGCCACTATCACAGCACATGCGCCATCATTGACACCGGAAGCATTGGCAGCGGTCACAGTTCCACCCTCTTTTTTAAAAGGGGCATTCAGTTGAGCCAGTTTTTCAAGCGGCGTTAAACGTGGGTGCTCGTCTTGATCAAAAATTACATCATCTTTTTTTCTTTGTGGAATATTGACTGCAATTATTTCTTCTGAAAATATGCCTTTTTCTTGCGCTTTAGCGGCTTTATTCTGACTATTAAAAGCAAATAAGTCTTGATCCTGCCTACTGATATTATATTTTTCAGCAACATTTTCTGCAGTCTCTGGCATGCTATCAACGCCAAAACTCTTTTGTAACTTTTTATTTATAAACCTCCAACCAATAGAAGTATCGAATATTTCATTAGTACGAGAATAAGCGCTTTGTGCCTTTGGCATAACAAAAGGCGCTCTGGTCATTGATTCCACACCACCTGCTATCATTAAATCGGCTTCACCTGTAGCAATACTGCGTGCTGATGATGCAATGGCATCAAGCCCTGATGCACATAACCTATTGATGGTGACACCTGGTACATTGATCGGTAATCCTGCCAACAATGATGACATTCTCGCCACGTTACGGTTGTCTTCTCCAGCTTGATTGGCACAGCCAATGACAACGTCATCGATTTCCTCTGGATTCATAGATGGGTTTCTATCTAGCACAGTTTTAATCACATGTGCCAGCATATCATCTGGCCTGATGGTCGCAAGTGAACCAGCAAATTTGCCAATTGGCGTTCGAATACCATCACATATGTATGCCGTTTTTAATTCAGTCATTAACTTTTATCTCACTCATTTTTTAAGTTGCGTAAAAAACACCCAAATGCTTTTTACGCAGGTCTCATTTTATTCTTCTTCGTCAGATTCTTCGTCATCCATTAACGCAATTTTAGCCAAACTCACCAGTTTCTCTTTATTTGACAATCTAATCAAGGTGACGCCTTGAGTATTTCTTCCAACTGTTGAAATACCACTGGCCTTGGTTCTCACCAAAGTACCACCATCACTGATTAACATAATCTCGTCTTTTTCTGTGACTTGACAAGCACCAACAACTGCACCATTCCTGTCAGAACACTGAATCGCTATCACACCCTGTCCGCCACGGTTAATTTTTCTAAAATCATCCAATTTGGTTTGTTTACCATAGCCATTTTCTGTACAAACCAAAACATTCCCTTCATCTGCAACAAACATGGAAACAACATTCTGATCATCCCTCAATTTAATCCCTCGAACACCTCTGGCCGTTCTGCCCATTGCTCTGACATTGGACTCATCAAATCGAACACATTTTCCATCTGTAGTGAATAGCAATATTTCTTTTGAACCATCGGTGATTTCAACGTTAATCAAATGATCACCTTCTAATAGATCTAATCCTATAACACCATTTGCTCTGGGATTAGAGAAGTTGGTTAAGGCGCTTTTCTTGACCACCCCTTTTGATGTGGAGAAAAATATGAATTTATCTTCTTCATATTCGCGTATTGGTAAAATGGCTGTAATGCGTTCATCTTTTTCCAGTGGCAATAAATTAACCAATGGTTTGCCTCTGGCAACTCTTGATGCCATCGGTAATTCATACACTTTTAACCAGTAGAGCTTGCCTTTATCGCTGAAACACAACAATGTATCATGTGTATTGGTTATCCAGAGGCGTTCAACAAAATCTTCCTCTTTCATCTTGGTTGCAACTTTGCCTTTGCCGCCGCGCCTTTGTGCTTGGTAAGCATCGAGTTGCTGCATCTTGGCATACCCTGCATGTGACAATGTCACCACCACTTCTTCTTCGGTAATGAGATCTTCCATGGTCAGATGCATCTGATTTTGAATGATTACAGTGCGTCTTTCATCTCCAAAGTTGGTTTTAATTTCTTCCAATTCATCTCTCACCACTTCTAATAGTCGATCAGGATTGGTCAAGATTTCAATGAACTCTTGAATTTTAATGATGATTTCTTTGAATTCAGTGGTAATTTTCTCTTGTTCCAAACCAGTCAATCTGTGTAACTGAAGGTCTAATATGGCCTTGGCCTGAACAGGAGAAAGCTGATACCCATCATCAAAAATCCCATATTCTTCTGGCAAATCCTCAGGTCGACACAATGTTGCATCACCAGCAAGCATGGTTTTGATGAGAGACGACTGCCAACGTTTGGATAATAATGCTTCTCTTGCTGCTGAGGGGCTAGCTGATGATTTAATCAAAGCAATGATTTCATCAATATTTGCCAACGCAATCGCTAATCCTTCAAGAACATGTGCTCTGGCTCTGGCTTTTTTCAATAAAAATAAAGTCCGACGAACAATGACTTCTCTGCGGTGTTTTAAGAACGCATTGATGATTTGTCTGAGGTTTAACAACTCTGGCTGCCCATCAACCAAAGCTACCATATTCATGCCAAATACCGTTTGCAATTGTGTCAGCTTGAATAATTGATTCAACATCACCTCTGCAACTTCACCACGTCTCATCTCAATGATGACTCGCATACCATCTTTATCAGACTCATCTCTTAATGCCGTGATGCCTTCAATCCGTTTGATTTTTTGTAATTCAGCAATTTTTTCAATCAATTTTGCTTTGTTGACTTGATAAGGAAGCTCGTCAACAACAATGGTTTGTTTACCATTGGATTCATCCACTTCTATGTGGGTTTTGGCACGCATGTAAATTTTGCCTTTGCCAGTTTCATAGGCTTCACGTATGCCATTAGCGCCATTGATGATAGCTGCAGTTGGAAAATCAGGTCCAGGCAAATATTGCATCAACTCATCAAGCGTAATGTCCTGTTTATAGGACATTGCAATGACGGCATTGATCACTTCATTGATATTATGAGGGGGAATATTGGTTGCCATACCAACAGCAATACCAGATGAACCGTTGACCAATAAATTTGGCAATCGAGAAGGCAATACAGCGGGCTCATGCTCAGTTTCATCATAGTTAGCAACAAAATCAACGGTTTCCTTATCTATATCAGCTAATAATTGATGAGCAATTTTGGACATACGAATTTCTGTATATCGCATGGCTGCAGCAGAATCTCCATCAACAGAACCAAAGTTACCTTGACCATCGACCAACATGTACCTCAAAGAGAAAGGTTGTGCCATTCTTACGATGGTGTCATAAACAGCGGTGTCTCCATGTGGGTGATATTTACCAATCACGTCACCAACAATACGAGCTGATTTTTTATAGGTTTTATTCCAATCATTACCTAATTCACTCATCGCATAAAGTACACGTCTATGAACGGGTTTCAATCCATCTCTAACATCTGGCAAAGCACGGCCAACGATAACGCTCATTGCGTAATCTAGATAGGATTTTTTCATCTCATCTTCGAGATTTACTTTAAGAATTTCGGTGCTTTCATCGACCATTATTTCGTTTCCTAGTTACATTTTTCCAATCGTAGGATTATAACATAATGCAAAAAAAATGTATCAGGAAAAATACAAATAAAATCAATGGATTGATTAAAAAAGAACGTTGAATTTTTATTACAAAATCAACAATAACTCTTTTACAGACATGGGCTTGAACAAATAATATCCCTGACCATAGTCAACACCTATATTTTTGAGATCATTCAGGTTGGTTTGATTCTCAATGCCTTCAGCAACAACAGACATTTCCAGCCGCTTGGCCATATCAACTATCACTTCTAGCATGACGATACTTTTGGCATTTTCACGCATGGATTTAACAAAGGCCTGATCAATTTTTATGGTATGAAAATCCAATTCAAGCAGATGGAGGAAACCAGAATAACCTGTTCCAAAATCATCCAGGGACAACTTAAAACCAAAAGAGCGGCAATCATCTATCCAACTTGAAATTTTTTCATAATCCACCACCTGACTCTCAGTAATTTCTATTTTTATGTACTGTGGATCTACAGAATATTTATTGGCAATGTCTTTTATTGCCATAAGAAAACCCGGTGCCATTAATTGAGCAGCGGATACATTGATGCTCATAAATAAATGGGGTAATTCTGGTTGATTTTGTTGTCTGATTTTTTGTAAGGATCGAAGCTCTTTGCAAGCACTGTCGAAAATTTTCAATCCCATGGGAATAATAAAGTCACTTTCTTCTGCTAAAGTTATGAATTCAAAAGGAGAAACCATGCCTTTCACAGGGTGTTGCCACCTACTGAGGGCTTCAAAACCAGCTATATAGTTCCCATCAAGGCAGACTATAGGTTGATACACATTGATGATTTTATCATCATCCAATGCCTGAAATAATTCTTTTTCAAAACGAATTTTGTGCATGCCTTCTGTGACAACAACATTTTGATTGTCATTCACTAAATCCTTGTGAAAGTTATTATTAAGCATATTTCTTATTCTTCTCAACAATAAGTCCATTATGCTGCGTATGATTGGATCAGATTTTTGTAACCGAGATGTAATTTGTTCACTGTCAATAATCAACAATACGACATCAGTTTCGGCGATGGCACTGACGGTTCGTGCTTCGCTGTTAATGACCCCCATTTCACCAAACAGTTCACCTTTTCCCAACGTTGCCACTCTGCTCTCATCAGAATGTGAGGCATGAAGTGCAACTCGCCCTTCTTCTACGATATAGGCGCAATCTGCCTGATCTCCAGCATGAAAAATTTCCATGCCCTTTTTTACTCTAACAATGTGATTCCCAATTCCCATAGAGACAGATGTTACCATAAATCCGTTTTTTTATTAACCATTGCATAAGCTCATGAACCAAATCGATAAACACATCACAGATAAATAGCTCTTTTACATGTAAACCTCGATCTTTCGAGGTGATTGAATATAATAAACAACCAATAAGACGTAATCACAATAATTTTATGCGAACTTCATTAATCAGTGCTTTTGGTGAATTGACTTTACACCGCTACCCGAGACAACGACAGCAGCTATTACAAGCCTGGGATGCCAGTGATGAATACCTTTTAGCACATATTAATGATCAAAGTGCACTGACTCCAATAAGTAACGTACTAATTTTCAATGATACCTTCGGTGCATTGAGTTTATCTTTAATCCAATTCAGCCCGACCAGCTATACTGATTCATTCATCAGTGAAAAAGCCATCATAAATAACGCTGATATCAACAATATCGATAGCAATACATTGAATATCATCAATCATACTGATGAACTCTCTGGCCAATATGACATGGTTATGATAAAAACGCCCAAGACCATGGATTATTTAAGAGACTTTCTGACTAAAGTTAGACCACATTTACATGAAAAAACACAGCTGATCTGTGCTGGCATGATCAAGTCTATGCCAAAGTCTGTTTGGAAGACCATCGAAGAAGTGATCGGAATAACCACTACATCACTGGCAAAAAAGAAAGCACGATTAATTTTCGCCACACCAGAAAAGCAGCTTACCCGAAGTAATTACCCTAAACATTTCACCCAAGACATTACCGGGTATCATATATACAGCCACGCCAGCGTTTTTTCCAAAGACTCATTTGATATAGGGACACGTTTTCTATTACAAAATATCCCACTATTTGACGACATCAAAAATGTTATTGATTTGGGTTGTGGCAATGGCATCGTTGGATTAAACTTAGCCAAACACTACTCCAATGCACATATTACATTCATAGACGAATCTTATATGGCCGTTGACTCAGCACGTTTAACCATGGATGCCAATAACTGTAACTTAAATGACCACCATTTCATGGTGAATAACTGTCTTGATGACTACACTCCCAATTCTACAGATTTAATTGTTTGCAACCCTCCTTTTCATCAATCTCATACCATTGGCATACACATCGCATTACGCATGTTTAGGCAATCTCAAAAAACACTAAAAAAAGGAGGACATTTGATTGTTGTAGCCAATAGACACCTACCCTACTACACACACCTGAAAAAAATATTTGGCAATGTTAAGAATATCGCCAACAACCGTAAGTTTTGCCTATATCAGATGACTAAATAGGACCATCTACATGCAAATAAGCAAAACATAAAAAGTCAATAAATTAAGCATGATGGTTTCATGAAAATATCATTCTTGATATACTCATTCGCGTTTGACTTACGTTGACACCATAGCAAGCAGCCTGAATCAGGCTGTTGTTTTAAATTTAACATTTTAATTAGGATATAAAAATGCATAAAAATTTTAAAATTATAAGTTTTTTTACTTTGATCATATTGACCTTTTTTTGTCAGGCTTCTGACGATTTAATGGAAAGAATTCTGACCTCTAACAGTTACAAGACATTCAAGATATCTCCTGATGGCAATCACTTTGCCATGACCTATCAAGTTGAAGACAAAATTAATTTGTCAATTTTTGATATATCCAGCAAACCCATGAAACCCGTATCAGGTGTTAAATTGGGTGGGGATTTAAGTGTTGGTAGATTTTATTGGGCAAACAATTCAAGAATCATTTACTCTGTGTTGATTTCTGAAAGCTGGTATAATGAATACAAGACCACCGGCGAGATGTTTGGCATTGACATTGATGGCGAGAACCATGATGTAATATTTGGTCAAAGAGCTGCCAATAACAAACGAAGAGGTACTCCAGCAAGCGCATCGAAAATCAAAGGAGTACAATCAATGTTAGCAACATTTGAACTGGTACATATATTGCCAAATGATAAAGAGCATGTACTCATTACCGCCACCTCATTTGATACCAATGACACTTACCCAAAAGTTTATAAACTGAACATTTATGATGGAAATTTGAAGAAAGTTTCTACTTTGCCGATGCCATTGGCTGATGCAGTAGCAGATATTAATGGAACATTAAAATATGCTTATGGTAAGGATAAAACAGGTAAAATTAAACTTTACGAATTTGATAATAACGAATGGAAGTTGACTCTTGACTACTACGGTGATGAAGGAGGGTTTTCTACCTTATCAATTTTAGAAGACAGAATGTTCATTATTGATGAAAGTGAAGACGACCTCACTGGTTTGTATGAAGTAAACATTAAAACCAATGAAAAATCTCTGCTTTATCAAAATGATGTCGTTGATTTGACAAATGTTGAACTCAATCCTAACTCAAAGAAACCTTACTTAGTAGAGACCAATAAAGATAAATTTAAGTACCATTATTTTTCTGAATCTGATCAATTGGCAAAAACCCACCAACAATTGACGAAAGCATTCAAAGGCAATATGGTGGACTTCCTATCTTTCACAGAAAATCTTGATAAACTGATTTTTAAAGTATCAAGCGATAAAATTGTTGGAGATTTTTATTTGTTTGATCGAGTCAAAAAAAATGCGGCCTTTTTAGTCAGCCAAAAACCAAACCTCAAATTAGAAGAGCTGGCATCTATGCAGCCCATCACCTTTGAAAACAGAAATGGCCAAAGCATTCACGGCTATTTCACAAAAGCCACTCATCTCAAAGAAAACGAAGTTGGCCCACTGGTCGTTATGCCTCACGGTGGACCCTATGCGAGAGATTATTGGGGCTTTGATTCTCAAGTACAAACTTTTGCTACCAATGGTTTATCTGTGTTACAAGTCAATTTTACCGGTAGCACAGGTTATGGGAAAAAATTCCTTTTTGATGGTTATAAACATTGGGGTGATGTGATTCAAGATGATATCACTGATGGGACACGCTGGGCCATTAACAATAAAATGGCTAAAGCTGACAACATATGCATTTATGGTTTCAGTTTTGGCGCTTATTCAGCCTTAATGGGTGTTGAAAAAGAGCCTGATCTTTACCAATGTGCAGCAGCTGGTGGTGTATATGATTTATCTATGATGTATAAAGCCAAGGACTTTAAAAACTTATTATGGGGTCAGGAATACTTAAAAAGTGCTATTGGCCAAGATGAAAAAATATTGAATGAATTCTCTCCTATCAATCATACCGATAAAATCAAAGTGCCTGTTTTTCTTGCACACGGTAAAAATGACACCCGTGTGCCTGTACAGCAAACCAAAAATTTGGTAAAAAAATTAAAAAAATCTGGTGTGAAATTTGATGTTAATTACTTTGCAAAAGAACCTCATGGTTTTTATGATATTAATAATAGGATCAAATTTAATACACAATTGCTTGATTTCTTAAAGAAAAACTTAAAGTTATAATGAATTGTATCTGATATAAATCAACAACAAGCTCTATGGCTCAATTAACACCCATTAGTTGGGCCATTATTCAAGCATTAAGGTAATCAACTACCAGCTTGTTTGAGCAGCCACTTTTTTAACGGCAATTGATTAAGAAATTGTAAACCCAATGCCCTCAACGGTTTCTTAAAGTATGCATCATCAACAAATAGATGATGTAAAAAACTCATCATAGTAGATGTTTCACTGACTTGTGATAATCGCCTTCTTTGGTATTTGCGCAAATGTAGCTGCAATAAATCATTGTCTTTGAGTATCTCTAAATCCAGTGAAGAAAATAATTCTGACACATCACCCAGACCCAAGTTCACACCTTGGCCTGCCAATGGATGAATGCCGTGCGCACTGTCGCCACACAACACCATTCGTTGAAAAAAATAGGCTTCAGCATCTGACCTTTGCAAGGGGAAAGCGGCCCGTTTGCTGATCAAACAGACATCACCAAAGTCCTGACCAATCGCCTGTTTAACACCGGCAATAAAATCTTTTTCATCACATTCTAGCCAGTGTTCATATTGATCATCTGGCACACTCCATACAATAGAAAACAAACCATTACCAAATGGCAAAATGCCAATAGGACCACCATTATTAAAAGCCTGTAATGCAGTCGAATCAGGCGCATTAGACAATGAAATATAACAGACCACACCATGTTGAGCGTATGATTTTCGTTGTGTATTGATTTGAGCGTGCTCACGCACAAAAGAATTTCGTCCCTCTGCTCCAATCAATAAACGCCCTTTATAAACTTCACCACTATCCAGTGTTACCCTTATTTGCTTCTCGTCATTATCTATTGAACAAATTGTGTTTGATTCAAGCAGGAGACAGTCAGAACATTCCTTCAATTTTCTCCATGCTGACTGTATCAAATTGTTGTTTTCCATCATACAGCCCAATAAATCTTGGTGGGCAAAATCAGCACTAAAATCTATTTGTGATTTTTGTGATGTGCTATTATCCCACACTTGCATGTGACTAAAATTAAAAGTCCTGTTGAGATTTAGGTATTTTTTTATATCCAATTCCGCTAACAGCTTCATGTTTTTAAATGATACGGCCGAGACACGTAAATCCATTTCTTCATTTAATGCTTTTGATGGACCTGCTTCGATCAAAATTACAGAAAAACCTGCTGCTACCGCAGCGGCTGCTGCTACCGAACCCACCATTCCACCACCTGAAATAATAATATCGTATCTTTTCATGGTTTTCTCAAAAAATTTGGTACTGAACTGGTTCGATAACCTGAAGTCCTTGAGAACAATTCTGATTTCAGCGGTGATAATTGATCCACCATAAACAAGGCAGTAGACCTTAGAGAGCTGACTAATTCATTATCAATTTTAAACCAACTCATTAAATCATCTGTATATTGCATGGTTGATTGCTGGTCACCATCTATACTTGCTTGGTATTTCTGAAGTGTCCTAGTGGAACCTATGTCATCATTATTACGTAATGAATGTTGGAAAACATCCAGTAATCTTGCTACATCACGAACAGCCAAATTCAAACCTTGAGCTGAAACTGGGCTCATAAAATGTGCTGCATTACCCAACAAAACAATTCTAGATTTAGTTTGCTTGGGCACTTTAACCAAATACAAAGGATAGCAACTTCTCTTGCCTACTTTAGTGAATCGCCCGAGTCGATAACCAAATTGATTTTGCGCTTTTAACAAAAACTCATTATCAGAAAGTGACAGTATATGCTCTGCTTCACTTTTTGCTACCGTCCAAACAAACCCACAACGATTATTCTTAAATGGTAAAATGGCTGTTGGGCCAGTATTTGTTAAGCGCTCATATGCACGCTGTTGATGCTTGTACTCAGGTGTGATATTACAAACAATAGCAAGTCGCTCATATGATTTTATCTGAGTTTCCAGCTGTAATTGACTTCTAATACTTGATTGGGCACCATCAGCTGCCAACATTAATGTAGCATTTAAATTTTGTTCTTTATCAAGACCTTGATAACTCACATTAACTTGATTATCAGCTTCTGTAAAATCTGTGACTTTTGCAGAGCGTATGACATTGATCAAAGCTGATCCGTTAACATAATGCTGCAGAACCTTAGCTAAAATTCTGGCTTCAACAATATGAGCCAATACCTCAACGTTTAAGTCTTTGGCTTCAAACAAAACAGAGCCAAAATGCCCTTTATTAGAAACATGCACAGAGTCAACAGTGGTTAATTCGTCTGTTAAAGATTCCCAGATACCCAGGTGTTGCCAAAAATGCTTGGAAGCATGATTGATCACCAATGTGCGATCATCATAACTTGGTTGAGAGTCGTCACTTAAGGCAGTACTTTCCAGAATACAAATTTTGAGTTGCATTTTTGACAAAGCTAAAGCAGCTGCCATTCCAACCATTCCTGCTCCGACAATGATTACGTCGTATTGATCTTCAGTCATTTGAGCAGGCATTTTACTAACTGGCTTTTTTCTTGGCTTGATCACTTCTGATCATTTCTAATTGTTTCAAGTATTCTTGATCAACTTCTGTAACATATTCATTTGAAAAACACGAAGTATCAAAATTGGTCACATATTTATTATCATCTGAACAAGCCGCAATTAAATCTTCCAAGGTTTGATAAAAAACTTTATCAGCACCCAATAATTCACCTATTTCTTGCTCTGTACGATTATAGGCAACCAATTCATTGGCTGCAGGCATATCAATGCCATAGATATTCGGATACCGCACTGGTGGTGATACTGATGCAAAATATACTTTTTTAGCCCCAGCATCTCTTGCCATTTGTATAATTTGAGTCGAAGTGGTCCCCCTAACTACAGAGTCATCTACCAACAAAACAGTTTTCCCTCTGAACTCCAGATCAATTGCATTGAGTTTCCTGCGAACAGACTTAACCCTTTCCTCTTGGCCTGGCATAATAAAGGTTCTCCCAATGTATCGGTTTTTAACAAACCCTTCGCGGTACTTAACTCCCAAGCGGTAAGCCAACGGAATGGCACTGGTTCTCGAAGTATCAGGTATGGGAATCACCACATCAATACCATGATCTGGCATGTCACTCAATATTTTATCCGCCAAAACCTCTCCCATACGCAGCCTGGCTTTATGAACTGAAATATTATCAATAATAGAGTCTTCACGAGAAAAATAAACAAACTCAAAAATACATGGTGTATGTTTCTTTACTTCAGCACATTTTTGCCGATGAAGCTGATGATCAAGACCTATAAGCACTGCTTCACCTGGTTGCACATCATTGATGAGTTCATAACCATGAATATCCAGTGCAATACTTTCAGATGATAGCATGTATTCATATCTATCATTGACCATTTTTCGCCCCACTACCAGAGGTCGAATTCCATTGGGGTCTCTAAAACCAACAATACCGTGACCTGGAATCATTGCCACCACAGCAAAACCACCAATACATTTTTTGTTAAGTGCTTTGATCGCATCAAAAACCATGTCTGCAGACAAAGAAGGGCCTTCATTTTTCTGTAACTCATGAGCCAACACATTGAGCAACACTTCCGAATCTGAACCCGTGTTGATGTGTCTTCGATCTTTCTCAAATAACTCATCTCTTAATTGTTTGGTATTGATCAGGTTACCATTATGTGCCAATACAATACCATAAGGTGAATTAACATAAAAGGGCTGCGCCTCTAGTCGATTATCACCACCAGCAGTAGGGTATCGCGTATGGCCGATGCCCATTTTTCCATGCAATTTCTTAACATTTTCTGCATTGAAAACATCCCGAACTAAACCATTGTCTTTGACCAAAGCAATGGTCCGGTCTTCACAGGTTGCTATACCTGCTGCATCTTGACCTCTATGTTGTAAAATGGTCAAACACTCGTATATTGTTGAAGCCACACTGGAATGACTTACCATACCAATTACACCACACATTTATTGCTACTCCTTATCGGATTGATCTTGGCCTTCTTCTTGATTTTGACCAATACCATCGGTTAATACATCTTTTACCATCTTCTCAATTTCTGTGTCACTGTCTTGATTGACAAAAGAGAAATAAGTAGAAAACTCTTCAGGCATTTTTTGCCTGGCCCATTCTGAAATTTTACTGAATTGAGGCGCCAATTGCGAATCTTGCCACCATGGATCTTCTGATAAAGGCGTTGCTTTAATGAAAAAAGCAATGGCAACAATGGCAATGATACCGCGTAATGCACCAAAAAACATGCCAAAAAATCTGTCTGTACCACTCAAACCTGTGTTTTTGATCAATTTACCAACAATAAAATTTATCAATCCACCTAAAATCAAAGTGGCCAGAAACAATGCCACAAAGGCTATTAAATGCCTTGCTGACGGAAGCTCAATGAACTGCGAAAGGCTATTGGCACCAACATCAACAAAATGATGGGCCACCCAAAATGCACTTATCCAAATCAATAATGATAAGACCTCTCTAACCAAGCCCCTGAACAAACTGACAATAACAGATACACTAATGATACCTATAAAAACATAATCCAACCAGTTCATCACTCTACAACCTTTTGTTTCTCATGAGGCTTGATGATTCCATTGAGTTGCATATTCTGTGCAATTTTCTTTTTTGCTAGCTCTGCTTCATCTCTAGTAGCATACGGCCCAATCCTTAACCTATATAGTATCTGATTTTTGCTATTTGTAATCTCATCAATGAAAGCCACAAAACCTTTATCACGTATTTTATTTCTCAATTTAAGTGAATTGGTTTGATTTGAAAAACTGCCAATTTGCACAATCCACCCTGTATCCAAGGCACTATCAAATGCCTTTGTTGTTGGTTTATCAAATTTTTCAATTGTAGGTTTACCAATATTCAGTTGACTTTTTTCAATGGTTTCTATGACTTTTTGTGCATTTCTCATTGTTTTAAAGGATTGTGAGTATACTTTAAATAATTCTGATGACGGGTCTTTTTGCACGACAGCATTAATTCCCAAATTAATAACTTGGGCTTTAAGTTGTTGAGCATTTTTTTGTTGAGTAAACGAACCTAACTTTATTTTGTAAGAATCTTGATCACCGCTATCATTCGAGGATTCTTGTACAATATCTTTTTTAATTGCTGGTTTTATAGGTTGAGAGACATCAATTTTGGGCTCTGTAACATCTTGTTGAGTGTCTTCATTTATTTGAATGACCAAATCATTTGGTTCGGGCTTTACCTCAGTTTGATTGAGCGTGTTACCAACATCAGTCTTAGGCTGAGTATTATCAACAACATCAACGATGGTTTCTTCTACAATGGTCCCTGGTTTATTTGTTATTACCTCAGGTTGAGATACTTGAAGATCACTTTTATTGTCACTGACGCCTGACGCTGTATCAATCTGAATGACTTTATGCTTCAAATCTTCTGGTTCATCGGGGATTTCAATTGAAATGGACTGATTTTTACCTACCCTTTCTTCATCAAAAAACATGGGAACAAAGATGACAACCAGCGCGATAATAACTGCAGCACCTATCATTCGTTTTTTTAATGCCAAATCCATCATCTTCTCCTATTTGTAGTGATCCAACAACTCCACAAATGCGTCAAATGACAGTTGTTTTTGCCCAAAATCTTCATCTTTCAAGGCTTTGATCGTTACCATATTATTATCAATTTCATCTTGCCCTAATATTATAGCGAATTGTGCTGACAATTTATGGGCTTTTTTAAATTGAGACTTAAAACTTCCCGGGCTATGATTTACAAATAAATTAAACCAAGGCAGATGGTCTCTGATTTTTTCAGAAAAACGACTTATATAAGCTGTACTGATACTTTGGTCAACAATCAAACACCCATCAATATCTGGCACAGGCTGCCACAAATTCAAATCTTTTATGAGTTCAACTATTCGATCAACACCCATGGCAAAACCCACAGCAGGTGTATTTTTACCACCTTGTAATTCCACCAACGAATCATATCTCCCGCCAGCACAAATCGCACCTTGAGAACCCAGGTCAGTTGTAATCCATTCAAAGACAGTTCGCGAATAATAATCCAGGCCCCTCACCAATTTTGGATTAATGATATAGGAAATTTGGCATTCATCCAGTATGCTTTTTAATGTTTCGAAATGTTGTACGGATTCATCATCAAGAAAATCAGTCAATACTGGTGCGTTCTCAACTATTTCACTCATCTGCGGGTTTTTTGAATCCAGTATTCTTAGCGGATTACTGTGCAGCCTTCTTTTAGCATCCTCATCCAGCTGGTCTTCATATTGTAGAAAGTATTCAATTAATACCTGTCGATACTTTTGACGTGATTCATTAGTACCTAATGAATTGATTTCCAATCGAATATTAGGCAAACCAATACTTTTCCACAACCGGGCAGTCATTAAAATCAACTGTGCATCAGCTTGGGGATCTGCGATGTTAAAGATTTCTGCACCAATTTGGGTAAACTGTCTATTCCTACCTTTTTGAGGCCTTTCATAACGAAACATTGGGCCTTTGTACCACAGCTTTTGTGTAGTACCTCGATTGCACAAATCATTTTGAATAACTGCCCTTACACAACCTGCTGTTCCTTCAGGTCGCAAACTGATTGAATTACCAGAACGGCTGTTAAAACTAAACATTTCCTTTTCAACAACATCAGTGGATTCCCCAATGGTCGAATGAAATAGAGCTGTTTTTTCCAATAAAGGAAGCCGTATTTCTTGAAAATAATAAGAATGGAAAATTTGTTGTACTAAAGACTCAACCCTTTGCCAAATCCAAACTTCACTGGGCAAAGTGTCATACATTCCTCTCAGGCGGGATACTTTTTTTTTCAAAATTTATTCCTAAATTAGCGTATTGTATGTTTGAGAAGTCATATGTATTTCAGCAGTAAGGTACTTCAAAAGTACTTCCGCATATTAAAGGTTAACTCACCAATAATTTTAACATCAACCTCATTCATTTTACTCAAACCATATTAACTCAGAGTTAATGGCCGATCAATTCAAAATATTTTAATGAGAGAACTCAATGAAAGAGTTTAACCCTCAGTAGGCCATTTAAAGTCAGCAATGTCTTTTCGAGAATATTTTGACAAATCTATGATCTCACCATTGATGGTTACTGTAACTTGTTTTTTATTACCAATCCTAAAATGCATGGTATCATCTGACTCTAAAACAACCCTTCCTGGCTTTAATAAATTGTTATGCAAATTCGAGCCATCTGACTTTTCCACTTTAACCCAACTCGTTTCTTTGGCTTCAATAATTACTTGATATAAAGCTTGAGGCTCAACTTCCTCTGTTATAGGCTCATCAACAGGTGTAATATTGTCAGTTGTTAGCATCTCATCCTGAGGAGGCATTGTCATATCAGACAATGTGTCAGATGACTCTGATTGCATTACATCGCTTTCATCTTTTGCAGGAATCAATGACGAATAATGGTAAGATTCTTCTGTCGATTGGTTTTGATCTTGACCACTATCGAAGTCGCCTGCTGAATTATTGATTGGAATTGCCAGTTCTGATTGATCTACAATTTCAATATCATTGTTTTGATTACGGGTTATATTTGAGTAGTTTTTCAACAAGTACCATCCGCTGAAACAAATCACCAAAACCAAGAATGTACCCATAACATAGCTGGCCATATTTTTGGATTGACGCCTTAATTTAATGCTCTTTGTTACACTCGAACTGGTATTGATTAACGACACATTGATATCAGATTGAGGAACCATCTTCAAGTAAGGATCAACATCAACACCCAACAATGATGTATAATTCATCAAGTATCCTCTTACATACGTATAAGCACCTAAAGATTTAAAATCACCTTTCTCAAGTTTTCTTATTGTTTCTGATGTCAATTTAAGTTTATCTGATACATCGGATAATGACAGTCCCTTTTGCTTCCTTAAGGCTCTTAGATTATTATCTTCTTTATTTTCAGGATTCATTGCTTTTCCTCGTTTATTTTACCGAGAGATTCAGAATCGGGGTAGTCTCTCTTTAGCTGTGCCAAATATTTATGGGAAAGGTCTCTATTATTTAAAGCATTTTCTATTTGATATCCAGCAGCCAGCATTTCAGACGAAGGCTCAACTAGATTTTCTAATCGTTGTAAAAACGCACGGGCTCTCATAAATTCGCTTTGTTCAAGGTTCATTAACATGAGGTAGTAAAGTGCATTGGCTTGTTTTTTATTGATTTTTAAAGATTTTCTAAAAAAATCATTTGCTTGTGTAAAGTTTTTTGCCTTATATGCACACACACCGGCATTTTCATAAGCCGAACTGGGTGTTTTATATTGTGGATTATCAACTACTTCCAAGTATTTATTGATGGCTAATTCAAAAGAACCTCTTTGGCAAAGAAAATTAGCATAATTATTAACAACATCTGGCGAGTCGTCGTTTTTGATGGATAGTTTGTAATGGGTTTCAGCGCTATCAAATAGGCCCATACGATCATAAACATGAGCCAGTAACGAATGCGCTAGTCCGTATTCAGGATTAATGGCAATAGATTTCTTGAATTTCTCTAAAGCTATCATCATGTCCCCTTCCCGCCCTCTTCTTAAATAACCAATGCCTAAATCAACATTCAGTTTTTCAGCAGAGTTTGGAGCCACTTGCTTAACCAATTCAGTACGATTACCACTGGATTTTTTAACTTGATTTGATCCACAAGAACTCAGTAGAAATGAAATGGTCATGATAATAACAAGCGGTTTAAAATACATAAATCAAGACACCTTTAGTTTGATGGTATTTGAACGACGCGTTCTATCATGAAACTCACCAGCCAACTGACCGCATGCAGCATCAATATCATCCCCACGTGTTTTTCTGACTGTAGTGACGATACGACTTTTTTCACAAATATTTTGAAAACGTTCAATTGTGTTTGGTAAAGATCTTTGGTATTCATTACCGGGAAATGGATTGAATGGAATAAGGTTTATTTTACATGGGATTTTTGCCAATATTTTTACCAAAGCCCTGGCATGTTCGGGTTTATCATTTATATCTTTTATCAATGTGTATTCAAAAGTTACTTTGGCTTTTTTCTTATCTTTGACATAATCTCTGCAAGCTTTCAGTAATATTTCAATATTGTATTTTTTATTCAATGGTATCAATTGATTTCTTAATGAGTCAATCGGCGCATGTAATGACACCGCCAGTGAAACACCAATATCCTCTTTCAATTTGTACATATATGGAACCATTCCAGAGGTACTGACAGTAACACGTCGACTTGCGAAACCAAATCCGTAATCATCAAGCATAATTCGTAATGCAGGAAGCACCCTATCATAATTAGCTAAGGGCTCACCCATGCCCATTAGAACGATATTGGTAATTCTTCTATTTTTACTGCTTTGTCCCAGCATTTTTGCTGCGACCCAAACTTGCCCAATAATTTCAGCTGTTGTTAAATGTCGATTGAATCCTTGGGCTCCAGTTGCGCAAAAGGAACAATTCAATGAACAGCCAACTTGTGAAGAAATACAGAGTGTTCCGCGTTTTGCTTCTGGAATATAAACTGTTTCAATGGCATTGCCTTCTTTCATTTTCAGCAACCATTTCATGGTACCATCTCGAGACTTCTTCTCACTGACAATTTGTGGTACTTCTAATGTCGCAAATTTCTGGATTTCAGCCCTCAGGTTTTTGCTGAAATTAGTGTAGTCATTAAAATCAGATTCATAATAGTGGTACAAACCCTTCATAAATTGAGCTGCACGATATTTCTGTTCACCTATTGAGGTGAACAACTCTTCAAGTGCAGCTCGATCTAAGCCGAGAAGATTTATTTGATCATCTTTCAACTTCTTTCCAATAGTTTGGATAAAATTAAAGTCACCTAGGACTTACTTCTGTAGAGGCAAAGAAATAGGCAATTTCAACTGCTGCTGTCTCTGCTGCGTCTGAACCATGAACGGCATTGGCATCAATACTTTCTGCAAAATCTGCACGAATGGTTCCAGCTTCAGCTTCAGCTGGGTTAGTAGCACCCATAAGTTCGCGGTTTTTCATGATGGCATTGTCACCTTGCAATACTTGAATCATAACAGGACCAGATGTCATAAAGGCAACCAAATCAGCAAAAAAAGGGCGCTCACTATGTACTGCATAGAAACCTTCAGCTTCTTTTTTACTCAAATATTTCATTTTAGACGCAACAATTTTTAATCCTGCGCCTTCAAATCTTTGATATATTTGCCCTATCACATTCTTTGCAACTGCGTCAGGTTTAATGATTGACAATGTTTGTTCAACTGCCATGAGATACTTCACTCCAATTTATAAGAAATTTTACTTTGCATTTCTTAATGTTACATAAAATTATTAATCTATTATTTTAACTTAAAGACTCTTCGCATGAAACACTTGAGAAGGTATTTTCTATAAAAAAAAATAAGATTAACACCAAATGCCGGAATTATACATGGTCTTTTCTGATAATTCACCACTTAATAAGATGAAAAAGCATATTGTTTAAGCCCGTAATATCTATGGTTCGGCAGCTTACAAAAAGTCTTCACTCAAGCTTTTGATGAATCACGTATTAATTAATGAATATTGAAACCTAATTATATAAACATTTTGTTTACCCGATCAGTTAATACATTTACCCAAGTAATTACTTTTATAGTTCAACAACACATCATATCAACATGAATTTGTATGTTATTATGAAAGCAATTGAACAACTAAAACATAAGTAAAACTCTTTTTTGACCTTGTAATTGAGAGCTAATTTTCAAAATATACACAATTATACCTCCTCTAAAATTATCAGATCAACACTCGAAGCCCATATACCAAAACAAAAATATTAGCTAACACAACATACCATCTGGCTTTAACAACTTAAAATGATTTATATTTAACACTCAAACAATCGTATGAATTGTATTCAACTTAACCATCAATTAAAATAGCGATTGTAATTTCACAAGATGTTTTATATGACTGTTTTATCAACCAAAGAAAGAATCCTTAACACAACTGAGCAATTAATTTCCGAAAAAGGTTTCTCTTGCATATCACTGAGGACCATCAGTACACACGCAAAAACAAACCTTGCCGCAGTCAATTATCATTTTGGAAATAAGGAAAAATTAATTGAGATGATGTTAGAACGCAGATTAGACAACCTTTTTCAACTCAGAACTTCAATGTTAGATCAATTGCAATCTGACAGCAACAACCATCAAAACCTTAAAGAGATTCTAGAGGCCTTCATTTCACCTGCTTTGATTATGAGCAATGACAATCATCAAGGTGGTAAAAGATTTATGCAGGTTTTGGCAAGAGCATATGCAGAAAAAAGTGATTATTTACACGGACTTTTGAGCAAAAGGTATGCAGAAGTTATAAAAAGATTTGCCACCGCCATTCAAGCCGCAACACCACACTTAAATGAAAAAATTGTTTTTTGGAGATTTCACTTCATTATGGGAGCTTTGACATATGTCATGGCTGATTTCGGCGCCTCCAGTCTAGCCAACGAACTTTCTGAGGATATGTACTTCGACACTTGTTGTCATGAGCTCATCCAATTTTCATTGAACTCTCTAGAAAATCCTTCATAGAGCACTTAACATTTATGTTTTTGCTGATATCTTCGTATTTTTTATTCCTAATTTTAGCAGGATTCTACCAACTTAAATTATTATTTTCTAGCATTGTATTGACAGTGATTCCAATTGTGTTTTTACAACTCGATCAGATCAACAGCACCAGTTTTCTTTTTTTCTTCATACCATCTGTTCTGGCCCTAAGCATACTAAATATCAAAAAATTAAGAATTAAATTTATTACCAGTTATTGTTATGATTATTTACATAGATCAAAGACCCATTGGAAATCATTTCAAAGAATCGACAACGGCTGGTTCGCCAGTGATTTTGAGCGATCAGTATTTAGAGGCAAACCTCAGTTTCTCAATTTTAAAAGGATTAAACCAAGCCATAATCATCAAAATAAAATTCATCAGTCCATTAGTAAAGAGTTGATTAACATCGAGGGTGGCTCAAATATCAGTGCAGTTAATAAACTGGCAAAAATTGGCGCCACTTCCCTGCTGATATCAGAAGAACACAATGGACAAAATCTATCGGCTTGTGACACATCAAACATTCTTAAGAACATGAGCCAAATCAATCCTGTTTTGGCCTCAATTATTGGTCTGATCAATCTAGATTCATTGACCAGCATTGTTCATCAGTTTGGCAGTGACAAGCAAAAAAAACTGTTACTGCCTCAGTTCTCTCAAGCAAAAATGACCCCTTTTTTGAAACCCACCTCTTTGTATGAAACATTAGAAAGCCAAAAGTCATCAATTGAAGGAAGGGTGGAAAAAAGAATAATCAATGATAAACAGCAAATTGGTATTTGCTTATCATTTAAAGATGTCATCTTACTGGGCACATCTCAATCCAATTGTTTTTATCTTAATGTCAACGTAAAAGACTTCAATAGCTTATATGGAAACAAAACCCACCTGGGCACTGCTATCTGTATGATCACTAAAGACACTCAAAACATAACTTATAATAAAGGTTTAAAAGCCTACGATGATTATTTGTATTATTATTCCTGTACTGGAAACAATGTTTTTATACCATTTGAAAAAGTAATTAATGAAGAAAATGGCATGGGTAAAGGAATGGAATACCTGTATAAAAACCAATATTTAGCGAGCAGCATTTGGCCATTGGCAATTTCTATACCGACCACAAATACCATAACTCTAACCGCGTGGTACTTTGCACATTTACAAAAACAAAATGGACGACAATTATTAAGCTATAGACTGGTACAATCAAAAATCAATGAACAATTCAGCCAATGTTTAAAATCTCACCTCATTGACAATCTTTCTCTATTGAATAATTTAAACCCTCAAATGCTGAAATTTACAGCCATATTGAATAAAGAAACCCACATGAAACAAACCATGCAGCAACTCGAATTATTAAGAGGCATATTGGGTTCAAACTCTCATAACATCAAAACTGAGAGTAAAGTCAGATCATTTTATAAAGTGGCACATTTATCGACCGAACTTGATGGCATGAGTCATGAAATCAATCAATTACCACTGATCAAAAAAGCAGCATTGGCATGTCATCCATATTACCACAAAGAAGTCATCGCACTCAGCCATAAAACAGATGCTCACATTAAAATGTTTGATCAATTGGCGTTTCAGCATCTTGGTTATATCTTCCATAACTTATGCAGAATATGGATGTATAGCATTGCCACATCAATGATTGGCAAACTGATTTTAAGAAAAAACAAATACCGATCAATGATTAAAAGGATGAGCAGTTGCTTTGCATTTATTTCCGACATCACATTAATCGTATGGACATTCAAAATAAAAATCAACACCAGCTTTGCTAGCCATCTGGGTGATTGCCTTCAACACATTACAGAATCACTGGCATTACATGATTATTATGTTTCCAATACCAATAAACAAGATAGAAAATTAGCCAAAGCCTCACTGAAAAGCACATTATTCGATACACAAACTGCATTAAAAAACACCATAAACCTGGCATTCAACCGATTCCCATCAATTATCATGAAAGTACTGACTTTCCCTCTGGGCAGGCCTTTTCATGAAACAAAAGTATTCAAACCATTGCATAATAATATCGAAAAAATATGCAAAATGGGCATGAATTCAGATAACAGCTACAGTCAATATTCGCCTTTTTTAAAGAAAATTTATCAGGCAAAACAAAAATTAGCGATTGCTGAGTCTGCTGAAATTGCAGTCACCAATGCAACTGGAACACCGTTAAATACAGACAATTATGAAGTTTTGATCAATCGCTGCCTTGCAGCTGGCATAGTCAGCGTTGAACAATCCGAACAATTAAGAGAGGCTTACTTAAGCATTTTAGAAATCCAACTAACCAATCATTTTGGTAACACTTATCAAAAAAACAATTACGATAAAAACGACGAGAAGAAAACATGAAAAAAAATAAGCACATAAGGAAAGTCGCTGTTCTAGGCGCAGGTGTCATGGGTGCGCAGATTGCCGCACACTTTGCCAATGCTGATATCCCTGTGGTTTTATTTGATTTACCATCACCTGGCCCTGATAAAAATGCTACGGTTAAAGGTGCCATCAAACTACTAGGTAAACTAAAACCAGCTCCATTTGGCAATAAAAAAGCAGCAGCATTGGTCCAAGCTGCCAATTATGATGATGATTTGGCATTATTGGGACAGGTAGATTTAATCATAGAAGCTGTTGCAGAAAGAATGGACATTAAAAAGAGCCTGTATGATAAAATTGAAGATCACGTTCGTAACGATGCCATTTTTGCAACCAATACATCTGGCCTAAGCATAAACGAATTATCTGGGGTTTTTCCTGAACAACTCAAAAGTAGATTCTGTGGTGTACACTTTTTCAACCCACCTCGCTACATGCATTTGGTTGAAATCATTGCAACTGAAAAAACTGATCAACAAGTAGTCGACACACTAACCACCTTGCTGACCACCACATTGGGTAAAGGCGTAGTCAATGCCAAAGATACGCCAAACTTTATTGCCAATAGAATCGGTGTATTTTCAATCCTATGTACCATCTATCATGGCATGAAATTTAACATACCATTAGAAACCATAGATGCTTTAACTGGAACATTGATTGGAAGAGCAAAGAGCGCCACATTTAGGACTGCAGACGTAGTCGGATTGGACACATTGAATCACACTGTTAACACCATGAAAAACGGTCTTGCAGATGATCCTTGGCATCAACACTATCAAATGCCTGAATGGATCACCCAGTTAATAGAAAGTGGTGCTTTAGGACAAAAAACCAGAGCAGGTGTCTATAAGAAAGAAGGCAAAGATATTAAAATACTTGATCTTGAAAATAACACATACCGCACTCAAAATGCATCGATTGAGCCAGAAGTCCTAGCCATCTTAAAAAACCGCAATGCCACTGAACGTTTTGAACAACTCCGCCAACATAAAGATTCTCAACAAGCTCAATTTTTATGGAGCATGTATAGAGACCTTTTTCATTACGCCAGTTACCACCTTGAGGCCATTGCTGATAATGCCAGAGACATAGATTTTGCTATCAGATGGGGTTTCGGATGGCAACAAGGACCATTTGAGATTTGGCAAGATGCAGATTGGCAAAAAATCACCCAAGCAATTCAACAAGACATTGATGCAGGTTTAACAATGGCAAATTCAGCACTACCCTCTTGGGTAACCGAAATTGACCAAGTACATAAAGAACAAGGATCATACTCTGTCACAACCAACAGTTATCAAGGCCGTCCAAATTTAGCTGTTTTTCAACGCCAGTTATTCCCTGAGGCAACGATTGGAGAAAGTTTTAATCTTGGCACTACTGCCTACGAAAATGATGACATCAAATTATGGCATATGGAAGATGAGGTATTAATTGCCAGCTTTAAAACCAAAAAACACATCATTACAGAAGGTGTATTAAAAGGCATTCAAAAAGCGGTTGAGATGGCCGAAAAAGAATATAAAGGTTTGGTAATTTGGCAAAACTCAGAGCCATTTACATTAGGTGCGAATTTAGCACCTGCCTTACAAGCCATTGCCGAGGGTAAAGTCAGTGAAGTCGAAGCATTAGTAAATACTTTTCAACAAACGTCTCAAAAGCTCAGATTTTCACAAGTTCCAACAATTGTTGCTGCACGAGGAATGACATTAGGAGGTGGTTGTGAATTCTCAATGAACGCAACTTCAGTGGTCACTGCTTTCGAATCTTATATCGGTCTAGTGGAAGCAGGAGTCGGATTACTTCCTGCTGGTGGAGGCTTGAAAGAAATTGCCCGTCGCACCTCAGAAGACATTCAATCAGGTGATTTATACCCACAAATTGAACATTTCTTCAAAATGGTTGCTATGGCACAAGTTTCAGCATCAGGCAAAGAAGCTGTTCAATCAAAACTTCTAAAACCCTGTACAGATGTGGTATTTAATACACACGAGGTTTTACATGTGGCAAAAGAAAAAGTCAAATGGCTGAGTGCCAAAGGCTATCAGCCACCTGTAGAAGACCACAATATCAGAGTGGTTGGACTACCAGGCATTGCCAACATGAAAATGATACTGGCCAACATGATGGCTGGTCACATGGTCAGTAAACACGATTATGAGATTGCATTAAGAATCGGAACAGTAATCGCTGGTGGTGATATTGACAGCGACAGTGTTGTTACAGAACAATACTTACTTGATTTGGAGAGGAAATTGTTTATGGAATTGATACAAATGCCAAAAACACTGGCCAGAATCGAGCACACTTTAAAAACTGGCAAACCACTGCGCAACTAAATCGAGGAGCCTGAAAAGGAAATAAAACATGAAAAAAGTACAAGAAGTTTATATTGTAGAAGCCCTAAGAACCCCTGTAGGCAAAGCGCCACGAGGCATGTTTAACAAAACCAGACCGGATGATTTATTATCACATTGTATGTCAGGAATATTTGCTAGACACCCAAATTTCGATAAAAATGAAATTGGTGATGTGGTTATTGGTTGTGCCATGCCTGAAGCAGAACAAGGCATGAACATAGCAAGAATTGCAAGCCTGTTGGCAGGACTCCCTGATACAGTTCCAGCAATGACCATTAACCGTTTTTGTTCTTCAGGCATTCAAGCCGTAGCCATTGCTGCACAACAAATTGCCACTGGGCAAATGAGCTGTGCCATTGCTGGAGGTACAGAAAGTATGAGCATGGTGCCAATGATGGGGCACAAAGTTGCCATGAATAACAAAGTATTCCAAGATGACAATATTGGCATCGCATATGGCATGGGTATCACAGCAGAAAATGTTGCCAGCCAATGGAAAATCAGTCGTGATGCTCAAGATGAATTTGCTTACAATTCTCATCAAAAAGCCATCAATGCGATAAAAAACAATCATTTTTCAGATGAAATTTTGCCGTATGAAGTGGAAGCCAGAAAAGCAGATATGATCAATGCTGAAACCATTGTGTCACACAAAACAGTAGCACAAGATGAAGGACCCAGGCAAGATACCAGTATTGAAGTTTTGGGTAAATTGCGTCCTGTATTCAAAATGGGCGGCTCTGTAACTGCAGGAAACAGTTCACAAATGAGTGATGGTGCAGCTGCTCTTTTATTGGTCAACGAAGAAACATTGAAAAAATATAACATGACACCCATTGCCAAGTACCATGGCTTTTCTGTAGCTGGAGTACCAGCTGATATCATGGGTATTGGCCCAATCAAAGCCATTCCCAAAGCATTGAGCTTAACAGGCTTAAAGGCAGATGATCTGGATTGGATAGAACTCAATGAGGCATTCGCTGCACAGTCATTGGCTGTCATTAATGAGTTATCACTGAATCAAGATAAAATCAACCCCAATGGTGGAGCCATCGCTCTAGGGCATCCGTTAGGTGCAACTGGTGCTATTCGGGCAGCTACAACCATACACGGTTTAAGAAGAACTGGAGGTAAATACGGTATGATTACCATGTGTATAGGTACAGGAATGGGAGCAGCTGGGATAATAGAAGCTTTATAAAACATTTCATTACCCACTGGATAGTTGCTATAATTATTCAGCTTTTCAACAAACCTACCAGCAGAGAGATTTTATAAAGAATCTCTCTGCTGGTATTTCAACTCAAATAGTGAGATAATGCCAGGTTTTGAACAATCTGGAAAATCACATGAAATTTCTTGACGAATTAGGCGTTAAATCACTTAACCCTGGTACCTGTCTTGATCACAACGAATGGTCACAAACCACAGATGCAGGTATCATAGAATCCTTTAATCCAGCTACAGATGAACTGATGGGTTCAGTCTATTCTGCCAATGAAGAAGATTACGAAAAAGTAGTTAGTAAAGCACAAACTATTTTTAAACAATGGAAAACAACGCCAGCACCTCAGCGCGGAGAAGCTGTTCGCATTATTGGCAACGCTTTACGTGAGCACAAAGATGCATTGGGCTCATTGGTTGCTGCTGAAATGGGTAAAATCAAATCAGAAGGTGACGGCGAAGTTCAAGAAATGATAGATATGGCTGATTTAGCAGTCGGCATGTCAAGACAGTTATATGGAAACACCATGCATTCAGAGCGCCCTGGTCATCGCATGTATGAACAATGGCATCCATTGGGTATAGTTGGTATCATATCTGCATTTAATTTCCCTGTCGCTGTATGGTCATGGAATGCCTTTGTAGCCGCAGTTTGTGGGAACATCAGTATTTGGAAACCTTCTCCTAAAGTACCATTGTGCTCTATTGCTGTACAAAACATCTGTAATAAAGCACTTGAAGATGCAGGCTTCCCTCCCATTTTCTTACTATTCAATGACGGCTCAAATGAATTGGCACAAAAATTTGTAGATGACAAACGCATCAACTTGGTTTCCTTTACTGGCTCATGCCATGTAGGTAAGATGGTCGGTGTACAAGTTGCAAAAAGAATGGGCAGAAGCTTGCTTGAGTTGGGTGGCAATAATGCGCTGATCGTTGATAAATCTGCAGATTTGAACATTGCCATTCCTGGCATCGTTTTTGGCGCTGTTGGAACAGCAGGCCAACGTTGCACAACAACCAGAAGACTGTTCTTGCATGAAGACATCGCTGATAGCGTGATTGAAAAATTGGTCAATGCATATAAACAAGTTAAAATTGGTAACCCATTAGATAAAGACACATTGATGGGACCATTGATTGATGAAACATCAGTGCAGACATTTTTAAATGCCGTACAAAAAGCAAAAGATTCTGGCGGAGAAATTTTGACAGGTGGCACAGCAATTGAAGGCTCTGGAAATTTTGTCAAACCATGCATAATCAAAGCAGAAGCTGACTGGCAAATTGTCAGAGATGAAACTTTTGCACCCATTCTTTACGTGATGACTTTCTCAGATATTGAAGAAGTTATAGCAGTACAAAATGATGTTGTACAAGGTCTATCATCAGCGCTGTTTACCAATGATCTACGTAATGAAGAGAAGTTTTTATCTTCTGCTGGTAGTGACTGCGGTATCGCCAATATTAACATAGGTACCAGTGGTGCTGAGATTGGTGGCGCCTTTGGTGGCGAAAAAGAAACAGGTGGCGGTAGAGAAGCTGGCTCTGATTCTTGGAAAGCATACATGCGCAGACAAACAAACACAATCAACTACTCTACTGAGTTGCCTCTTGCACAAGGCATCACATTTAATCTTGATTGATTTTCAAATAGCCATAAAAAGAGATGGGGGCCAATCTATTTTGGCCTCCATTCATTTAATATGATTGAATTCTTTAGCCGAAAGTTATTGCAAAGCCTACCAGCTGAACATGCCCATGATTTGAGTATAAAATTATTGGCCAGTCCACTTTCATTTATGGTTAAACAGTCAAAAATAAAAAATCCTGTGACAATTTTTGGCATAAAGTTCCCCAATCCTGTTGGATTGGCAGCGGGTTATGATAAAAATGCAGATGCAGTTTGCGGTTTATCAAAGATGGGTTTTGGCTTTATTGAAGTTGGTACAGTGACACCAAAACCACAACAAGGCAACCCTACTCCTCGACTTTTTCGACTGCCCAAAAACCAAGCCATTATCAATCGCATGGGATTTAACAACAAAGGAGTTGACCATTTAGTTAAACAATTAGAGAAGCACAAGACTTCATCTATTATTGGTATAAACATTGGTAAAAACAAAGTCACTCCAAATGATAAAGCTGCCGATGATTATATTTATTGTTTCAACAAGGTTCAGCACTTAGCAGATTATGTTACTGTTAATATTTCATCACCAAACACACAGGATTTACGTAAGTTACAGGAAAAAGAAAGTTTACACGAACTACTGAAATCTTTAAAAAAAGCACAATTAAAACAGCTAGAAAAAGGCCATAAATATACACCCATAGTAGTGAAAATCGCCCCTGATCAAGATGACATGACAACAAAGATAATTGCTCAAACAATCAAAGAATCAGAAATGGATGGAATCATTTGCACCAATACTACAGTCGATAGCAAAAAACTACTCGATGAAAACCACAAAAAAGAAACTGGCGGGATCAGCGGAAAACCTTTATTAAGCTCATCAAACCATGTCATCAGCATCGTCAGAGAAACCGTCGGGCCCGATTTTCCAATAATTGGTGTTGGTGGAATTTTGACAGATGATGATGCAATGAGTAAAATAAGGGCTGGGGCAAATTTAGTTCAAATATATACAGGATTTATTTACCATGGCCTCAAACTCATTAATGACAGTAACAGAAAAATTAAATCAGAAACACAATTAGAAAATAATCAATGAAAGTAGAAGAAAATTTTAACTTAAGAAACCACAACACTTTAGCAATAGACTGTTATTGCGATCAATTTATATTGATAGAAAACTTACATGATGTAGAAAAAGTTTTACCCTATGTCGGCAAACAGGGACTTTTTGTTTTAGGTTCTGGTAGCAACCTTGTTTTAACCAAAAACATTGAAAAACCTGTAGTTCATTTAGTTGAAAGGTTTCATGCTCGTGTCGTTGATGGCTTAACCGTTGTCTGGGCAGGCTCTCTTTGGAGTGATTTTGTCATGTGGGCAGTCAAAAAAGGCTTAGGCGGTATTGAGAACCTTGCCGCTATACCTGGCACAGTAGGTGGAGCACCCGAGCAAAATATCGGCGCATATGGTACAGAAGTCAAAGACACCATTGTATGGGTTGAAATTTTCAATTATCGCACTGGAGTTTTCCAAAGATTGAGTAATGAAGATTGCCGCTTCATGTACAGAACCAGCATCTTTAGAGAGTCTGAAAATCCTTGGATAATCACCAGAATTGCATTTGAACTGACTCCATATACTGAAATCAATCTTGAATATGATGGATTGAAGCAAGAACTTGAAAATAACAACATTATCGAACCCACATATCTGGATGTGGCAAATGCAGTAACGACCATAAGACAAAGAAAATTACCAGATTACAAAGAGATACCTAATGTAGGCAGTTTTTACAAAAATCCAATCATTGACGAGAAACACCACAAAAAATTGGCTCGAAAATACGATGACTTGGTTTCCTACCCATTAGAGAATAATCATTTCAGAATCAGCGCAGCGTGGTTGTTGGAGAAATGTGGCTTTAAAGGTCACAGAATGCACGAATGTGGCTTTTCAGATAAACATGCTCTGGTATTGGTTAATTATGGTAGTGCAAAAGGTAAAGAAGTCATTAGCCTCAGCAAAGAGGCCATTAGATCCGTTAATCAGAAGTTCAAAATAAAACTCAAAATTGAGCCTAAAATCATGTAATCGCTCAGAGGATGCAATATGTTTTTGCTGTTGCATCCTCTTGAATATACCCTTATTGGTTTTTTAAAAACCCCTCCTAAACAAATTTTTTAAAGGCAAGTCTTTAACTGAGCGGCATAATTCTTTGCGGTTTGATCAACTTTTCTTGCCACTTTTGTCAACCACTTCTTTCCTTGATAAGATTTTTTCATATAGCCAGCCCTACCTTCATGATAGGCCAAGTATTGTGCGTATGCATCCCATTTTGAAATATTGATCTGTTTATGTGTATGCGATGTATACCAGCCAACAAAGTCTATTGCATCCTTAAACTTGTCCCGATCAGCCCCATTGTTTTTTGTGTCTTTAATGTATTCTTGCCAAGTTTGATTCAATACTTGAGCATAACCATAAGCAGAAGATTTACGTTTCCATGGAATGAATCCCAATAACTTTTTTCTTCCGGGTTTTGCATTGTATCTAAAACCGGACTCTTGCCTCAAAATAGCCATTTGTACATGAATCGGTGTGCCCCACTTTTTAGCTGACTTTTTTGCATATTTGGCCCAGCGTTTCTTTTGGTCAAAAATACTACAAACATTATGTGTATCACTTGGAGTCTTTCGAGAGCAAGACACAAACATCAAGCAAGAAAACAAAATCATAAAAATCAAGATACCTTTATTACTATGACTTAATAACTTGTTACTGACATTTTGCATTCGAGTATTAAATAAATAGGGTAATTTAAGCCTCTGGTCCTAGGTAAACGCATCCAGAGTTGCATGTTTCACAGACTTCAACACGAGAAAGTAGTGGCAATTGTGGTATGAGTTTATTCCAAATCCAAATACAGAGGTTTTCACTGGTAGGATTCTCCAACCCATCAATGTGATTGAGGCAATTGTGATCCAAAACATCATACAAAGGCTTAAAAGCTGACTTAATATCCGCAAAATCTGCAACCCAACCACTGTCCTTTGAAACATCACCGGCAATAGAGATAATAATTTGTATTGAATGGCCGTGTAATCGGCCGCATTTGTGGCCTTCAGGAACATGAGGCAACCAATGTGCTGATTCCACTGTGAATTTCTTATAAATTTCCATCACTTTTTCTTTTTAACGTAAAGCACCATATTGTGATCAATTAAATCATAACCATGTTTTTCTGCCAACTCTTCTTGAAGGTCTTCAATTTTTTTATCGAAAAACTCTATGACGTCACCGGTTTCCAGGTCAACCATGTGATCATGATGCTCACCTGTGTCTAATTCATAAACGGATTGTCCATTATCAAACTGATGCTTGATGATCAAACCAGCTGACTCAAATTGATTAAGCACTCTATAGATCGTTGCAAGACCTATTTCACTGCTTGTTAATCGAATTTGAGTAAAAACATCATCAGCTGTAAAATGCTCACCTATTCTATTCTCAAAAAACTCTAAAACTTGTAAACGTGGTAAAGTAACCTTTAGCCCTGCGTTTTTTATATCTTGACCTTTCATTTTTTCCCAATTCGTAAATTATCAAAGAATTTAACTGCTATTTAATCGTCGTTATTGTATCATTCACCCTGTTAAAAAGCTGAAATATTGTTATGAAAACACTCACAATTATACTAACCTTGGTATTTATATTATTTTCTAATGCATGCATGTATAAAACGCCTGTTCAACAAGGCAATGTTTTAGAGCAAAAGGATGTTGATGAAATAAAACCAGGCATGAGTAAAAGACAAGTAGCAATTATTCTTGGTACACCTGCTATCGCTGACCCCTTTAACCAAGACAGGTGGGATTATGTCAATACATTTAAATACAAGGGTAAAATTGATAAAATAAAAAGACTGACGCTTTATTTTAGTAATGATAAACTTATTAAAACCGAAGGCAATTATTTTCCTGAAAAAAACAGCAGTAATGTTGACGAGGAGGAACAACCACAATCTTAGGATAACATCCACTTTATGACATTTTAATTATCACAGCCAAAGAATGATGAGAGGCTATATTACGCCTTGTTCCTTCTGCTTTACTGCTCGTTTTCGTCTAACTTCTTTTGGATTAGCAATAAGCGATCGATAAATTTCAATCCTATCACCATCATCAACACTGTCATCCAATTTTTTTATTTGATTAAATATACCCACTTTATTAATTGTTAAATCAATTTCTGGATACATTTGTAAAACACCAGAGACTTCAATGACTGTCTTTATTGTGTCTCCCTTTTTACATTTAACTTTGATTAATTTCTGTTTTGCAATGGTTGCATAGATAACATTAACTATAAACATGTGCAGCCCTTTTTACAAAATCTGATACCAATTGTTGAGCTATCATCCCAAAACCTTTCTTAAAAGCATTATTAAGAATACCCGATTTAAAATTAAATTCCAGATACAGTTCTATTTTACTGGCTTGATTATTTAAAGGAGAAAACAGCCAATATCCATTGAGATTTTCAAATGGTCCGTTGATTAAACTCAATTGAATTCTATATCGGTGATCCTCTTCATAGAACAAATCATTCTTAGTGGTAAATTTTTGTTTAAAGCCAGCCAAACTTACGGTTAAACCAGCTGTCATAGAATTTTTACTTTCTTCTAACAAATGAGAATCATGGCACCACTTGAGAAATTCAGGATACCTTTTGATATCATTGACTAATGTAAACATCTCTTGAGCATTATGCCTAACTATGGCTTGGCGATTGACTTGATGCATTAAACAGCAGTAATATAAAACGTTTATTCTACACAACATAAGTGCATTTTTTTAGTTTTTTTTATACAATCTGGTAATGAGTAAGAAAAAGAAAAAAACACCTTCTAATGTCATCGCCGTCAATAAAAAAGCCGGTTATGAATACACTTTCCTCGAAGACTTCGAAGCAGGTCTATCGCTACTTGGGTGGGAAGTAAAAAGCTTAAGACAAGGTAAAGTCCAATTTAATGAATCCTATGTATTCATAAGGAACAATGAAGCACAACTGATAGGCACCCACATCACAGCACTTATCTCAGCTTCGACACATGTTAATACTGAACCAATGAGACCGCGAAAATTGCTGCTTCATAAAAAAGAAATCGCAAAGCTGATTGGCTCAATCGAAAGAAAGGGGTTAACTTTAGTGCCTAGAAAGCTTTACTGGAAATCTGGAAAAATTAAGATTTTAATTTCTTTAGCAAAAGGTAAAAACGTACATGATAAACGACAAACAGAAAAAGCCAGGGACTGGAATAGAAACAAGCAAAGGGTATTAAAGGCCAATCAATAAACAGCAAGTATAGATAAGAAAACATTCCCATCATCATATAGAGATGTCATCTTAATGTATGACATTAAAAAGGCCATAACTTTAAAAATCAATAAAGAAATGGCCTTTTCAAATTTAATTTACCAACAAGCCAAAGGCGTTTTTTGTCCCAATGCATTTAATGACATAGAGGTACAATCTCCATCGTATTCTGTATCATATATTTGAGTAGTGCCTTTTGCTGTAGCCGTTATGGTATAACCATTGTTATTTGTTACAGAAAAATCATAGTCTTCAGAAGTAAGAAAATCTGCAGCACCCAAACCCAAATCATCCACAGTTGGAGATGTACCACCATCAATTGTAGAAGCGTATTGGTTAAATGTGGCATTATTACGTTCCTGTGCACTGGCAATTTTCATGATCACATTATAGGCATCTGTTCTTTTCGCTTTTATTACCTGAGCCCGATATGAAGGAATAGCAAAAGCCATAATAAGTGCAATTATTGCAACTACAACCATCAATTCAACTAACGTAAAACCTGACACTTTTTTCATATTTACACCTTTAAAATGGAAGCCCAATATTTTTATCACCAACATAAGTTACTATACCAATCCTGACTTTACCAGCTTGAGGGTTGATATTTAGCTGAGTTTGATTCTCAGTACATATCTTATCTGCTGACGTTTTTTCACTATATATATTATCCTCCTCAATATCAATCTTCATAATGTAATCAGCAGAATTTTTCAAAAACTTCAAATTACTGGGTTTCGATTGTGCATTGTAAAATGCATCATCAAAAGCCATCATCTCATATCGAAATATCCACTTGTCAGCGCCAACGCATATTGGCCTGAAACGGTCAACCATCTTTTGATCTTTAGCTTGAACAATCAAATATTTATCTTCAACACTTTTACCCAATATTCTCCATTGCATATAGTTATCAGATTTATAGTTTTGCGCACAAACCGATACAGCAAATATGGTCAGTAGTATAGTAATTTTCTTTAACATATCAATTCTCCAATTAATCAAACATTATCCGGTGCCAACTTCTTCTCTTCCACTCACTAATGACATCGATGGTTTCTGTTATTGTATTTCCATCTAATCCGTCATCACCTGTGACATCAATATTTACTAGGGTTGTTCTACCTCCTGGCACTGTTAATATATTAAATCCAAGCACAATATCCTCAACTAAAACACCATCAGAAGATTGGTTATCAAAGAAGCTTCCAACACCTGGTACACAACCACATCGAGCATCTAATATCATAAACCAACTGACCCCTCCGGCTTTACATGGGTCATCACCATTAGGTATGATTGTTGCAATTGAAGCGACTTTTAATTGATTATTTCTCCCAATCGTTGTCACCATTCTTTCACCTTGTTCAGGCAGTTCAATTTTCCAACTTTCATCATCTTCAATATCATCTTCAGACAATTTTCTAAAACCACCAGTAGTAGTGATAGGTTGATTGACAATTCTGCTGTCATTCAAAGTGTATGAATTAATAATTGTTTCATTCTTATCTTTCAGTCCAAACAAATATTGCGTTTCAGCGCCCAGTATTGATCTATCTGGTAATTCAATGTACTTACCTGTACCAAACAAAACAACAACACTGTCAGAGGCTTGCCCTGTTGTGAATATTCTTGGGGCTGTAGTTATCGGTTGATCTGGGCTACCATTGAACAATATCTCAGGCTGAGTCACTGGAGCACCAAATATATCCTTCATATCAAACCTGTATAAATTACCATGCAAATCACCAGCGTACACATAATCAGTACCTTGATCCGCTCCAAAAAATGTTGTATCAGTATTAGATTCATCATAAGCTACAAAATCACCCGCAATTGGAGGCCCCATTCCATTTGGTTCAGCATTACTGCCAAGACCGGTATTCCATTCATGCAAAATAGCACCTGTTTCTAAATCCACAGCATACATCGCAGATTTTTGTGTCGCACTGTTATAGCCATTTGGTATCAAGGCTATCCATCTGGACTCAATTGAACTGACTGAAGTAGGAACTGCAATTCTGGTAATGACACCGCCAGAATATGAGAAACCCATATCGTTGTCATCTTCATTGGTAAACTCCCACATCACTCGTGGGACATCACTTGGGTTTGATCCAAGGTCTAACGCATATACCAATTTTCCACCATGCCTCATACCCCCCAGAGCAACTGAAGACCATTGATTATTGATAAAAGCATCTTGAACAAAAGGTGCTAAATCCACAAATGTTTTATGAACATATTGTGGATTAGCCAATTCCGAAAGCCCATTCATAGCTGCAGAAGGCACATAAGCCCATAACTCATCTCCACCTTCACTGGTATTGATGCCAGCATCAAATGCATGCAACATGCCATCATTTGCACCAACAAGCAATACATTATCTCTTTGTCTGTTAGCACTTCTAAAATCAGCGTAACCATTACCGTTATCAGCGGCAATTCTCTCTGGACTATTAGTACCCCAGAAATCGTCATTATATGACTCAGCTGGCCCCCTGATAATTTGTGCAGGTGAATTAATCACATCACCTAAGACACTGCTCCTATTACGCAGTGATCCACCAAATTGAATTTCCAAAGTTCTATCACCACGAACATAATTAACAAAATCACTAGCGGCATCAAAATCACCAGTAAAATCACCATCAACCAAATCATAAAAATCCGAATCCAATATATCTTGTATCTGCGATGAATTCATATCACCGATTAGAAAGTCATGTTGAGATTTATTTTGATAGTCATAAGTGAAAATTTGACGTGAGTCATTGTCATTTGTGGCAGCGACATTAGTATTCATTGATGGGCAAAAACCACCTGTTAACTTACAAGCAGCGTCCCATACTACATCCCCTAAGCTACCATCTAGATTTAAAGGTGAGGCAACCACAAAACCACTCCAATCTGATGTATCATAACCCGTTCTAAAGGACAGCGTAGCATCAGAAATAATACTGGATGAAATACTACCAGCACTGGCTCGACCTTTGCGTTTAATGATATTAGCCACCAATTGTGAAAGTGCATCTGATAATTCCTGCGGGTTTTGTGCACTGAAATAGTCACCACGACTGTTCAATGCTGCATGCCAAACATCATCAACTCTGGCTTCTGAACCATTCACTCTTCTTACGATTCTATCAGCACAATCAATTGCAGTATTATTATCACCATTTTGACACAATCCAATATCAGCTATTGGCGCACTACAGCTGATTTCTGGCGATCCTGTACCATTACCCGTGTAACATATATGATCTGCACATGTGCGTGGAATCTCAAACGACAGAACTCCTATATTCACACGTCTAAAACATGTGTCATTAAAGGTACTTGGCCATTGTAATGTGCCGTTTCTTAATCCAGGTAAATCGGTATCTCTATCAAAGCTGCCTGTAATACCAAGTCCTATATTGAAATTGACCATATGTTGCCAGTTTGCCGGATCATTTTTTGGGTTCCATAGTAGTTCTGGCATATTCCACCAGTTGGTATCAGCAGGTACATTAACAATATCACCATCAGAGTCAGTAAAATCGTCAATAAATGTTGGAACATTATTGGTCATACCTGATTCGCTTCTTAAATCAGTTGCCCAATAATAAAATGCCGTATCAGCCAGTGACGATGAATTGGTATCTGAATATAGATGGTCAGCAGGATTATATGTGGCTGTAGTACCATCGGTAAATGCAGGTAAAGTAACTGTAGTGTTATCAATATTTCCAGAAACACCAGATGAAGAATTCCAAGAACCATCAGAAATAGAGATATGGAAATTCTGTTGACAAGTCAATTCCTGACCAAAATCACTATCATAATAAGGGCTACTACTATTATTACCACCTCTGGTAAATAATTCACCAGTATCTCTGGTAGCTCTTCTCAGAGGGGTTCCACCATCACCAGGAACTAAAAACAACCAATCATAAAAATCTTCTCTGTGGTTGTTTTTAAACAATTCCATATTGGTAGCCTTATTTCGAAAACGATTATTATTAATCTGTTGCCAGTCTACCTTGAAATCCGGTCCAAAATTAACGAAAGCATGACTGACCGCAGCTCTGGCTAATTTTGATCGCGTATTATAATAAGTATACCAATTGGCAAAATTTTGTTTTTCCTCAGCTGTAGTAATATCGTGTCTTACATAATTACCATTTATATTGCGCAGGTCATTCAAAGAAGCATCTGCAGGTCCCTCCCATGTATAATAAAACGCTCTATTTTCATTATTTGCACGACCAACTTTAGCGTAAGAAATAGAGTAATTGTTATTTGCATAGTATGGATAGTAATAACGGAATACCCTATATTCAGAATTCAAATCTCTTCTGTCCAAAAAATCCCCAGCAGTATAGTAACCATCTCTTGACGCATTATTGAATGTAGATTGTGGCAATGAACTTCCATCAGCCTGAACCGGCGGAGGGTATTCAATATTTGGATTATAATAAATCAAATTATAGTCTGACGAAGCAAAGCTTGGTCTATTCCTATCAAAACTTCGTGAATCAGGCATCCAACTCCAAGACATACTGCCTGAATCATCAAAGGTTACAGCCAAAGCTGGTGGAACTGTTTGATTGAGAAACAGCGGCTCATCAGTTAATTGTAGCTGTGCATATGCATTGTTATAAAGCAAAATAACAAACAGCACCAATAATTTTGATTTAATCTTTACTCTCATTTTATTCACCATTTACCTAACCTTACCAGCATATACTGTTTCATATGCAGAATATATGTTTCCAGAAGAATCCGTTGCCTTACTTGTGATGCGGAAAAATTTAAATCCGTCATCGTCTCCACCAGATCCAACTTGATTACCACCTTCGGTCTCACCACCGGTATCACCAAAGTTTCCACCCGTACCATTGCTGCTGAAATTTTCTAAAATTTCAATGATAAATTCAGGCTCACTCGCTAATTGATCATTGTAAAGACTGTTAATACTCACTCCAGCAGGGTTATGAAACCCTAAGTTCTCTAATGTTTTGTTTGTTTTAAAGTTTCTGACATCCAGATTATTTGGAGGCATACAAAAAGCACATGAGTCAGAAGTTAAGTCAGTATTATTGTTCACATTAAAATACTCAAACAACCAGTACTCAGCAGCAACCATTAATGTCAGCGCCGCCGCATCACTGAGCTCTTTATTTTTAAAGCTTGCAGCCATTCTGTCTTGCAGAAGAGCTGACTTCATTGAAGTTATACCAATAATTGATACTGTCAACAACAATATCATGCCTATGGCCAATGCCACACCACGTTGTTTACTTTTTTGTCGTTTCATCATAATTAATTCCAATTTTTTGTAGCAACCACAGAATAAAACTCTCGTCTGTGCATACGATAATGATTAATAGTGGAAGGTAAATCTGCAGCCGTTTGTGCATTATTGCCATCAATACTGTAGAAGAAAGGTTCATCATCGATGGCACTGCTGTCAGCAACTGTATTCAACAATAAATGAAACTCAATTGATGCAACAGAACGCCATCCACATCCTGGGCCATTGACTGTATCATCTGCCGCTTTCACGCATGACGCAGCAGGCATAGCATCTACACCACTGGCATCCAACACTTGAAACTGGCCGGGCTCATTTGTTTGAACTGTATATAAAACATCAAATCGATCAACCCCCTCTACTAAAGCATTAACAACACCATTAATAACACTATATAAAGTTGGTATATCGCGACCATCAACCACTTGATTCGCAACATAATACGTAATACTTCTGACATGTCTGTTTATATCAAATACTTTTGTTAAAGTTACTGCTTCATTAATGTTTGCACCGTTTGTAGATACAGACACTTGTGCTGATGAACCAGTAATTGTATTAGCCACAACATGATTTCGATCTATACTACAACTTGCTATCAGCACTTTGCTGCCAGCTTCAGGAAAATCTGTTCTCGCCAACTCATGTGGCTCATATGTTATAATTTGCGCCCCTGCTAAGTTTGGTCCTATAGAGGCAACATCAAAACCATTGCCATGCAAATACCTTACAGTCAGTACATCAGTTCCTGCAATTCTTTGCCCATCCCCTGTTCCGATATTTGGTATTGTGGTTGATAAATCGCTTCCGGGCGAAGTTAAACTCGGTATACAGGCAGATCCAGTACATTCATGTCCGTGAATAAAATATTGTGCATCCAAAAGTGGTCCTGATGGAACACCAGGAAATACTTCAGCACCATCAAGAACCAGCCATGGCTTTATGACTGAAGCAGAGAACGAATAATCGTCACCATTAAAGTCACCACCTGCGGTGGCAACTCCTGAGCTTAGACAATACTGATAGCCAGCTTGATCCAATGCAGTTTTCATGTGTAATGTGGCAAAACGGCCACTCTCCTGCAGTCTTGCCAATCCATTTTGAGTTCTGTTCATGTTTGATGTGGTTTCAAATATCGTAATCAAACCTGTTAATATTATTGATCCTATAAAAATAGCAATCATTAATTCTACTATAGAAAAACCCTTAATTTGATTTAATTTCTTCATGTCTATTTTATTTTTCATGGCGTAGCCACCAAAGAAATTGTTTGAAGTGAATTTGAATCTATTTCATTAGATTCATCCCATGTAATCGTAGCTGTACAAACACCATTGACTGGCCCAGTAAGAAATAATGGATTTAACGTAATATTACATTCTATTGTACCTGAAGCATTAGGCAGTAACTGAGTCAACATACTTGACCATTGACCCACGTCCCTACTTGCAATTTGTGCAGGACCACATGTGCTTACACAATAACTACTGGTATCTACAAAGCCGCTGTGTGTACCGTTATAAAGCCCTTGTTTGACACCAGGCTTATTTCTACGCATCATATCAACGATTGTTGCTGTTAAAATAGCAGCCTGAGAACGCATATAACCATTATGATTATTTTTAACAGAAACCGTCATGATACCGGCCACACCCAGCAGACCAAATGAAAAAACCACCACTGCAATCATCACTTCGATTAAGGTAAAACCTTTGTTTCTTTTCAAGATTTTCATAACAACTCCGCTTATAATTTTTTAGTAGCAATCAAGCCGGATGGACTCACTGTTGCTGAAATTGATTGAGTAACGTCTTGATGGCTGAAGGTCATTTGAAATCCTCCATTTAGTAGAGCAGGTCCAGTTAATGACCCCAAATTATCAAAGGCTATAGTTCCCCCACTTGTTGAAGCATCCATTACCATATCCCCTTTTACTTCATCTGCCATACGAAGTAAATTATCAACAGCCGGGTCAAACAAATTATTACCATCTACATCATGATAAACCTGCCAGCCATTTTTCCAACCACTCATTGACTGAATAACAACTTTTTGCCCCATTTTAACTGCTGTGGTTCTAGCCAAAGTCATATCGCCCACCCAGTCATTAATATCATTACTCATTTTTTGACGTACTGAGAAATCATGATAAGCAGGTATACCATAAGCTAAAAGCACGCCTCCGATGGTTATTGTCACAATCAGTTCTAATAATGTAAAACCTCGATTTCTTTTTGAATATTTTTTCATAGCCGCTAAATAAAAATTTACTAATATAAATTATTATCGGACTCAGAGAAATTTTCTAGTGAAATATAACTTTTATTGATGAGTGGTATTTTTGAATTGATGAACGGTAGCAAAACTTAAAAATTCAATTTAAAACTTGAATAAGCAGAAGGCTTTCTTGACGCTAACTGATTAATACAAAATCAATATGACAGGAAGCTTTCCTGCCATATTAAAGTATGACATCATTAATTGAACATTGTTGATTTTCAATTATATTTAATCACAAAGAAAACAACTATTTGATTTTAACCCGCAATTCTTTAGGCAAAGCAAACTCCATATTTTCTGGCTCCCCAGGTAATTCATTAATGGTGATTTTCTGCTTAATGTGATCAGTTAAAAAATCAATCACATCCTTAACCAATTTTTCAGGGGCTGATGCACCTGCTGTGACACCTATATTACTAACACCTTCTAACCACCCAATATCTATACAATCGGCATCATCAATTAAATATGCAGTAACACCCTTTCGCTCAGCCAATTCATGCAGTCGGTTAGAGTTCGAACTATTGACACTACCAACAACCAAAACCAGATCACAATCGATCGCCATTTTTTTTACAGCCAATTGTCTGTTTTGCGTTGCATAACAAATATCATCATGCTTTGGTCCAATAATATATGGAAATTTTATTTTAAGTTTCTCAATAATCTCTGCTGTATCATCCAATGAAAGCGTCGTTTGACTCACATAAGCAAGCTTTCTAGATTCATCCAACTGAAGATTATCAACGTCTTCTGCTGATTCTACAATATAGACACTACCAGAACCTTTACTGTTATCCCATTGACCAATTGTTCCTTCTACCTCAGGATGTCCTTGATGACCAATTAAGATCAAATCAAAATCATTCTTACAATACCTCATCACTTCCATATGCACTTTTGTCACCAAAGGACAAGTCGCATCAAACACCCTCAATCCTCTTTGTTTAGCGGTCTTCCTGACCAATTGTGAAACGCCATGTGCTGAAAATATAACAATATTGTCATCGGGTATCTCTTCCAATTCCTCCACAAAAATAGCACCTTTTTGTTTAAGGTTATTAACCACGAACCGATTATGCACCACTTCATGCTTCACATAAATGGGCGCTCCAAACAATTCAATAGCCCTATTAACTATTTCAATCGCACGATCCACTCCAGCGCAAAAGCCCCTGGGATTAGCCAGACTGATTTTCATTTTCCCCCCAGATAAGGTCAAGAATTAAAAAGAATGCACCAATACTGATCGCTGTATCTGCAATATTAAATGCAGGCCAGTAAAGATCATTGTAATGAGCTTCAATAAAGTCAACCACATAACCCAGAACAATGCGATCATAAATATTCCCTAATGCACCACCAATGACAAAACACAGACCAAGATTTAGAAACTTGGCCTTAAAATTACTTTTATTCAACCATGTCAACAACCACACAACAATGCCAATAGCAACAATACTTATGCCCCATCTTTGCCAACCAGATTGATCTGCCAAAAGGCTAAAAGCCATACCTTCATTATGCATCAAAGTCCAGTTCAGATAATCATTGACTACAAGAGGTTGATACAATACCAGAGATTCTGATGCCAATGATTTGGTCCATTGATCAAGAGCAAAGACAATAGCACTGATCCACAGCCACCATAAGCCTGATTTAGCAGCCATATCGGTTTGCAGTTGGGCTTGATTATCCATAGATCCTCTTTTCTCCAACACCGTCTATATTCTCAATGCAGCGACCACACAACTCTGGATGCTCAACACTTTCTCCAACACTTTCTTGCTTATGCCAACATCTTGTGCATTTCTCACCCACTGCCACAGATGCATCAATATAAATGGTCACATCATCATTTTCACCATTGATAACAACAGCCTGCGCAGATTCTGATTTTTCATTAAGTGGCATGATTTTTGCTCCAGAAGTGATAAGCACAAACCTTAGTTCATCATTGATTGAGCTTAGTCTAGCACTGTCCTGTTCATCCAGATAGATGATGACAGAAGCATCAAGTGAAGAGCCAATATCACCTTTAATACGCATTTGCTCTAAGAGCTTTGAAGTAGCATTACGAAGTTCACGAATCTCTCCCCAATGCTTATCGCTCCAATTTTTATCATCGTCACATTCAGGCATTTCATACCATTGCTCAAATAACACATGTTTATCATACCCCATTAAGCGCCAAATCTCATCGGCAGTATATGTCATGATTGGCGCCATCCACCGAATCATTGACTGCAGAATATGGTACATGGCCGTTTGAGCGGACCTTCTTGCTTTCGCATCTCCTTTGATGGTATACAAACGATCTTTCAGCACATCCAGGTAAAAAGCGCCCATGTCTTGAGAGCAAAAATGATGCATTTTTTGGTAAATTTGATGAAATTGATAATGTTCATAGTCATGTTTTATACCATCTTGCAATTGTTGCGCATGTCTGATAGCCCATTGGTCTAACAAAGTACACTCTTGAACATCTAGAATATCTGACTCAGCATCGAAACCATGCAAATTACCAATCAAGAATCTGGCTGTATTTCTGATTCTTCTATAACCATCAGCAACACGCTTCATGATTTCATCAGATATGGTAATTTCATTGCGATAATCGGCTGACGCCACCCATAAACGCAATATATCAGCACCCATGGTATCAATTATTTGCTTAGGAGCAATCACATTACCCAAAGACTTAGACATTTTTTTACCATCTTTATCTACCACAAAGCCATGTGTTAAAACCTGTTTATAAGGTGCATGGTGATTTATCGCAACACCCGTTAATAAAGAAGAGTGAAACCAACCACGGTGTTGATCTGAACCTTCTAAATACAAATCTGCAGGTTCCGTCAAATAATCTCTTGCACTTAAAACCGCATGATGAGTTACACCTGAGTCAAACCACACATCAAGCACATCAGTGGTTTTGTCGTAATCATCAGCATCAGGAATCAAATCTTCAATTGGCGTATCAAACCATGCATCAATACCTGACTGCTCTACTAATTTTGCTACTTTTTCCATCACTAACATCGTATCAGGGTGCAATTCACCTGTTTCCTTATGAGTAAAAAGCGTTATTGGCACTCCCCATGTACGTTGTCGAGAAATACACCATTCTGGGCGATTTTCTATCATAGAGTAAATTCTATTTTCTCCCCAATCAGGAATCCACTTCACATTGCGTATTTCTTCCAAAGCATCTTTGCGCAATGATTTTTTATCCATGCTGACGAACCATTGAGGGGTTGTTCTAAACGCAGTGGGTGATTTGTGTCGCCAACAATGCGGATAAGAGTGATCAATCTTGGTAAAGTGTAACAATCGTGAATTCTGTTCAAGTAATTCAACAATCTCATTATTGGCTTTCCATATGTGTTGACCAGCAAATAATTCTGTGTTGGACAAATACACACCATTACCTGCGACAGGATTATTTACTTCTAAATCGTATTTTCGACCAACATTAAAATCATCAACACCGTGCCCGGGTGCAGTATGAACAGCTCCAGTACCCGCATCAACAGTGACATGATCGCCCAAAATAACAGGAATAACCCTTTCATAAAAAGGATGGTGCAGCTTAAAATTCTCAAGTTGTGAACCTGTCACAGTTGACAATATCTGTGGCGACTCAATACCATACCTTTCACACACCTCATCAACCATATCAGCTGCAATCACCAATAGGTAATTTTTATGACCTGAAACCACCGAATAATTTAGTTCGCCATGCAGAGATACTGCTTGAGAGGCAGGCAAAGTCCAAGGCGTGGTAGTCCAAATGGGAATGGCTACTTTTTGATCAGACCCTTTTATGCCAAATGCCTCGAAAAACTCTTGATTTTCAATGGCTTCATAGGCAACATCAATGGCTGGAGAAATTTTATTTTGATATTCGATTTCAGCTTCGGCCAAAGCTGAGCCACAATCAAAGCACCAATTAACTGGTTTTACACCCTTTTCAATGTGGCCATTTTCAACAATTTTTGATAAAGCCCTAATCATATCGGCTTCATATTTAAAATCTTTAGTTAGATATGGATTATCCCATTCACCAATGACACCCAATCGTTTAAACTCAGCTTTCTGAATAGCGATTTGTTTATCAGCATATTCTCTACACTTTTGACGGAAAGTTTTCGCATCGACTTTTTGCCCCACTTTTCCAACCTTTTTTTCTACTTGAATTTCGATTGGCAAACCATGGCAATCCCATCCAGGAACATACGGTGCTGAATAACCAGACATTAATTTAGATTTGACAATAATGTCTTTTAAAATTTTATTAACTGCATGGCCAATATGGATTGAACCATTGGCGTAGGGTGGACCATCATGCAAAATGAATTGTGGTCTACCTTTTGTGGCTTCTTGTAGGTTATGATAGAGCCCCTCATCTTCACACTTTTTAATCCAAACAGGTTCCTTTTGTGCCAATCCTGCTTTCATCGAAAATGTGGTTTTAGGGAGGTTCAAAGTCTCTTTATAATTATTGCTCACGCACTGGCTCCATTAATCATTATAATTTTCAAAAAATAGACGTGTTTTTATCACATCGTCATCAATATGTCTTTTTAATTCTTTAATTCCCTCGAATTTTACTTCATTTCTTAATTTATGGTGAAACAAAACTTTTACATTTTCACCATATACTTGATAATTAAAATCAAGAATAAAAACTTCCAGTATTTTCCCCACTCCATTGACCGTTGGCCGTGTTCCCAAACTTGCAGAACCATAAAAAATTTGCCCAGAGAACAACCGATCAAAGATTACGGAAACACAAAAAATACCTGCAATACCTACCTGCCTATTTTTCAATTTAACATTTATAGTTGGATATCCCAGTTTTCGCCCTAGCTGTTGCCCTTTACTCACTTTTCCATCAATAACATATGAACGTCCCATTAACTTTTTCACATGATTAAAACGTGATTCTATAAGGTATTTTCTTATCATTGAGCTGCTGACCCTTTTACCACCAACTAAAACACTAGACATCGCATCAACAGATATGCCTTTTGGTTTACAAAATTCTTCAAGCAACTGAAGGTCTCCAGCACGCCCTTTGCCAAATCTAAAATCATCACCGATAATGACATATTGAGCATTCAACCCATCAATTAAAATTTTCTCAATAAAATCCATTGGACTCAATTCTGCCAAAGCGTCATTAAAATTCAATACACACATTAGATCAACATTCAACTGTTTAATCAATCGATATTTAGATTTAAAAGGCGTCAATAAAACAACAGAACCTTTGCCTCCAAAATATTGAGAAGGCATAGGCTGCATGGATACAACAATTGATTGTAATTGTTTAATACGAGCAACATCAACCACTTGATTAATCAAAGCTTGGTGACCCAAATGCAAACCATCAAAATTACCAATGGTAACTACTGAAGGTTTTGTTAAATTTTGATATTGAGGATACCTGATAAATTTCAATTTAACACCAACAATTTTCTTATATTAATTCTCATGACCATTAAAGCCCCCAAATAAACCAGCAAACCAATAACTATACACAATAACAATTGAAAAAATCTTGAATACCAGGGCAAAATCGACCAAATCCCAACCAGAGATGACAGATAAATAACAACAGCAGACATAACCATACTGGCAAAAATGATACTCGCCATGGTCTTCCATTGAATAACATTGGATGCAATCACGTGGTTCTTCTTCAAGCCTTTATAAAGCAAAAATGTTTGCACCCATCCAGATAATGCACTCGCCAATGCTAAACCCACATGTAAAGCCGTCACTTCTAAGCACCACAATATGACAACAAACAACACATTAAAGAACATATTTAAAGTCATGGCAATGATACCAATTTTGACAGGGTTTTTTGTGTCATTTCTGGAATAAAATGCAGGTAATAAAATTTTATTCAATACAAAAGCGGGCAAAGCCAACATATAAGCCATTAAGCTCATCGCTGTCAATTCACTGGTTCTCGCCTCAAAAGCCCCATATTGAAATAAAGTAATAATGACTTCTTCGGCCAAAACACCTAAACCAACGGCTGCAGGAATGGCAATAAAAAATCCTAAATTCAAAGCCCATTGCATTGTAGATGTAAACTGCTTTTTATCACCTTCGGCATACTGCCGTGAAAGGGTTGGCAATATTACCGTTGATATGGCAATGGCAAAAACACCCAATGGGAATTCTAATAAACGATCAGAATAATACAAGAATGTTACACTTCCACTAATGGGCAATAGTGTTGCAATAAAGGTATCCAACAGCAAATTGACCTGTGCTACCGATGAACCAAAAAGTGTTGGCACCATCAATTTCATTACTTTTTTAACTTTACCATTTGAAAAACCCAGCCTAAATCTAGGAAACAACCCAAGTTGTAGCAAAGCCGGTATTTGTACAATCAACTGTAGAACACCAGCTATCAAGACACCAATAGCCAAAGACTTAATCGGCACTGAAAAATAATCTCTGAGAAATAAGGCGCTGGTAATTAAGGAAACGTTCAATAAGATTGGGGTAGCAGCAGGTAAAGCAAATTTATGATGTGAATTTAATATCCCACCAGCAAGTGCAACCAAAGAAATCAGCGGCAAATAGAATAATGTGTATCTTAACATAATGACAGATTCAGCAAAAACTTCAGGGTTTTGTGTTGACCACTGATAAGCAAACAAGGACAGAATTTGTGGTGCAAAAAGTTCCATTAAAACCCACATAATTGTCACTGCTGCACATAGACTACCAGCCACACAGTCAATGAAATATTTTAATTCGGCTTTTGATTGAGTTGCCTTGATTTCGTTAAGAACAGGTACAAAGGCCAAAGAAAAGGACCCTTCAGCAAATAACCTTCGCATGAAATTTGGTATTTTAAGAGCCACAAGGAAAGCATCTGTCCATACCGAAGCACCGAACAATATAGCAGTCACCATATCGCGGATAAAACCCGACACTCTAGATATTAAAGTAAAAATACTGACAATCGCAGTTGATTTAAAAAGACTCATAAAATTGACATAAAAATTATGTAAGATATTTTATGAAGAAATTTTCATTAATCCTATGTATTATTAAAAATAGCAGCAATTAGTGCTTGAGCAAAAATTTATTGTGGTATTAAACAATTTAAATTGTGAATTTATTGACTCGTGCATTGATTAATGTGAAAATGCGCGGCTTAATTTTAGCATACCACAATTTCGGAGAAGAAAATTGGCAAATTCATCACAAGCAAGAAAGCGCGTTAGACAAGCTGCAAAAAGACGCTTACATAACATGAGCATTCGCACTGAAGCACGTACACACATTAAAAATGTCATTAAAGCCATTGAAACTGGCGATAAGAAGCAAGCTCAAGAGTCATATAACAAGATGATTCCTGTTGTTGACAAAGTTGTATCTAAAGGCATTTTTCACAAAAACAAAGTAGCAAGGCATAAAAGTCGTTTGAACAACAAAATCAAGGCCATGGTTTAATTATTTTGTATATCCAGCCCAAATTTATTGAGCATGCAACCATAAATAGCGTATAATTGTTTAAAATCGATCATTTTTTATTACTTAAATGCTATTTTAGGTGAAAACATGAACTTGTTCACACATTAATAACATTTTTTGTCATATAATTTGCATCAGGGCTAATTTAAAAAAGAAAAGAACTATGAAATACAGAGATAAAATACCAGTAAGTCAGATTAGAGTGGGCATGTATATTTGCAAGCTAGACAGGCCTTGGCTTGAAACGCCTTTTCCTTTTCAGGGATTTTATCTTCGTACCAAACACGAGATTAATGAAGTCAAAAGATTTTGTCAGTTCGTATACATAGACAGCAAGAAAGGAACACAGACCTATAAACAGAATGAAATCAGCAAACCTTCACCATTGTTGGTCAAAGCCAAGGCAGGCAATTCAGCTGGAAACACCAAAGGATCACAGCACTTAATCTCTTCAGATCTTAAAGCCATTACTCTAGACATTGGCAAATATGATCATCATACCAAGCCTTTCAAAAAAGAAATCAATAACGCCAAATCATTGTTTTCTGATTTAGCACATTCAATTGAACAAATAAGCTTCAACATTAGGGTTGGTAAGAAGGTAGACATTGGCGAGACAAAAAACCTTACGAAATCCGTTGTTAACAGTGTCATCAAAAATCCAAATGCAATGATTTGGATCAGTCGACTTAAAGAAAAAGGCGATTATACATATAATCACTCACTTAGATCGAGTATTTTGGCCACGGTTTTTGGTAGACATTTGGGTCTTGCTGAGCAAGAACTCATTTCTTTGGCTACAGGAGTTTTGTTATCAGACATTGGCAAAACTAAAATTAACAGAAAGTTATTGAACAAATCTGGTGAACTTACCGCTTCTGAAATGACTCTAATGAAAAGTCATGTAGAACTTGGTGTAGAGATGCTAGCAACAAATAACCATGTTGATCATTCAACGCTCGTGATTGTTGAAACACATCACGAAAGATTCAATGGATCTGGTTATCCTTATGGTTTGGTTGGTGCTGAAATACCATTTTTTGGACAAATTGCTGGTTTGGTTGATGTTTTTGATGCCATAACCAACAAAAAGTCATATGGCAAACAAATGACCTCAGCAGAAGCTATGGACTGGCTTTACGGCCAAAGAGACAAACTATTTTCTTCAAGATTAATTGATGATTTTGTGCAAGCAATAGGCCTATACCCTGCAGGTACAATTGTTGAGTTAACTGATAACTCAGTAGGTTTGGTTGTTTCACACAATCCTGAAAAAAGATTAAGACCAGAAGTGTTTTTACTTAAAGACAGCAGTAACAAAAACTTAAGCTCAACTAAAACTGTTGACTTATCTAAAAAAGCGTTTTTATCCAAAATAGACAGACCTATGGTTAAAAAAGCATTGTTACCAGAACAATTAAATCTCAGTGGCGACCAAATCTCTGAGGCAATCCAAAATAATAAGAAAATCAGAAAAGCCCTTTTCGGTTAATTTCCTGATCAACATCGACTAATTGCCAATCAGGTTGATATAATATCAACCTGATTTTTTTTGTTGATAAATTATGAAAAACTACTTACAACTGCTGGAATTGATCCTTAAAGAAGGCACTACGAAAACAGACAGAACTGGAACTGGTACCAAAAGTATTTTTGGCCATCAAATGCGCTTTGATCTTGCAGAAGGTTTTCCATTAATCACCACAAAAAAACTACACTTAAAGTCTATTATTCATGAACTATTGTGGTTTCTTAGTGGCGACACAAATATCAAATATTTACAAGATCATCAAGTCAGAATATGGAATGAATGGGCCGATGAAAAAGGAGACCTTGGGCCAGTTTACGGTCATCAATGGCGCTCATGGCCAACCACAACAGGTCAACACATCGATCAAATCAGCATCATACTTAATCAAATTAAAAATACACCAGATTCAAGAAGGATCATCGTAAATGCCTGGAATGTCGGTCAAATAGATCAAATGGCACTCCCCCCTTGCCACTGTTTATTTCAATTCTATGTTGCTGATAACAAGCTTTCGTGTCAGTTATACCAAAGAAGTGCAGATGTTTTTCTTGGCGTGCCATTCAATATTGCATCCTATGCACTATTGACTATGATGGTAGCACAAGTATGCGGCCTTAAATTGGGTGAATTCATCCACACTTTAGGTGATGCACACCTATATAGCAACCATATAGAGCAAGCACAATTGCAATTGCAAAGACAACCCATGCCACTGGCACAAATGAAAATCAATCCTGATATTACTGATCTTTTTGCGTTCTCTTATGATGATTTCACCTTAGAAGATTATCAATCCCACCCTCATATCAAAGCACAAGTTGCAGTATAAATAAGCCATGAAAAAAAATTTGAAAATCACTTACATCTTGGCTATGGATGAAAATCGATTAATAGGCAGCAATAATGACTTACCATGGAGACTGCCAGCAGATCTGCAATATTTTAAACAAAAAACCTTGAATAAGACCATATTAATGGGCAGAAAAACCTGTCAATCATTACCATTTGTACTCCCGAAAAGACGAAATATAGTGTTGACTCGTAACACCGCATTTGAAAGAAAAGGCTTTGATGTCATTCACACACTTGAAGATATACAAAATATGCAAAATGAAATTATGGTTATCGGTGGCGCCATGATTTATAAATTATTAATGCCTTATGCAAATAAACTCCTCATCACACACATTCACCACAAGTTTACAGGAGATACATATTTTGACTGGAATCCTGAGCAGTGGCTTACCTCATCTGAAATTAATCATGAAGCCGATGAAAGCAACCCCTACTCATACAGTTTTGTTGAATACACAAGAAAACCATTAGATAGTTGAGTTTATAGATTTGTTCTTACATCTAACAATTCGGGGAAAAAAGTCAATTCTAATGCTTTTTTGAGAAAACCAACACCACTCGATCCTCCAGATCCTTTTTTAAATCCAATGATTCTTTCAACAGTTTTCATGTGCCTAAAACGCCACATTTGAAAAGATTGTTCAACATCCACTAATTGTTCACATAATGCATAGGCATCCCAATGTTGTTCAGTATCTTTATAAATATCAACAAAAACGTCAACCAATTCTGTATTAAAAACATGGGGTTTACTCCAATCTTTTTCGATACATACAATTGGAATATTATAGCCCTTTTTATGTAAGTGCCTTAAAAAAACATCATATACTGAAGGCTCATTTAACACACCATATAGCTCTAGATATGACTCACTATCTTTGGGAAAAATCTTCAAGAGGTCTTCATTTTTATTTCCCAATAAAAATTCAACCATACGATATTTTACAGATTGAAAACCAGATGCACTCCCAAACACATCTCTAAACTGCATATATTCACTGGGTGTTAATGTTTCAAGAACTGCCCATTGTTCAAAGAGTTGACGTTGAACTTGTTTGACACGTGCTAAAATTTTTGAAGCTCGATCTAATTCATCAGATTCTATATGCCCTATTGCAGCACTAATTTCATGGACAATGAGTTTCAACCACAATTCCGATACCTGATGCTGGATAATAAATAGCATTTCATCATGATGAGGTGGTGAACTCAAGGGTTTTTGCGCATTCAAAACTTGATCTAAGCAGAGATAACCACCATAATTATCTCTCAAATCAACATCCATTTTTATACCTTTTTCTAAATTCCTGAAATTATTGTCTTCTTTCATGCATATACCTTAAATTTTACCTGAATTTCTGCGTTTTTTATTCTATAATACATCGCCGTAAATTGACATTCAAAATCAATTATCGCAAATAATTAATTTTGGCAAAATCTTGAAAATCTGATTGGTGATCACTCAAACATCATCAGACTATCATACATAGTAGATACCCTTGCTCAATGTTCAGTTATTAAGAAAAATATATTAAGTTACATCAATCATTAAGGCAAACCTGAATTTTTACAAGTTTTTCAGCTGATATATTTTGATTTTTTATCTGTACATTTACCAAACAAGGGTCTCTTAAGCTAACAAAATCTATTGATCTTAACTGAATCTGGTAATATCTTTTAAGGTATCCAGGTCTTACAATTTTCATTTGAGTAAAATTTATATTTACTGGAGGAACAAACGTGGCAACAGTAGCGTCTTTTAACGTTGATTATATTCAATACCTATCACCAAGCGGTGAGTTGGTCGGAAACGATTTACCCCTTTTTGCAAAAGACTTTGAGCAAATCAAAACTTTATACAAAACTATGGTTTTAACTCGTGTATTCGATACCAAAGCAATCTCATTACAAAGAACTGGAAAACTTGGCACCTATGCTTCAAGCTTAGGCCATGAAGCCGTACATGTAGGCATTGGTTCAGCTATGAAATATGAAGATGTTTTAGCTCCTATGTATCGCGAGTATGGTGCACAGTTTTGTCGTGGTGTTAAAATGTCTGAAGTACTTCTTTATTGGGGTGGTGATGAAAGAGGCAGTGATTTTTCAGGTCCTGCACACGATTTCCCCTGGTGTGTACCTATTGCGACACAAAATATGCATGCTGCTGGTGCCGCCCTTGCATTCAAATTACGAAAGGAACAACGATGTGCTGTCACTGTAATTGGTGATGGAGGCAGTTCTAAAGGGGATTTTCTTGAAGCCATTAATGCTGCCAGTGCTTTTACACTGCCTATGGTAATGGTCATCGTAAACAACGGTTGGGCCATTTCTGTACCAAGGAAGAAACAAAGCAGCGGTCAAACATTGGCACAAAAAGGTATATCTGGCGGGCTTCCCAGCATACAAGTTGACGGTAATGACCTGATTGCAGTTCATGCTGAAGTACAAAAAGCGTTACAAAGGGCCAGAGATGGTCATGGTGCAACCGTAATAGAAGCCATTACCTACCGATTAAGTGACCACACTACTGCTGACGATGCCAGCCGCTATCGCCCAGATGAGGAAGTTGAAAACGCCAAAAAATTTGAGCCCATACTCAGAGTAAGGCAGTATTTGATGAATAACAATCAGTGGAGCGTTCAACAAGAAAACAAATTAATGGAAGAATGTGCAGCTAAAGTTGAAGCCGCTGTTCAAGAATACAAGAATACGCCTCAACCCAAAGTCACTGACATGTTTGATTATATGTATGAAGAATTACCTCATGATTTAGCAGAACAAAGAAAATATGCAGAGGAGTTAGAAAACAATGGCTAATATTACTTTAGTAGAAGCAGTTTCATTGGCATTGGCCCATGAGTTAGAAAAAGACAAAGACGTTGTTGTGCTTGGCGAAGATGTTGGCATCAATGGTGGTGTATTCAGAGCAACTTCAGGTCTTGCTGAAAAATTTGGGGAAGAAAGAGTCATTGATACTCCATTGGCAGAAGCCATGATTGCCGGCCTTACTATCGGCATGGCAACCCAAGGTATGAAACCAGTGGCAGAAGCACAATTCATGGGTTTTATCTTTCCCATGGTTGAACAAATCGTTTGTCATGCAGCGCGTTTTAGAAACCGTACCAGAGGTCGTTTAACTTGTCCATTGGTCATTAGAGCTCCATTTGGTGGAGGCATCCACGCTCCTGAACATCACTCAGAAAGTGTCGAAGCCATTTTTGCGCACATTCCTGGCATCAGAGTGGTAATTCCCTCCTCTCCATCAAGAGCCTATGGATTATTACTCGCGGCTATTCGAGATCCAGATCCAGTGATTTTCCTTGAGCCAAAAAGAATTTATCGCTTACATAAAGAAGAAGTGATTGATGATGGTGAAGAATTACCATTAGACATGTGTTTTGAACTAAGAGAAGGTACTGACATTACACTCATTACATGGGGTTCTATGGTTAAAGAAACCATGGAAGCTGCAGAGAAATTAGCCAAACAAGGCATTTCAGCTGAAGTCATTGATGTGGCAACCGTCAGCCCAATTGATATGGACACCATCTTAGAATCTGTACAAAAAACAGGTCGATGTGTGATTGTTCAAGAAGCCGCGAAACATTGTAGTGTTGGCTCTGAAATTGCTGCTACTATCGCAGAAAAAGGCTTATATTCACTGATGGCACCTGTAAAAAGGGTGACTGGTTATGATGTAATTATGCCGTTATATAAATTAGAGAAAAAATACATGCCTTCAGTAGAAAGAATACTCAAGGCTGTGAATGAAGTGATGGAGGTATCATGAATATTTTTAGATTACCAGATTTAGGCGAAGGTTTACCAGATGCAGAAATCGTTGAATGGCATGTAAAAGAAGGAGATCATGTCAAAGAAGATCAACCCATGGTTTCTATGGAGACGGCTAAAGCAGTTGTAGATGTTCCATGCCCTTATACTGGAACCATTACCAAATTACATGGTCAGCCAGGTGATGTCATTGATACTGGTGCGGTTTTAGTTGAATTTGATGGCAATACTTCTACAGAAGTTGATTCACCAGCCAAACTAAAAGATGACATCGTTGATTTAATTGATGATTTAGAGAATGAACTCCCAGTTAAAGCTGAAAAAGACAGTGCTTCAGACGACAGCGGAACAGTTGTTGGGGCAATGGAATCTACCGGCCAAGTGGTCAGTGACATTGCCAGTGTTGGCAATATTAAAATCGCTCCTGCTGTTAAAGCTTTAGCGAAAAAATTAAAAGTCAACTTAAATGATGTAATTGCTACAGGCGCCGGCGGCGTTATTCGCCCCAGTGACATTCGCAGTGCCCATGAAAAAGGATCACAAACAGGAAAACAAGCTACACCAGCTCCAGTTGCCCCAACACCGACAAAAGTGGTTCAGACAACGCCTTCGCAGCCTGTAAATGCGCCTGTAATGGAAACACCTAAGGCAAACGTATCCAATGATTGGCAGCAAGTTAAAGGCCCGCGTAGAGCGATGGCCAGAATTATGGCCGATGCACATGCTCAAATCGTACCAACCACATTGATGGACGATGCTGATATTCACCAATGGAGCCCAGGTGAAGACATCACAGCCAGACTGATCAGAGCCTTGGTTAAAGGTGTTAAAGCTGAGCCTGCCCTTAATGCATGGTTCAATGGTGAAAAATTGGCCAGAAGAATTATTAATCATGTAGATGTAGGTATTGCCGTTGACACACCTGATGGATTATTTGTTCCAACCATGCGAAACTGTGAACTGCGTGACGCATCTCAGGTTCGTGCTGGCATGAACACCATTAAAGAACAAGTCAAGAGCCGCAGCATTCCAGCAGCTGACATGAAGGACTTCACCATCATGCTATCAAACTTTGGTGTATTTGCTGGAAGATATGCTACGCCGGTCATTACTCCTCCTTGTGTGGCAATACTGGCATCAGGTAAATTATTGCATGAAGTGGTACCTGTGTTGGGCGGATTTGAAGTACACCGAATGATCCCCTTGTCTTTGACATTTGATCATCGAGCTGTCACCGGAGGTGAAGCTGCTCGATTCCTTGCTGCAGTGATCAAAGACCTTAATAAAAACAGCTAATTAACTGATGGCAAACAATATGAAAATAGCAGATAAAAGCGTCGTCAATATCAAATACACATTGACTGATAATGACAAAAATGTAATTGACAAATCAGAGGACGGCCTTTTTAGCTTTCTGATAGGTGCAGGCAACATTATTCCTGGTCTTGAAAAAGCCTTAATTGATAAATCTGTAGGTGATACTTTTGATGTCTCTATTGAGCCAGCAGAAGCTTATGGTGAACACAATAAGGAATTGATACATAAAGTACCAAGAACACAATTTCCTGCTGATGTAGAGATTCAGGTTGGGATGCAGTTTCAAGGCCAAACCCCAGATGGACAAACAGCCGTAGTCAGAGTTGCTGAAGTTAATGAAAACGAAGTTTTTGTTGACAACAATCACCCATTAGCAGGTGTGCAGTTGAACTTTGCAGTGGAAGTGACAGGCATAAGAGCAGCATCAGAAACTGAAATTGCTCATGGTCATGTACATCAAGAAGGTCAAGAAGACCATTAATTCTCATAAAGACCAACGCATGATTGTTTTCGAAAATACATTTCATGCGTTGGTTCTTCTCTAGATATGATGTTTTGACTTGTCCATCATAATATCGCGAGGATTATGAAAG
>CAYGTC010000004.1:0-135328 GCA_964352735.1 uncultured Alcanivoracaceae bacterium | reverse complement strand
CTTTCATAATCCTCGCGATATTATGATGGACAAGTCAAAACATCATATCTAGAGACCTCTGCATAAGCCAAGGTCTCGTTTAAGCATACATTGAGCTCGAATAATTAAGCACAGTATGAAATCAACGAAATAAATGATGCTTAATGATGACTGTAGCCATTTTATAAGCGGATTGATGTCCTGTTTTAATTGTTTTGGTCGCCAATGATTGATACATGGGATTGCGAATATTGGCCATATCAATTAATTTCTGTTTGCGGTTCTCTCCTTGCAACAGCGGTCTTTTCTTATCTTTCCTTAGCCGGTATAACTGTTGTTTGACCTCTGTCTTAAGATACAAAATCATCGCATCACTGTCATGTAATAACTGTCTATTCTTTTCAGTAACAATGATTCCACCTCCAGTTGCAATCACTGAAGGAGGCTTTTCCAGTAATTCTTGTAGCATCTGTGTTTCTCGTTCCCTAAAACCAGTTTCCTTTTCAATTTCAAATATCAAATTAACACTGACACCACATTTTTTTTCTAATTCGTTATCGACATCAAAAAAAGCCATACCCAACTTATGGGCCAATATTGAGCCTACAGTGGTTTTCCCTGCGCCCATTGGGCCAATCAGGATGATATGTTTATTAATTTCTTTATTCACAATATTGTTATTTCAAAATTAGGTGCCAGTCTAGCATGAATTTTTCAGTAAACAATAAATACAATACTTTCCCCGTTATAATTATCACCCTCAAATTGAAGACAAAAACCTAATGGCATTAATCATGTCTGATCACTTTATGAGATACATGGCATTTTGATTACTGCAGCTTAATAGAGACTCTGATAGAGAGAATATGATGGCTTTAAATCATGATATTGACAATAATTGTCAGAAAAAACACCGTAACTATGGCAACCTTTCTTTTTCTTCGGTAAATTTTGTCAATTAACGCACAATAAATTCAAATAATTCATAATTAGGTTTGAATTCATGCTCAGATCACCTACTATAAATTCAAAGGAAAACGAGAAGGTTTTAAAGAAAAATATCTCCGACCACCTTTTCAGATAATTTTTAATTTAATGAGGTAAATAAAATGAAAAATCAAAAAAGACAAGCGGGTTTCACACTAATCGAATTAATGATCGTTATCGCGATTATCGGTATTCTAATGGCTTATGCAATTCCTGCTTACCAAGATTACACAAAACGTACACTAGCTAATGAAGGTAACGCAATGGCTGCTGGTTACAAACTTGCTGTCAGTACTGCTTATGCTGAAACTGATACATTGACTGGTTTAAGTAATGGTAATGCTGGTATCGGCCCTGCTCTAGCTACAGGTCAATGTGTTGACACAGTAACTGTAACTGATGGCGTAATCGTTGTTGCTTTTAACTGTGCTGCTGGTACAAAAGGTCAAGCAAATGCTGATGTTGATGCAGGCGTATTAACTTGGACTCCAGCTGTTGGTGCAGGTGCTGGTACATCTCTAACTTGGACATGTAGTTATGCTCCAGCTGGCGCTGCTTACGATCCATGTCCTAAATAATTGATAAAATTATTTTAAGAGTTCTGATAGTCTAAACACTATCAGAACTGTAAGCTAAAACTATAAAAACCTGCTCACATTTGTGACAGGTTTTTTTTATTAAAAAAATTTTGAGATTTATAATGAAATATAACAACAAACAAGCTGGCTTTACCCTCATAGAACTCATGATTGTCATCGCAATCATTGGTATATTGATGGCATATGCCATTCCCGCTTATCAGGATTTTACTAAAAGAACTTTGGCAAATGAAGGCAATGCCTTAGCAACCAATTATAAACAATCTGTCAGTTTTGCATATTCCGAATTAGAAACCTTAACTGGTCTCAATAATGGAGCCTATGGCATAAGTCCTGCAAACTCTCAAGGTTTGTGTGTAGATCAAATCACTGTCACAGATGGCCAAATTGTGGTGACTTATAACTGTGCAGCAGGAACTAAAGCACAAGCAAATGCTGATGTTGATGCAGGGGTATTAACTTGGACACCAATGGTCGCTGGAGGCGCTGGTTCACTGTTGACATGGACATGCTCTTATACACCGGCTGCTGCCGCATACAACCCTTGTCCAAAATAGGAACATTTAGAAAAATAATGAAAAATCAATATAACAAGTAACATTATGAAACATAATTACAAGATTTCGTGTCAACGATCAGAGCTTTTGCTTATTATTTAATGCTATCTTTAAATTCCTCTGCCATGATTTAAAGCCAATTCTTCTGATCGGAGACCCTTCGGTTTTTTGTGAAAAGGTTTCTTCATCCCAGTTCATTAATTCATCAATATCAGGTTCGTCAAATTGATTACGAGGCAGGAAATCAGTTACTTTTGAATCCTGAGCAAATTTGTTCCATGGGCAAACCATTTGACAGTCATCGCAACCATATATTCTATTACCTATTGCCTCATGAAACTCATCAGGAATTGGGCCCTTGTGTTCTATGGTCAAATAAGAGATACATCGTCTTGCGTCCACTTGAAATGGGGCAACAATGGCCTGAGTTGGACATACATCTAAACATCGAGTACACGAACCACAGTGAAAAGTGGACTTTTGACTGACGGGCAATGGTATATTGGTGTAGATTTCTCCCAGAAAAAAATAACTACCAGCTTGTGAATTAATCAAGTTGCTGTGTTTTCCTATCCATCCTAACCCTGCTTTTTCTGCCAAAGCCTTTTCCATCACCGGCGCCGAATCAGTAAATACCCGATAATTAAAACCTTTTACTTCTCTGGCAATTTTTTCAGCGATCAATTTAAGTTTTTTACGCATCAACTTATGATAATCTCGGCCCAATGCATATCTGGATATGGCAGCTTTGTCTGGCTGATCAAGAACATCTTCATAAGGAATCACATGCTTGTTCGAATAATCAAACCGCATACTGATTACCCTTATTGTCCCAGGAACCAACTGTTCAGGATGAGTTCGCAAACTTCCATGTTTGTGCATGAATTCCATGGTCCCATGAAACCCTTTTGCAATCCAGTTCTGTAAATGGACTTCTGCATCTGTCAAATCAATATCAGATATCCCTACTTGAGAAAAACCACTGGTTTGTGCCCATGCATTGATTTTATCAATCAATTCATCAAAATCCATCATAAATTCACCCTTGAAAACGGATTGATAATTGATCATTGTGCAACGCATCTAGCTGATTTTTTAAATCCTGAATGTGCTGTTGCCAATAATTATTTTCATCAAACCATGGAAATGCCACAGCAAATGCTGGATCATCCCACCTTCTTGCAAGCCATGCGCAATGGTGCATCATTCTTAATGTGCGCAATGATTCAATCATGGCAATTTCATCATAAGGAAAAGGCCTGAACTCTTCATAAGCGATGATGATTTTTTGTAGTTGCACCATTTGTTCTGGTTGTTCTCCAGATAATAACATCCATATGTCCTGAATGGCTGGCGCCAATCGAGAATCATCAAAATCAACCAAAAAAGGCACATCATCACGCATCAAAATATTGCCTATGTGTAAGTCACCATGTACACGAATATTATGGCAATTGGCCAATTGTGGCTTCATTAATTTCAATAACTCTTGAGATACTTCTGAATATTCAGAATGGTATTGAAAAGGAATAAAATCATCACAAATGAATGATACTGATTGCTCTCCAAATGATGCAACATCTAAAATTGGTCGACTCTCAAATAAATGTCTTTCGCCAACCAAATGTAACCTGGCCAGCATACGGCTCATAATTGACAAATTATCAGCATGATCCAACTCAGGGGCATAGCCACCAACCTGCGGAAATAAAGCAAAATGAAACTCTTTAAATTCTAATAAACCAAGACCCTTTTGATTTTTCAGACAGGTAATAACGGGCAATTCATGCTTTGACAATTCAAAAGTAAAATCATGTTCTTCGAGAATTTGTTCAAAACTCCAACGATTAGGCCGGTAGAATTTAACAATAATAAATGGATAGTCACCATCTTCAAGACCAACTTGATAAACCCTATTCTCATAGCTATTTAATGCAGTAACACGACCATCACAATGATATCCATGTGCCTCAATAGCATCCATGATGAGTTCTGGAGTGAGTTTTTCAAATGGGTGTTTAGCTGAATGATTCATTCGAGCATTATAACATGCTGGTCACGCAAACAAAGGACTCAATATCAGGATAAAAAAACTAAGGAGTTTGTTTATATACCCTAACAATATATTTAGTCATTGGATCCCTGGGGAAGAAATCAATCATATATTGTATGTATTGAGTGGTTTTAGACTTTTGCCCATTATCAATATAATAATTGACCAATGAAACAATGGCATCAACCAATCCAACGTGTTTGGTATTATTCCTTATGATTCGATTAATAATATAAACAGCATCATTTTCATACCCATAACCAGCAAAAATAGCTGCCAATTTCAATAATAAGTAATCACTCAAACCTATTCTTCCTTGAGTGGTACTCAAATAAATAGAATAATGATCATGTAAAACTTTACCAGATATCTCTCTATCCAACAACACATTAAAAAAATCTTCGGTTGCCTCATGATAAAGCGCATCAAATGGAATGAATTGCGCATATTCAAATCTTAAGCGATACAAATGCTGATTTTCAGGATCGGCTTTGATGGCTTTTGTGATCAGCTTGACGGCTCTTTTATATTTACCTTTTTCAACTAATACAGCAGCTTTGACTTGATAAGACATTAATAATAATTCTTTTTGCTATTTTATTTTAGTGACCCTTGATTAAGAAAAATACACAAACATCTTTCATCAGAGTTTGTACAACATCGAGGCTTAACGGGCGTTATTTAATACTTTTAATGCCACAATCAAAAAACAAAGTATTTGCTTTATAATTTTTATTTCTATACATTCAACAAGACATCTATAGAAATTATTCACATGACATAATCAAACAGTGTAATATACTCAATCAGTAAAATACAGAATATAAATAAAATAATTGATGAAAATGACAAATAGCACAAAATCGTTATGAAAACCCCAAAAGCACAATCATATCTATAACACTATTTAACAATTCATCGCATTAAACGACCTATTACTCTCAAAATGGTTCTGCATAATCTTTTATTTTATCAATAACCTAGCCCAAATACTTCATCATAGAATCGAGTTTGAGTACACACTGTATTTTATTGTATTTTATATGGGCTTTCGTTTTTTAAAAATAAAGTTTATTTTTCTACCGATTTGATGAAATATTCTCCCCACCTGCCTTAACCCTTCATATTTATTAAACCATTTTGAGCCATAGAGAAAACATCTCCCTGACCAACAATAAAGTGATCAAGAACCCTTACATCTATTAAATCCAATGTTTCGATAAGCTTTGCTGTGATGATTTTATCTGATTTACTGGGTGTCAAGCATCCAGAAGGATGATTATGTGCAAATATGATGGCAGCAGCATTATATCTCAAGCACGTTTGTGCAACCACCCTTGGGTAAACTTGCGCCTCATTGATTGTCCCATTGAATAATGGCTCAAAACGTAATAAACGGTGCTGATTATCCAACAACAAACAGGCAAATATTTCATTTTTTGAGTCTGGAAAATGACTGATCAAATACTGTTTAACCATTGCATGATTGGTAAAGCCATCTGAGTCCATCACTTTACTGTGATAGTGCCTGCGCACCAATTCAAGTGTTGCTTGTAATTGGCAATATTTCGCGGGTCCCAACCCCTTAATCTCAACAAATGAATCATAATCTGCCTCTAATATCTTATCCAAACCATCAAATGCTTTCAACAAATCGCGGGCCAAATCTAAAGCCGTTTTTCCATAAGTGCCTGTTCGTAAAAAAATTGCCAACAATTCAGCATCACTGAGTATTTTTGCTCCATATTGTAACAGTCTTTCCCTTGGTCTATCATTCTTGGGCCATTGATGAATACCCATAAGTCATCCTCAAAAAGCCCATTATATTCAATTGAGTTGACATGTATAATGGGCAAATTCTTAAAATTTTGTAGGAAATACACCTAAACCCGAATATTTCATCATAGAATGGAGTTTAGGGGAAAAATGGCAAAGTATGTAGGATAAAGATCTCTTGCAAGCCAGTTATTCATGGCTTATGAGGAATTTTATTCAAGATATGAAGCCATTTTTTTCATAAAGCCATTCAGGTACAAACTCTATTTTATTGTACTCTGCATTAGAGACCTTTGCTTGATTCGTGAATGAAGATAAAAAGTTTAGAAATTTTCTCAATCACCCAGAATCAAGCAGAGGTCTCTATTAGTCTTTGTTATTTAAAGATCAAATTTGTTTTTCTACCGATTTGAAAAATATTCGGGTTAAATCTGAGTAGACACTTTTGAATAAGTTATTTTGTAATGCTCTATAGTGCCGATTCAATAAATAATTAAATGGTAGTTCCACTGATCGGCTCACTTAAACATTTTCAGCATCAATTAAACTCTATATAAATTTCTAGTTAACACTATGTTATTTAAAGATAAAAATCTATTTCCCATCGATTTTATAAAATATTAGAGTTAGAAGTGGTTTATCAACTGCCAATAAGATAAAATCGTTGTCTTTACATTCTGAAGAAAATTTAGTGGAACAAATACAACTCAAAGTTCTTGATAAACAGTTTGTTGAAAAATATGGCCTACCTCATCATGCAACCGCTGGATCAGCGGGAATGGATCTCAGAGCTTGTTTAAATGAGCCGTTAACCATTAAATCACAACAAACAAAACTCATTCCTACAGGAATTGCCATTTATATAAAAAACCAGAACCTCGCAGCGGTCATATTACCTCGTTCAGGTTTAGGACATAAGCACGGTTTAGTCTTGGGTAATTTAGTAGGTTTAATTGACTCCGATTACCAAGGACAATTGTATGTTTCATGCTGGAATCGATCAGACACTGACTACACCATTGCAATCGGAGATAGGATAGCGCAACTGGTTTTTCTACCAATAGTTCAACCACAGCTGACAGTTGTTGAAGACTTTAATCTATCAAATAGAGGAGATGGCGGGTTTGGTCACTCTGGCACATCTTAATCAATTATAGGCAACTTTCTTATGATCAAGACCAGCAACCTCAAACAAAAAGGTTTTTTTACCAGTGATCTAACAACGACTGTTTTGTGGACAGTCTTACTGATTGCATCAATCATCTTGGCTGTACTTTTTACCATGACATTGATCAATGACATAAAAGAACGGCGAATCAGGTCCGCATTAGTCAATCAAACAAGTAAAATCAACCAACAAGTCAGCAAAAATTTCAAAACAATTAATGCACAAGTGTATCAAGCCATCGATGAAGCTTTAGGCACACACAGTAAAAATCAGCAGAATTTGATCAACTTTATCAAACAAAGAATCCCACAAAATTTAAGGGTTATGATCTCTGATACAGAATTAACCCTGGTTGAACCCCAAGAGTTTCCCGCAATCAATTATGCGACGCTCGACATGCTCAAAAAAACCAAATCACAAAATAAAAATCCCATTGCTGAAATACACTTATTCGGTCAACAAGATCAATACCTGAATTACATACATATTATCGATAATGCAGCCAATCGTTATCTCATCATCAGTTTGCCTGCTAATGAAATTCTAAAGGGACTGACCAGCCCTAATTTAAATCAAGGACACATACAGTTGACCCAAAATGCAGGGAAATTTAGTTTAGTACAATTGCAGTCATGGGGCAAAAAAATCGAGGACAGTGATATCATAACAGTTACTGAACAGATACCAGACAGTTATTTCAGACTCCAATATTCCTATAAACCTCCATTTTACTTATTAAGAGGCATGACCACTTCATCTGCAATTATTGGTATACTTTCATCTGTACTCCTGTTTGTCGCTACTATGATGAGTGTCATCAACAAAATGAGGCATGTCAGGAAAAAGAATTTGGAAAAATCGGCATATGTTCATGTTGGGCCATCTGAGGGACCAAAAAATATTGAAGATACCATCAAACAGTTCAGTGAAAAAGAAGTCAGTAACCAACAGGAAAACACACCTAAAGACATGAAAGAAACAATACAATTGGATAAAACCATTTTCAGAGCTTATGACATCAGAGGCATTGTTGATGAAGCGCTGACCGAAGATTCTGTGAGATTGATTGGCCAAGCCATTGGTACAGAGAACCTCAAAAGAGGCAGAGACAACATCGTTGTTGCCAGAGATGGAAGGCTTTCTGGCCCCAAATTATTAGAAGCGCTGGTTGAAGGCATCAATGCAAGTGGCTGTGATGTAATCAATATTGGTGCTGTACCAACCGGAGTATTATATTTTGCCACTCATCATTTAGAGACGGGATCTGGGGTAATGTTAACTGGCAGCCACAATCCACCAAATTATAATGGCCTTAAAATCATGCTTAATGGTGAAACTTTATCTGGCAAATTGATTATGGATTTATATAAATCGATCATCAATGAAGAACTTGATAGTGGCCATGGCAGCGAGCAAACCATGGATATTATTGATGATTATGTTGATTATATTTCTTCAGACATACAGCTCGAGAATGAATTGAAAGTGGTTGTTGACAGTGGCAATGGCATTGGTGGAGAAGTTGGACCACAAGTACTTGAAGAAATTGGCTGCGAAGTCATTCCTTTACATTGCGAAGTTGACGGAAACTTCCCTAATCACCATCCAGATCCAAGCGTCCCTGAGAATTTGACCGATCTGATTGCCTCTGTTAAAGCCTCCGATGCTGACATTGGCATTGCTTTTGATGGTGATGCCGATAGATTAGGCGTAGTCACTAAAAATGGAGATGTCATTTACTCTGATAGGGTTTTGATGCTGTTTGCTCAAGATGTATTGACCAGGCAGCCAGGAGCCAGCATCATTTTTGATGTAAAGTGTACCGGTCACCTACCAAAAGAGATTGTGAAAAATGGCGGCTTACCAATTATTTGGAAAACGGGTCATTCTTTCATGAAAGCAAAATTGAAAGAAACCAATGCTGCTCTGGCAGGTGAAATGAGCGGGCACTTCTTTTTCAATGAAAGATGGTTTGGATTCGATGATGGTATTTATGCTGCTGCCCGGCTACTAGAAATCTTAGATAATCAAAACCGCCCGGCCCAAGAAATATTTGATGAGTTACCTGATAGTGTCAGTACTCCTGAGCTCAAATGTCATACCGAAGAAGGCGAAAATTATGCCTTTATGGAAAAGTTCCAGAAAGCTGCAGTGTTTCCCGATGCCAATGTCACCAGTATTGATGGTATAAGGGCAGATTTTGTCAATGGCTGGGGATTAGTCAGGTGCTCAAATACCACACCTTGTTTGGTTTTTAGGTTTGACGCTGATGACGAAGAAGCCTTATCACAAATCAAAGAAGAATTTCGAACTCAAATCAATCAAGTTGACGACAGCCTAGACTTACCTTTTTAAAACTTATTAGAACCACACTAAACCCTCAAGGGAGTTAATCATGACTTCCTTGAAATAGGTATACTAATTGATTTGCCAATTGACGGCTTCTTTTCCATGTGCAAGTAAATAAGCATTACATTGCGAGAAATGTCGACATCCAAAAAAACCACGATGCGCAGATAATGGACTTGGATGGACTGACTTGAGTATCAAATTATTGTCATAATCAATGTTTCTGCCTTTTTTCTGGGCATAGGCACCCCACAACATATAAACAACATTTTTATGCTGTTCATTTAGTTTTTCAATAATTTTATCAGTAAAAACTTCCCAGCCTTTGCCTTGATGGCTTGCTGCCTGAGCACGATTAACTGTCAATACACTATTCAGCAGCAAAACACCTTGATCAGCCCAAGATTGAAGATGGCCATGCTGGGGAACAATAAACCCTATGTCTTGATGCAATTCTTTATATATGTTTTTTAAAGACGGAGGAATAGGCACACCTTTATTGACAGAAAAACACAGTCCATGAGCTTGATTTGGTCCATGGTATGGATCTTGACCCAAAATCACCACCTTAACTTTATCTAAATGGGTCGAATCAAGGGCTTTAAAAATTTCTGGACCAGATGGGTATACCACTTGACCTTGCTGTTTTTGCTCCAATAAAAAAATTTTCAAAGATTGCATATAAGGCTTATCAAATTCATCATTCAGCACTTTTTTCCAACTTGAATGCAGTTTAACATCAGGCATTTTGCACTTCACTTTGAAACTGTTTAAAACGAATTTGAAACCGCACTTTTTTCATTAAAACATCATTATCTACAGGCTTTACAACCAAATCATTGGCACCAGACTTCAATATTTGTTTTTGGTTTTTTTCATTTTCATCACCAGTCATTACAACCAATGGCAACTCAATTTTATTGATTTGTTGGATTTCCCTGACATATTCTATTAACCACTGAGCCGTTTCATTGTCTTTAAGATAATAATCACTGAGTATCAAGTCATATTTTTGAATGGCTTCTTTATCTTTGCCCAAAAGCTCAATAGCATTACTGATGGTCAAAACATGATCTGCTGTTAAACCTTGATTTGCCAACACTTTTTTGGTGGCATGAGCCACAACTCTTGAGTCTTCAACATACAACACGTGGCCACTGATCTCATCATCTGGAGATAAAATCCCGGTAATAAAAAATTCCAGGCCTGATTGACCTCTTGATTTATCAAGATAATCAGTAACATCTGCATCCATCAAGCGCTCTTGTACACGACGATCAACATCTCCAGAAACGACCAATACTGGAATATAATGCTGGTTTTGTCTGACGTGTTGGCATAATTCGACGCCATCACCATCAGCAAGTACCAGAGCTGTAATCAACATATCAATGGTATTGTCATGCAATATTTCTTTGGCCTCACGCACTGAACCAGCCACAAAAATTTGGCTGTCTTGTTTAAATTTTTTAACAGTTTTTTTAGTCAGCGCTCTGGCCAACTTCGAGGCATCAACTATCAATATATTCGAAAATTCGGACATAAAAGCAATTATGAATAATTAGTTGAAATCATTTTACTTTAACTACCCTCATTTTACTAGCCCGAATATTTCATCATAGAATGGATTTTAGGGATGAAATGGCAAAATAGATTGGGTAAAAATCACTCGTAAGCCAGTTATACATGGCTTATGAGTGACTTTATTCAAGATATGCAGCCATTTTTTTCATAAAACTATTCAGGTACAAAGTATCATTATTTAACAACATACCTTAAGTCGTTATTATTTATTGATAAAATTCTTTTTTTTACATGATCACCAGATAACAATGCATTTTAATAAGCGAATTGTTATACTGATTTGATCACTATATTGGAGAAAAAATTGGATAACAAACTGATTCACGATGCCATAAAAGCAGTCAGTAGTAAGCTATTTGATAAAGAACAACAAATAAGTTTGGCCTTTGCCTGTATATTATCCAACGGCCACCTACTCATTGAAGACAAACCAGGGCTTGGCAAAACAACCCTTGCTAACTCCATATCACAAGTGCTGGGATTAGGGTTCAAACGCATTCAATTTACCAGTGATATGTTACCCAGTGATGTTTTAGGTGTCTCAATTTTCCAGCCTAAAAATGCTGATTTCAAGTTTTTCAAAGGACCAATTTTCACCCAATTATTATTGGCAGATGAATTAAATAGAGGGACACCTCGCACACAAAGCGCTTTACTTGAGGCAATGGCAGAAAAGCAGGTCAGTATCGATGGACACACCTATAAACTTCAACAACCTTTTTTCGTTATCGCCACACAAAACCCCCTTGATGAAGCAGGCACTTTTCCACTACCTGACTCACAACTCGATCGCTTCAGTATTGTGATCTCTTTGGGTTACCCTTCAGCTGATGCAGAAAAAAAATTATATTCACCAGATTTCACACAAAATCTCACTCAGTCTTTACAACAGTTAATCAGCACTGAACAATTACACGTCATGCAACAACATGTGCTGCACATTCACGCCAATGAAGAAGTCAAAACGTATCTACAAGCATTAATCGAACTGACCCGAAGTCATGATTTATTAGTCAACGGCCTATCACCACGAGCTGGACTTACCATGTTTCGATTATCTCAAGCACTGGCATTCATCAATGGACGAGATTTTGTAATACCCGAAGATGTGCAAAATGCTTTTTTACCAAGCACTTTACATCGCCTTCGCAGCCATACCAACCAACAAAACGTCGAAAGTATTCTCAAAGGAATTCTGCATGAAACCAGAATCCCATCTTAAAAAAAAATTCATACAAAAGTTAATGCATCAGCTTTTTCCTAACCTTCTGTTGCATAGAAAAGCAGAAGGTTTGCCTTTAAAGCTGCACTGGCGTCGCATCTTTATATTGCCAACCAAACCAGGACTCTTTTTCGGATTTATTGCCACCTTAATGCTCGTTGCCAGTCTGAATTTTAATAATAACATGGGCTTAATGATGACGTTTCTGCTGTTTGGTTTAGCTCAAGTATCTTTACATCAAGTCTTTTTCAATATCAGAAATATCATCATTGATCACGTCAGTACTAAACCAGTTTTTTTGGGAGAAAAAGCCACATTCACCATTCATTTTAAAGCCAATGAAACCAAATATGATATCTGTGTCAATCATGTAAACAATAAGTATAACAACCGAGATAAATTGGTTGAACTGCCGGCAGGCGAACTTCAATCTATCGCTTATGAAAGAACAACCACACAAAGGGGATGGTTTTCTTTGGGAAAAATCAGGGTATTCAGCTCTTACCCATTCGGTCTTTTTTTTGCTTGGATCTGGACAAAAATTGACAGCAAGTGTTTGGTTTACCCCAAACCCGAAGAGTCTCCACCACCGTTACCACAACATGCCCAAAGCGATGGTGAAATCACCATCATCAAACAAGGCGAAGAATTTCATGGGTTAAAACCCTTCCAATCCGGAGATGCAAAAAACCTGATTGCTTGGAAGAGGACCGCTCAAACAGGCGAATTAATCAGTAGAGAGTTTCAACAAACTTATGGTAAAAGGTTACTACTGGACTTTGCTCAAATCAATTTACCAGACAATGAAGCAAAGTTATCGCGCTTAACTGCTTGGGTACAAATTGCATATCAAAAACAGTTAGATTTTTGTTTGAAGTTGCCTCATTTTGACTCGGGCTATGATCATTCGTCTCAACATTATTTGAAGTGTTTAAAAGAACTGGCTCTTTTTGAGACACCACGCGTACAATGAAAAGATCATGAAGTTGACTAAAAAAATAACAGAAAAAATCACCACAAAACAATTATTTTGGATCATCAGTTCTGTCGTTATTGTTGTGCTTCCACATTTGCCTCGATTGCCCATATGGTTCCCCTTTCTGCTGTTAGCAGTCACATCGATCAGTTGGTTGTCTGTTACGCACAAAATGAGATCCATTCCACCTTGGCTTATCATATTGATCACATTGACTTTATTTCTAGGAATCATATATTTTCAGGGCTTTTCGTTGAATAGGGAACTGAGTGTCACAATACTCACCACAATGACTGTCTTGAAGCTTTTAGAAACCCATTCCAAAAGGGACGCATGGATGGTGGTAACCTTGTGCTATTTTGTGATGTTAACCCGTTTTTTTTACAGTCAAGACATCATTATGATGTTCTATTTATTGATATCAGTGATCATTGTCACTCATAGTTTATTCGTTCTGCAACACACCAATAGCACAGGTATTTTAGTCAATCGAGAAATAAAACAGACTTTGAAACTATTAATCACAGGTGTCCCACTTGCAGCCTTATTTTTTCTGTTTTTCCCGAGGCTAGGGTCACCGATTTGGGGGTCTCCTGATTTATTTGGACAAGGAACAACCGGCATCAGTGACGAAATGAGCCCAGGCAGTATATCGCAATTGTTCAGTGACGACTCCACGGCATTTAGAGCCACGTTTGATTCAGCAATACCCGCCAAATCTGAGTTGTATTGGCGAGGCCCAGTTTTATGGGACTTCGATGGGCAAACCTGGCGACGCAACAGCAACCAGAACCTAATTGTTCGACTTCCAGAATTTAAGCAAACAGGAGAGCTTGCAACATATGAAATCGAATTGGAACCCACAGGACAACGTTATTTATTTGCATTAGACTATGTATATGATAGACCCATACATTCAACCTTATTGCCAGATTCGCAGTTGTTACACAGTACAAAAATCAACCAATTGCGTTATTATAAGTTGAATTCAATATTGAAAAAATACAATCCCTTTGAATGGTTATCAAATAAAACAACAGAAAGATTGACTGCTTTGCCAGAGGGCTATAATCCTCAGACAAAGCAATTAATGAACTCTTGGAAAGCGATCAACTCCAATCCTGAATATTTAATCAACAAGGCATTGAACTGGTTTGCCACTGATGAATTTTATTACAGTTATTCACCCCCGACATTGCAAGGTAACACCGTTGATCAATTTTTATTTGACACCAAAATTGGATTTTGTGAACATTATGCATCTGCCTTTACAGTAATGATGCGATCAGCAGGTATACCTGCACGTATTGTGACAGGTTACCAGGGCGGTATAAACAACGGTGATTATTTATTGATCAAACAATCAGATGCCCATGCATGGGCAGAAGTATGGATCAAAAACAAGGGGTGGTTGCGTATAGACCCTACTGCAGCAGTTTCGCCTTCACGTGTTGAATCTGGCTCTCAAGCACTCATTTCAGAAAGATCCCGCAACTGGTATGATACCGAATGGTATCGTAGAATTGGAGAAGATTATGATGCTGTTCGACATAAATGGAACAAATGGGTGAGAGATTATAACATCGTAAAACAAAAAGCGTTATTTGAGATATTGGGTTTCAGCCGCCATGATGGAAAAGCCATCGCCATAGTTTTAGGCAGCATCATGTTATTAACGACTTTTTTTGTGGTAATTTTCCTTTATTTAACCCAACAGAAAAGAGTCAAAGGTCATTACGATAGAATTTATTACTTTTTTATAAAAACACTACAGAAAAATGGCATCCACAAAAGTCAAAATCAAGGCATACTCTCCTTATCACAAGCTGCCATAGAAAAATACCCACAAGCTCAACAGGCAATAAATGAGTTCACTAAGCTGTACATTAAATTGAGGTTTTCACAATATACCCTTCAATCAAAGGCATTAGATAACAGACTGCGAAATTTAATAAGGTTAATTAAACAGAAAATCAAACAATCAAGGTGAGAATTTAACTGAGGTTCTAATCGCTTAAAAGAGTAAGTCAATCATATGCTATCGACTTACTAGAAAAAATATTTCTTGGTTAAACGTATTTGATGGGGAGAATATACAATTTACCAATTTCAAAAACCAGAACCTCAGACCAAGAGAACCGCTTTGAATGAATTTTCTTTCATAAATTTATTATTTTTATTGAACAATTTATGAATTATGACAATTAATTCTAATATACAAGGGTAATATAAATAACATTATTCTTATATTTCATGGACTTATAAAATTTTATTTATACTAATCAACACAGTAAAAAAATTATGACTAATATCCTATTTAATACAGTTTTAAAATTATGTAAAATACATAAGTCAATAAAGAGAGACTGCTCATGAAAGAAAATGCCTTAGAAAAAAAACCGCAATCCTCACAAGAAGAGCATTCTCGCTCTGAAGTCATTCGAGATACATTGGTACTTCAACTTAAACTGATCGTTGACGGCATAAGGGACTTATTATTAATGCCCTTGGTAATTTTTGCCACCATTACAGGTTTATTGATGCACCAAAAAAACCCTGGCAGATACCTTTATCGATTACTGAGCTATGGCAAGCTTTCAGAAAAATGGATCGGTCTGTTCGACGAGGCAGAGAAAGACTGCATGAAACCAATCAATATCGAACAACAGTCACTCGATGAATTACTCAGTAAAACACAAAAGGCTTTTGAATCAAAATATGTTGATGAAGAAAAGAAAACCAAAATTCTCAACAAGTTAAATTCCACATTGGATGAAATTAATACAAAAATCAATCCAGAAACGAGACCCTAAAGGTTTACTTTTTTGACCTGGGCTTTTTTCTGTGTTGAGATTTACGGTCTTTATCTGAAGAAAAACTCTTGGAACGTTTAGCACCTTTGAAATCACCTTTCTTTTTATTTTTTCCAGATCGAGACTTTTTACCACGATAATTGCTGTCATTGTTTGTCTTTTCAGCAATCTCTATACTGTGATCCTTTTGCAATTCTGTCATGCCGCTTCTTTTGCCGCAAATAAAGGATTTATTGAGTTGTTTCAACAAATCATCTGGCATGTCAGCAGGTAAATCAACAGTACTGCACCCATCGTAAATTTCAATGTGACCAATGTACTCTTTATTTAAGTCTGCTTCATTGATAATCATTCCAACAATATTACTGGGCTTAACATCATTGTTATAACCAACATCCATAAAATAACGTTGCATCGCAACATCTGGGTGTTTTTTTAATGGTTCTGGTTCTGTATCTAATGTGAGTTTTTTTCGATTCTTTGACCTTTCATCATTGAATGATTTTGGCTTTTGACGCTTATTACCTTGTTTTTCATGATCATAGAAAGCCGGCTCCTCACTTAACATCAAACCTTTATCCCCTTGTGCCATAAAAGCCAAAGCAGCTGCAATTTGTGTCTGATCGTTATCGGTTTCCTGTTGAAATTCACGAACAATTTGCTGGTAAATGCCCAAATCAGCAGAAGCCAATGTATCACTGATGCGGTCTTTAAATTTCTGCATCCGTTGAACATTAATGTCCTTCACTGTTGGCATTTTCATTGGTTCAATCTTTTGTTTTGTGGTGTTTTCAATCATACGCAACATTCTTTGCTCCCGTCTGGCCACAAATAAGATGGCTTCACCAGATCGACCTGCACGTCCTGTCCGGCCTATTCGGTGCACATAAGACTCAGCATCATAAGGAATGTGATAGTTGATGACATGACTGATGCGATCAACATCCAAGCCACGTGCCACTACATCCGTTCCAATCAAAATATCAACATGACCGTTTTTTAAATGATTGACCAATCGTTCTCTTTGCTTTTGTACCAAATCACCATTCAAAGCCTCTGCAGCAAAGCCTCTGGCTTTCAATTTATCAGCCAATTCTTCAGTCGCTACTTTTGTGCGAACAAAAATCAACACGCCATCAAAATCTTCTGTCTCCAATAATCGGGTTAAAGCATCCAACTTATGCAAGCCACTGACCAACCAATAACGTTGATTGATGTTCTTGGCTGTAGAAGTTTTAGTGGCAATTTTTATATCTAAAGGATCAGTCAAATGATCAACAGCCACTTTCTTAACTTGCTTGGGCATCGTAGCGGAATACAAGGCAATTTGTCGTTGTTCAGGCGTATGCCCTAAAATCCAGTCAACATCATCAATAAAACCCATACGCAACATTTCATCAGCTTCATCAAGTACCAGTGTCGATAAACGATCTAACTTCAGGGTTTTTCTACGCATATGATCCATGATACGCCCTGGAGTACCGACAACCACATGGACTCCTCTTCTGAGCGCTTTGAGTTGCGGCTCAAAACTTTGTCCACCATATATCGGTAAAACATGAAACCCAGATAAGTATTTGGCATAAGATTGAAAAGCTTCAGCAACTTGGATGGCCAGTTCCCTAGTAGGAGTCAATACTAAAACCTGTACACCCTTAGCTGACAAGTCCAATTGACTCAATATTGGCAATGCAAATGCCGCTGTTTTACCAGTGCCTGTTTGTGCTTGACCCAATACATCACGACCTGATAATAGTGCAGGAATACTTTTAGCCTGAATTGGTGAAGGGCTTTCATACCCATTATCTGTTATGGCTTTGAGTATTGGTTGGGCAAGACCAAGCTCATCAAATGATGTTATCGCTGGGGTATTAGACATAATATTGTGCTGAAAGCTGTGATAAGATCGGCCATTATAGCTTAAATGGCATCATGAAACCCAAGTCAATGCCATTTCATGACACAAAAACCACTAAAAATCACAACAATTCAAAAGATCAATCAAGTCTCTACATATCTCGCCATTGCATCTGGGTTGGCTGTTGATGCATTGATATGATGTTCAAAACCCATATTTTGAGCTGCAACCACTATTCTTGATGATGCGCAAATCAGCGTTGCTTTCAATAAATTGTGCCAAATATTTTTTGGTAATCCTTCAAATAAATGTCGTAATGTTGTCACACTGCTGACGATGACATATAAAGGCTGATATGCCTTAATTTGTTCCAGTTCAACAATGGACCATTGAGGCCGCTGTCGTTGATAAACATTGATTTGCTCAAAAGGCAAGTCTTGATCTTTAGCAAACTGCTGAATATACTGTGTCCCTTCAGGAGCAGATATCAGCTTTATGGGCCTTTTATGGTTCATGCCTTTTAAAAGCTCAATAATACCCAAAGCATTTTGCTGTTCTGGCACCCAAATATGACCGGAATAATTGTGCTCTAGTACTTCTGCAGTTTTAGAACCGACAGCCATCACTTGGCAAGATTCATCAATATGCCATTGTGGACACAGAGAAAAAGCATATCTGACAGCATATTGGCTGGTGAAAATCACAGCTTCTCGTGCTGATAATGATTGCATTTGGTATTGAACTCTTACAACATCTTTTGCAGCTGATATTTCTATACATGGCAAATCTATAACGGTAAAACCACAAGCTTCAAACGCAGTTCGGGTTCTCAGTGACTGATCGACAGGTCTGGTATTTAACAGGTATTTTTTATTCATTTGCCAAAGCTAAGACAGCTCTTGCACCCTGTGATAAAAGTAATTCAGCCACTTCAATACCCAAAGCATGAGCATCATTTGAGCACCCACTTTGTCGTATCACTTGAGAACCATCTGGTGAACAAACAATCGCTTGCATATCAATATCATCACCTTTAACCTCAGCATAAGCGCCTATAGCCACCGAGCACCCACCATCTAAAACCTTATTCATGGCCCTTTCTGCACCAACACACTTGGCCGAAATTTCATCATTCAATGCTGAAAAGAGTTCAATCAAATCTTTTCTGTCTGACAAACACTCAACACCAACAGCTCCTTGACCTACCGCAGGTAACCAGCCATCTTCTGGAGTGAGCTTACTGCTGATTCTGTCATTTAAATTCAATCTTTCCAAGCCAGCTGTTGCCAAAATGATAGCATCGTAATCTCCATCATCCAATTTTCTCAGTCGTGTCTGTACATTGCCTCGCAATGGTATTACTTCTAAATCAGGACGTTGTGCTAACAATTGTGATTGACGGCGCAAACTGGAAGTACCCACTTTTGAACCAATGGGCAAATCCCTCAACTTTTTGAAATGGTTTGAAACAAATGCATCACTGGCATCATGACGTTCAAAAATTGCACAAATGGCAAATTCAGATGGTAAGTCCGCAGGCACATCTTTCATTGAATGCACGGCGATATCAGCTTCATTGGCCAACATGGCTTGTTCTAACTCTTTTAAAAACAGGCCTTTTCCTCCAATTTTATTCAAGGTCACATCTAATATCTGATCTCCTTTGGTGGTCATAGGCAACAATTTTGTCTTTACATTTGGAAATTGTTGTTCTATTAAACGCGCTGCATAATGTGCTTGCCACATGGCAAGTGGAGACTCTCTGGTAGCAATGGTAATGGTTTTATGATTCATTTATTTGAGTAATTGTTTGACTTTAGTGATGTTTCTTCGACTGATCTGTGGTTGATAATCAGTATTGATAAGCTTTACAAAAGCTTGGCTTCCCTCTCTATGCAGACCACACAATTGTGACAAATTAATCAAAGTGTTTCTATGGACCCTGAATAAGTTTTTAGCAAACCTTTTTTCCAATGTCAATAATGATTCATCAATGACCACTGTCCCCAATTGACAATGCATAAAAGTGACTTTTTCTTCAGATGTAAAACAATAGATTTCATCCATAGACAATGATAGGATATCTGTGCCTTGCTGGAAAGTAAAAGTTTCTTCTAACCCGTTTTTTGATACTTTCTTCAAAGCTTGAGATAGGCGTTCTCGAGTGACCGGCTTTAATAAATAGTCACTGACAGATAAGTCAAAGGCTTTAATTGCATAGTGATCATAGGCAGTACAAAATATGATGTTCGCAGAAGGCACAGTTTTTTTAATATTTTCAGCCGCTTCAGTACCCTTCATCACGGGCATTTCAATGTCTAAAAAAACCACATGAGGATACCAAGATTTAACGGCGTCTAAAGCTTTTTTACCATTAGATGCTGTTTTAATGTCATGTACACCAAGATCGCGTAACATTTTCTCTAAACGCATCAAAGCCAAAGGCTCATCATCAACAATTAAACATTTCATTTTGGTATTTTAAGTGTTATTTCAAAAAAACCGTCATTTTTACTGATTTGCATTGAAGCTTTCTCCCCATATTCCAAGAATAAACGCTCTCGAATATTGTTCAATGCGACACCATTTATCGGGCCCAATGCATTGTCAATATAAGGATTATTGATATTAATGATGAGAATGTCATCGTCAAGAGATAATTTCACATCAATCAATCCACCATCCTCTAGCGGTTGAATCCCATGCAAAATAGCATTTTCAACCAAGGGTTGTAAACATAAAACAGGAATTTTCTTCTGGTACAACTGATCATCACATGTGATGCAAAAATCCAACCGTTCTCCCAAGCGCAATTTTTCTATGGCCAAATATTGTTTGACCCACTCTAATTCCTGGGCAACAGAGATCATTCTATCTTGGTGGGTAAAAGCTCTCCTCATTAAACTAGAAAAATCAACAATGGCCTGTTCAGCACGGTCAGTATCAAAACTGATCAATGATGCAATTGAATTTAAAGTATTGAATAAGAAATGCGGTTTAATTCTGGCTTGTAAGGCATGTAATTGTGCATCAGAAAGCTTTCTAACTTGATGGTTCCATTGATCTTGAATATAAAAATAACGTATTAAAGCCAAACAAATCAACACGGCAGCAACAGATAGTTTTACATTTAAAAGATTGATATTTTGTTGATTTTTTAGCAAATCAAATGCCAATTGTATATCCAAATAACCGATGACTTGCGCAATAAACGAGGTAATAATGATCACTAAGGACACCACCAATATCATGCCTTTAATGACCTCAAGCTGATTTAACAGATGACGTAACTTACATAATACAATCAATAAGGTTAATCCACTCAATTGCGCCAACAATGTAAGAATCGACAGCTTACGAAAAAACTCCAAATCAAAAGACAAAAAACTTAAAGCATAGATCAGCACCACAATTTGTATCATAATAATGGACACAAATACATGCAAACTGCCACAAAAGTCAGTCAGCCATGCTTTTTCCAGTTGTCGTTTTTTAGTCATAGGAGATTGATTTCTACGATGTAATACAGATTATTGTATTATAATGCTTATTTTAAGGTATAACTAAGGTTTTTAATTTTCCCCATGCAAAGTACCATCTGCTTGATCATCATGCTGCTGATCTTAAACAGCTGCGAGCAACAGTCATACCACACTGAAAAAGGCATCAACCTCTATTCACTGGATAAAATTAATACCAAAATATGGGATAAAGATTCTCAAGATTTATTGAATTTAGCACGAGAAAGATCTGTTGAGAAACTTAACTATTCACAACAAAAACACTTGTTAGAAATTTTGATCACACATGACCACTCGGCTTTTGCAATCGCTTTATTTGAAAAACTAACCATCAAAAAAAGCCAATACATGAACTTTTTAATGGCTTCAGCTTATTATGAAAACGCCCAACCACAAAAAGCCTTGCAAACACTAGATGGTATCACCAGCAACCTCATCAATGACGCTATCTGGCACTTAAAATTCAAAATTTTATTAGAAATAGGTCAAGCTGAAGCAATCATCTCGATTAATACTTTACCAAATAAGAATATTGTATTTAATAACACTTTGTCGATCTATTATCTGGCCATGGCTTACTTACAAAACAAGGATTGCCAAAACGCCATTCCATTATTTTTACAGGTCATCAATGACCAACCTCTCGCCTCGAGTGTTTATGTTCCACTGACCAATGCATACCGTGAATGTAAGCTTATCAAAGAGGCTCAAAATGCCGCATCACACATTGGTCAAGCACCCTTATCAAACAACCAGGATTTTCCCAATAGAATGTTTAAAAACGGCAATCCAGGTCGATATTACAAACAAATCCTTGACGATGCCCTGATCAATAACAATCTTACTACAGTTGTAGAAGCAACAGAAAAACTCATTTTTTTAAATGTAACAACCCCCAAAATGTTGACCAATTTAGCAATTATCCGCTACAAATCAGGCCAACTCAACCAAGCTAATGAAGCGCTAAAATTATCTTTACAAAAAGACCCGAAACACATCAAGTCTTACGAACTCATGTATGAATTTAACAAAACACATGATAAAGCCGTTGCACAAAAAGCCATTGACACCCTCCTGACTATGCAACCAGCAAACAAAACATACAAAAATGCACGTAATTTGCTTATGAAAAACAGCCAGAACCCATGAAATTTATACATTTTTTCCTCATATTTGCCCTGATAAGCGGTTGTCAAGAGCACCCATCTGACGCCCCAAAGCAACCACAAAGTCTGTTTTATGTGTTTGAACCAAAAATACAAAACGAAATTTTCGAACACAAACAACAATATACAAAAGCGTTTAAAATTCATGAAACACTGGGATCTGGGATTGCCGTTATTGATATCAATAACGATGGCCTGTTTGAACTGTTTTTTGCTCAATTTGATCATGACAAAAACCACAGCCACCCATCCAGTGTGTTGTATCAAAAAAATGGCCTACACTATTCAGACATCAGCTCATCAGTAGGCCTTTCAGGACTAAACAACATCATGGGCGCTGCTGTGGCAGATATCAACAACGATGGTTGGAGCGACTTATTGGCTTATGGTCATCAAACACTGCATGTCATGATTAATAAGCAAGGTATATTTGAACCCATAGATATGGGTCAATTCATTAGCGATGAATTTTACACCAGCGCAACATTTTTCAATGCCAATAATGACCAATGGTTAGACTTATGGCTATCAACGTATGTCCAAGTAGAGACGGAAAAAGAAATCATTTGCAAAAACAGCGATGGCCGACGTTCATATTGCAAACCTTCTGCCTATTCATTTCAAAAAGATATTTTATTAATTAATAACAAAGGCCAATCTTTTTCAAAGGCTGACGAAAATATTATTTCAATTAAAGCAGCACCAGCACTGGGCGTAGTGGCGGCTGATTTTAATCAAGACAATTTAACAGACATCTACGTAGCCAATGATGGTGAGGAAAATTTTTTATTCAGCCAAATGCCTGATGGTACTTTTATAGAACAAGGGCAATTGAAAGGTGTCGCTGCCAATTTAGCTGGTTTAAGTGAAGCCAGCATGGGCATAGCCATAGGTGATTATGATAACAATGGATTACCAGATTTATTTCTGACTCATATTGATGGAGAGAGCAATACACTGTATAAAAATGAACACACATGGTTTTCAGATGTCACTAACAACACAGGTTTAGGATCCAACAATCGACCATTAACCGGTTTTGGTACTGGATTATATGACCTTGATGGTGACAATTGGCTTGATTTGTTTGTCACCAATGGTCGAATTCAAGCCAAACCTTATCAAACTGATGATAACTTAATCGAACAATTCAGCGAAAGACCTTTGTTGTATTTAAATCGCAATGGCACATTTGAAAACATTGAACTGGTTGCCGATTCACCCATTAAAGGCGTTGGTCGCGGCTTAGCATTTGTTGATTTAGACAATGATGGCGACAAGGATATCATCGTCAGTAATAACAATCAAAAACCTACATTCTTAAATAATCAGTTGAATGCTAAAAACTGGATTGGCTTAAACATTACCTGCAGTCAAAGAACTGTAATGGGTAGTAAAATTACATTCACCATCAATAATGAACAAAAATTTTACCGTTATGTTCATACCGATGGCAGTTACGCATCAGCAAACGATCCAAGAATTATCATCTATTTAAAAGACACTGAACAACTCACTTCATTGCTGATTGAACAGCATTCTCAGCAAAAGTCAATTGATATCAATTCACTTACGACAAACCAGTACAACAACATCAAATGCACGGATTAAGGGGTAATTGACGCCAAATCTTATTAATTTTGCTGTGAACTATTGTAAAATGTTAAAAATGATCCGAAAATGTGTGACATGGTTGGAAATTGCTCAAACTTACTAAAATTTATCTTGCTTATTATGGTTACCATTTCAGCAGCTGATCTGAGCGCAGCAGATTCACACAATTGTGAAATAGCCGCCCCCAACAAATCAAACGCCACAAAAGAAATACATGCGTGTAATACCAAAACCCAATCAATCAGTAAAATCAAAAAAATCAAGAAAACCAAATCAACCCGCAAAAATTACTTCGGCTTGTTTAAGTTACTCATTCCTTATACCTTGAGATAATGTTTAATGACAATAAAAACCATTTATTGTTTGACATAACCCTTAAAAAATAAATTGATCACTGATTCAACAGTTTCTTTTAGAGGACCTTATCTATAATTTTTGACAAAATAAAAATAGAGAAAAATTATCATGGATGATACACATCAAATCAATCAAGTTGAAACGCAAATCGTATTTAATAACCAACTATAGGTCAGATCAGTAACAAAAAGTTGGAGAATTTAATCATTTTTTATTTGTTATCATCCTTATGCTGAGGTCTCTGTCTATCAAATTTGCTATAATCTCTTCAATATCATTCCTCTTAAAGATCATATTTTATGCATTACATTATACTGGTATTTTTTTTACTATCTTCATGTCTTACTCATGGTAAAAACATTTCTATTAGAACCGAAAAAACTGGCTTTTATTCGATCGAACATAGCGATATACTGTTTAAAGCACAAACTAAAATAGGTGATATCCATTTTAACAATGAAAAGGGTGAAAGACCTTTCTTTATTGATTCAGGCAAAAAAGTCTTTAAACAAAATGACAATCTTATCTTTTTTTCTGAAAGGTTAACAGGACAACACTTCTACCAACACCCATTAGACGACTACAATGGCTATGAATTAAGTATCGGTAAAAAATCATCTGCTTATAAAAAATGGCAGATGAAACCCAGTCAAATATCAAAACTACCATCGTGTGAATATCTTTCCACCACTCACCATCTAGAAGAAAACAATCTCTTAATACGAGTCAACACCCAACAATATAAGGAAACACCCGAACTGTGGTACTGGAAAAAAATCTCACAAATCAACAAAGAGGGATTCAGCGTACCTTTAGATTTTAGCCAAGCCAGAGTACAATCGGACGCCTATGTTACTGTCGCTTTTAGGGGTATCAGTACAGATAAGCATGCCAAAGAGTTGCCACATCATGAGGTACAAATCTTTTTTAATGGGCAATTGGTCGATACTCTGAACTGGCAAGGTAAAACCCAACACAAAAGTACTGCCATTACACTGCCTGCTGCCTTGATTAAAGCCAAAGACAATCACATTCTTTTCTTGGTCCCCAAAAGAAAAGAAAATAAAAAAAGAATTCTTGATGTGGTCATGTTGGATTATATCGATTTACAGTTCAATATCCCTCCTGAGAAAGCCACTGCAAGTGATGGTCTGTTTTCTAAACAAGAATGTCAATTGCCCCTTAAAGACAATCAATTTGCATACGCCAGTATGCAAAATCAATATGCCTTTGATAACGTAGCTTTAGGCCCGAATCATCCTGTATACATTGGTAATTATGAAACCCTTCAAAAGCCCATAATACAACCAATAAACACCATTGATATCAAACAGAAAAAAACCGATTACCTGATCATATCTCATCCATTATTTCTAGATTCAATACAACCACTTGCAGATTTTTATCAAGAGAAAGGAATGAATGTTGATGTGATCGATGTCAACAATATTTATCAAAAGTACACCTATGGAATCAGAGAATTATCTGCCATAAAAGATTTTATTTCAGATACCTATCAAGCCGGCAATGGACGTTTAAGCCATGTCTTACTGGTTGGAGACTCAAGTTGGGACTGGAGAAACAATGAAAAATACCTGGACAAATATTCCAGCTGGGCCAATAGAAGAGCACCGCTGAATCGAAACTTCACTCAACAAAATCATTTCAAGTATGATTTAGAACTACAAAACAGAGATTTTATTCCCACAGGCCAATACCATTCCTCTCAAGGTCATTCAGCAAGTGATAATTGGTTTGTCTCAATTGTGCCTGAAAAAAATAGAAAAGGCGAAGACTACATACCTGATATTGCCATTGGTCGCTTCACAGCAGCAACCACTGAGGAGGCAAACGCCATGGTAGAAAAAACCCTGCATTATCAATCAAACAGTAAAGTTGGGCCATGGAAAAGCCGTGTATTGTGGATTACCAACGCCAATAAGAGTTATCAAAACTTCAGCCAACGCATCAGTAAAACCATAGGTCAGTTTGGCAGCGTCGCACAAAATGTATTTCCTAAAGAAATGGACGGTGACAACTTAAAAGTACAGGAAACTTTAACAGAAGAAATCAATGAAGGTGATTTGATCGTACATTTTATAGGCCATGGAGGCAACAGTATTTGGAGAATTGGCCCTCCAGATGTTAAAAAGAACAGAGATTTGTTCACTTTAGATCACATTGACTTACTCAATAACAAAGACAATTTGCCTTTTGTAATGAGCATGTCTTGTTACTCTGCACCATATGACCACCCTGTGGCTGACTCAATTGGTGAGAAATTTTTCAGGGCCAAAGACAAGGGTGCTATTGCTGTATTGGCTGCATCGTGGAGAAATTCGCCCAGCCAGTCTTTTTCAAAAGCCGTTTTCAATAACATTTATGAAAATCCGGAAAAAAGTCTGGGTCAATCCATTTTACAAGCAAAAAGATTTCATAAAGGCAGAGTTGCTTTAGAAATGTATAATTTATTGGGGGACCCTGCATTGCGCTTGGCATTACCAACAAGGAAAATAGCGACAAAAGTTTCTGAACAGCGCATAGCTTTTGATATTGAAGCACAACAATTCAATGGCAAAGCCAATATTGAGTTTATTGATCGCAGTAATCAAGTATTGAAAAAATTTACCGTAGATGTGAAAAAACCAAAATTTGATATCCCTGTTGATGTCAATTTTGATGAATGTACACAAGGCAGGATTTATGCTTGGGATAGCCAACAAAACATTGATGCCATGACCGGTTTTGCTTGTGATACAGACGAACGCATTAAACAATTGGCAATAGCAGAAAAACAACAACAGAAAAAAGACCAAGAAACCCTTAAAAAAAGAAGAGATGAGGCAAGAGCCAAGGCAAGAATTATGAAGAAAAAACGTAAAAATGCTCAATAAGTTACAAACTTTCCTTTATGAGGAAATTCCATTGACAGAAAAAATGGGACTTACATTGGTCAATTTTTCAGATGATGAATTGCTAGTCAATGCACCATTAGATTTAAACATTAATGATAAAAGTACCGTCTTTGGTGGAAGCAGTTCAGCATTAATGATCATTGCAGCATGGTCCTTAATCAAATTAAATTGTGAAAAACACAATATCGATGCAGACATAGTGATTCATAAAAATGAAACGACATGGCAAAAAGCCATGTCAGTTGATCTGATTCTCAAGGCCCGTTTTCATCAGCCTTATCCATTTGAAGAGATAAAAACCACCATTGAATCCGGCAAACATAAAAGAATTGAGTGTTCCATCACCTTAGAAGATCATGAGGCAAAAATATATAGCACCATGCTAGCCAAATATGTCATAATTCCCAAAATAAAAAATGAGACTTAACCTGGATCATATCATGAAAAAAATCATATTCTTTCTCACAATAACCCTATTACTCAGTGCTTGTGGTGGCAGCCAATCGACAAAAACACGTAATTTAAATGCCACACTCTATAAATATGCATCTACGATTCGGTGGTCAAATTTTGATGTTGCACTTCAATTTCTCAAACCAGACAAGAAAGATATTCTACCTAGCGCCTTCGAATTAGATAAACTCAAACAATTTAAAGTCAGCCAATATCTGGAGTCGCCAATCACACCTGGTCCTAAAGAAAACATCATCATGCAAAGCGTCCAGATTCAATTGTACAACATTCATAATAATCGCACCAAGACCATTTATGACACCCAATCATGGGAATACGATGAATCACAAAAGCGTTGGTTTTTGACTTCTGGCATACCAAAATTATAGAAAACTCAGATGGATACCATTTTTATTCAACAATTGAAAGTAGATACCATCATTGGTGTCTATGAGCATGAAAGGACCGTAAAACAACCGTTGATCATCGACTTGCAACTGGATTACGATATTAGTCAAGCAGCAGCATCCGACAACTTGAAATATGCTCTAGATTATCATCAACTCAGTATTGATATTCATCAGTTTGTCAGCGAATCATCCTACCAACTGATAGAAGCACTGGCAGAAGCACTGGCCAAACGCATTTTAAAAAACAACGCAATCAAAAAAGTTGATCTCACCATCTCCAAGCCACAGGCATTGGATTTGGCCCAAAATGTTGGTATTCGTATCAACCGAAGCCAAAAATCATACAGATGAAACAAGCGAATACTGTGTTTCTTGGCATTGGCAGTAACATCAATAAAAGAGATAACATTTTTTCTTGTTTACAGTATTTTTACAATTCTTTCAAACACTGTAACCAATCGCCAATTTATCAATCAGCAGCTTTTGGATTCAATGGGCATGATTTTTATAACTTGGTCATTGAAATTAAAACACAATTCAACATCGTGGCAATGAAACGATGGTTAATGACAATCGAAGACAATCATGGCCGCGACAGAACACAAAAAAGATATTCCAATAGAACTTTAGATATAGATATTTTATTGTTTAATGATGAAATCATTCAACACGACGGAATCATCATCCCTCGTCCCGAAATATTGAAACAGGCCTATGTACTCAAACCTTTAGCAGACATCGCTGGAGATCGGCAACACCCCATCACTAAAAAAACATTTCTTCATCATTGGCAAATGTTCGACAATAATCAACAAACCATTACTGTTGTAGATATGTGATTGTATGGTAACGATTTAACTGTTGAATATCGTGTGAACTGATTTGCCCATCTGGCCATTGAACAGAAATCTTAACCCCCGCTTTATGTTTGGCCATCCCAAATAACAATCTAAAGTCAGATTGACTCATAAAACTGCCACCACTGATCACCTCTTTTCTTTGAGCCATGTTACCTGATTTAAGAGTCACTACTGCACCAATGGCACTGCGGTTAGTTTTTGGACCAACCAGTGCGATACCCAACCACTGGTGATTATTGGCATGAGTGTTTTCAAACACTTCAATGACTTCATTATTATTGCTGATCGCCACATCGATCTTACCGTCATTGTTCCAATCTGCTGTGGCCAACCCACGACTGGAATAATGCGTAGTGGTTGAAAATGATTGTTCATAAGGTTGAACAATCAACTTTTTACCGGCTTCATTCAAAAACAGTTGGTTTTTTTGTTTATAACTTTGTCTGTTGTCTACCTTATGAATAAATTCATTAATATGACCATTAGCGACCAATAAATCATCATAACCATTATTGTTCACATCCACAAAGGCTATGCCCCAACCCATACTCATGAAACTCGAAGTATTTAAACCCATCGGTTGGGTCATATCCGCAAAATTGGCTTCACCAAAGTTGTGGTAAAGGGTATTGGTCTCCATAGAAAAGTGAGTCAACATTAGATCTTGATGACCATTGCGATCAACATCCGCCATGCCTATGCCCATGCCAGATTCAGCCACTCCATTAAAATTGAGTGCAGTGCCGGATAAAAGCCCCATGTCTTGAAAATAACCTTTACCATCATTAATGTATAGCCTATTTTCGGTGGTGTCATTGGCAACAAAAATATCCATGTCTTTATCCTGATCAAAATCACTGATTACTACACCATAACCATGGTCATTACGACCCGTATACAAACCCCTTTTACCATTGTCAAGTTTGGTGAAATGGCCTTTGCCATCGTTTATATAAATACCATCCACTCCACCTGGATAATGCTTTGGGTTACAATAACCTTTATTATCACCGTAGCCATCACCAACAATACAACTTTTATTACCATTCAAATCAAAAACTGCGTAACGCGCTACATACAAATCCACATCACCATCATTGTCCAAGTCTGCAAAAGCACAACTTGATGACCACTGTTGAGACTGTGCTTTGGCATCAATATTTTTCTGCTTAAATGTTTTGCCACCTTGATTAATGAAAATTTTATCGTTGCCATGAGCCGTCAAAGCAAAGTCAATCCAACCATCTTGGTTAATATCCGCACTACAGACACCCATACTGTAATGGCCTTTTTGGACAACCCTCATCTCTACAGAAACATCAACAAATTCATTCCCTGTATTTTTATACAATTTATTGTTCCCGTTGATACCTCCAACTAAAAACAAGTCTATCAAGCCATCATTGTTATAATCAAACCACCCCAAGCCGCCGCCTGCTGTTTCTGTCATGTGATAAGCGCCATTTCTTTCATCTTCATGAGAAAATTCGATACCCAAAGCAGCAGATTTTTCAAAAAATACTGGAGCAGAAAACACAGTATTTGAGACCAAAAACCACGATAAAATTAAAATAAACTTGATCAACATCATAAAAAGTTACAAACCATTCTTTTTTTTGAATTGCGATATTAAAGCACTATTACCAGAAATAGATTCATCCAACACCTTTATCGCTGACTGTTTTTTGCCTTCCGTTAAATAGATTTGAGCCAGATGTAAACGCCAATCATCCACCCACGGAGAGTAATCTATGGCCAAAGCAATGTTTTCAATCGCTGCCTCCATGTCATCATTGCTTAACAAGGCCATACCATACCAAAACTGCAATGGCGCGATGTCTGGAAATCTCTCTACTGCTTGCTGGCAATAGTTGATCACTTGATTCAGTCGCATGATTTCGTGCAAAGTTTGACAATACAAAATTGCCTCGCCAGCACTGACTGTTAACGCATTTGTCTGAGTATACAGTCCCTCAACGATGGGTATGTGGTGATGCTTTACGGCTGCCGACAACAACGATATTTTATCAATACTTGACAGGCTTGTCATGTCCAAAGCATCAAAGCTCTCTTGTGCCCTGGCGTGTTGACCCAATTCAATCAGAACCACGATATAAGGTGTCATGAATGCAACATTGGTCTGTAAAGATGGTTCCAATTTAAAAACCTGTTGTAATTTCTCTAAGCGTTCAGCAGAAGTCATGATCTTTTCAAAGGCTTTGACAATTCGATACACTTGCGTGGCAATCTGAGCCTGCTGCATTTGTCTCGATCTCAATAACGCTTGACTTTTTAAGAAATAAATTTGACTGTCAAAGGTTTGTAAGCCGATGGCATGATTGATGTCATCAAGCGATCGCTGAAAATCTCCTGTACTCAAATGAATTTGTGCTGACAAACGATAATAGTCCAAACTTTTCTCTGCTTCTGGGACTTTGATGATGTGCTCTTTTGCCTTATTGGGATCTTCAGAAAACCATGCCTGAGCCAACAACAAATCAGATTGCAAGGTTTCTTTGAGTTGATCCAATACTTTTGACATGCCCAATTTCTCGACACTCTTAAGCAATGGGATATCGATTTGATCGGCCATTGCAGGATGATTGATCAACCGTTTTGTGTATTTTATCGCTTCAATGATACTTTGGTCATTGCCTTTAATGAAGGTGGTACTCAAATTGTTCAGTGATTCAAAGCGATCAGGATTATATTGCAAATCAGCCAAATAGTATTGCCGAGCCAAATCATATTCCTGATTGAACATGGCATTGTTGCCCCTGATGAAGTCGATATCAGAATTTTCATTGGGCGTAGATTGAGGCCAAAATGCCACCGAAACGAACAAGACCACCAATAACAAAACAATAATGACTTTAAATTTCAATACTTTCTTTTTTCGTTTAATGTTGATCATTATCATATGCTATTATTTTTCAAATATAAATCTTATTGTTGATAAATTCATGAAACAACGCTTTGTTGTGTTCACACTACTAATCCTTTTGTTGAGTTGCAATTCTAAGCAAATCGACAATGCCTCTCAACCACAACCCACACCAGAAACATCACAGATGATCAAACGCTTAAACAGCATCATTGCTCATCAAGATCCGATGAAAAACCACTTCAGAAATCATGAACGACTGTCATTATTGGAACAAATCACCGACCCAACTGTTTCTATTGCCAACATCAATGGCCGATCAAAACTGGCCAACGAACAACTCAGAGCTGGCGCTTCACAGCAGGCAGCAGAAAACTTTGCCGCCATGCTGACACTGATGCAACAGCACCCTCAGGTATTTAATGATGTTGAACAACAAAAAATCAGAAAAAAATTGGCCATTGCCCACCTCAGAACAGGAGAACAAAACAACTGTGTTATGTTACATGGCAAGGAAAGTTGTCTCTTCCCATTGAGTAAAGCGGCCGTACACCTCAACCAAGAAGGGGCAAAAAAAGCCACACAACAATTGATAACCCTGCTTGAAGCTTCGCCCGACAATTTGCATCTTCAATGGTTGTTGAATCTGGCAACACAAACCATTGGCCAGTATCCTCATGCGGTGCCCCAACAATGGCGAATTGACATGGATTTTTTCGCATCAGATGTCTCCATGCCCACTTTCACCAACATAGCACCGAGCAATCAAAGCAATGTTATTGATTTGGCCGGAGGCAGCATCACCGAAGACTTCAATAACGATGGGTGGATAGACATCATCACCTCAGCCTGGGGCCATAACAGTCAAATTAGGTTATTGCTTAACGACGGTTCAGGTCAATTCATTGATGCCACCCAATCAGCAGGCCTGACGAGACTCAATGGTGGACTCAATATGATCAGCGCAGATTATGACAACGACGGAGACGTTGATGTGTTTGTGATGAGAGGCGCCTGGCGAATGAACAATGGCAAATTGCCCAACTCATTGTTGCGCAATGATGGCCAAGGTTTTTTTAGCGATGTCACCGATTCATCTGGATTGCTGAGTTTTCACCCTACTCAGACAGCGGCTTGGGCTGATTTCGATAACGATGGATGGCTTGATTTATTGATTGGCAATGAGTCCGTACCTGGCAATCCACATTTGACAGAACTCTACCACAACAATCAAAATGGCGGTTTCACTGAAGTTTCAAAAAAAGCAGGCTTGCACATCAATGCCTATGTCAAAGGCGTTGTTTGGGGGGATTACAATAACGATGGGCGAATGGACATCTATGTATCCAACTTGGGGCACCCCAATCAATTGTTTCGCAATGACAGCAACCAACAGGAATGGCGGTTTACTGAAGTCAGTCAAAGCGCTGGTGTTGAACAACCATTGAACAGTTTTACCACTTGGTTCTGGGACTTCGATAACGATGGGTGGTTAGACTTATTTGTTGGCGACTACAACACCAGTGCTTATACAGGACAAGACACACAAGACTCTCAAACCTCTTTGGTCATCAAAGGCCTGATGGATCCTAGCATCAAGGCAAATTCCAGCCGTCTGTATCGCAACAACAAAGATGGTACATTTACAGACGACAGTAAGCGCTTGTCAATCAACTATCCATTATTGATCATGGGCGCCAATTATGAAGACATCGACAACGATGGTTTCCTTGACATGTACATTGGTACTGGGGAGCCCGACTTTGCCACCTTGATCCCGAATAAAATGTTTCGCAACAACGCCGGAGTAAATTTTCAGGACATCACCACCACCAGTGGCGTTGGACATTTACAAAAGGGTCACGCCATTTCATTCGCTGATATTGACAACGATGGTGACCAAGACATTTATGCCGTGATGGGCGGGGCCTATTCTGGTGATTCTTTCCAAAATGCCCTGTTTGAAAACCCGGGTCACGACAATCATTGGCTCAATATTACTTTGATTGGTCACCAATCAAATCGTTCCGCCATAGGCGCCAAAATTGTCGCATCCATTAAGGATCAACAGGGTTCAGAAAGAAAAATTCATCGCGTTGTTGGATCTGGTGGAAGTTTTGGAGCCAATAGTTTGTCTGTCAACATCGGATTGCACAAAGCCAACCAAGTTCACTCGTTACAAGTGATTTGGCCCAGTGGCCATGTCTCCAATTTTGAAAACATCCAAGCCAATCAATTCATTCAAATTGCTGAACAAAAAGACACCTTAGATGTTTTAAATAAACCGCAACTCAACCACCAAACCGACAAAGCATCATTGTGATGTCCATCAACCCATGAAAAAAAACACCATTACCCTGATTTTTATTTGCTTTTTTTTATTGCTCAATGCTTGCCAACAACGTTTTAAACTTCCCATCATTGCCCATAGCAAAGACCACACCATTACCTTAACCCAGACCCAATTGTCAAAATGGCTTGAGGATTATCCACAATTCAAACATGAGTCATTGAAAGAACAAATAGAAGGATACTTTATTCAGCAAGCACTGTTCCGACAACGACATGATTTGCCTAGTGATACTCAAGAAAAGACTGAATTTTTACAAACCCTCAAGATCCATCAATCTGCCAGAACGGACCTAAAAAGACAAATTTTTGCAGCAACATTCGCGCCAGAAATTGACGTCCAACAAGCCCATCAGACCCTTTTGGCGATTGAAGCATCGAAACAGCCCAAAACCCGTTTGTACCAGATTTATAAACGCTTTGTTCCCGAGGCTTCGCAAGCAGAAAAAGATCAAACGGTCAAAGAAGTGTTGTCGATTAAAAATCAAGTCGATGATTTGACGAGCTTTAAACAACTTGCCATCCAGCACTCAGACTCACAAACCCGATTACAAAAAGGCTTGATTGGCAACATCAAGCATGACCACTTCAACTCGGCACTGGATGGCATCATTGGGCAACTGCAAGCCGGTCAAATGAGTGAGGTGATTCGCCTGAAAACCGGCGCGGTGTTGTTTTATTGTGAGAAAAAAATCCCAGTGAAACATAAAACCAGCGAACAATTGTTGAAAAGGGCCCGTAAATACCACACAAGCAAACTGTCATTACATCATTGGAACAATGAACTTGCAAAAATCAATGCGCAATTATCGATTGTTTATGATTGGTCAGTCATCAATAGCAACCATCACACACTGCACAGCCCTGCTGCACAAACGTCCACACAACAGATCAGCAAACAACAGTTATTATGGTTACTTAATGACAGCGGTTCATCGCTGGATAGCTCAGACTTTTCTGTCGATCACATCAAAAAGATCACCGATGAATATTTTCAAAATCGCTTAATCTTTAATCAGTTGCCCATTCAACAACAATCAAAAATCACTGAACGCTTGAGCAATGATTACATTGAGGCGATCACTTCACAAGTGCTGCTCAAACAGGTCAAGGCCCAATTAACAGAGCCAACCGAAGAACAAATCAAAAAACACCATCAACTCAACCACAACAAATACTTTATGCCTAAACGTTATGACCTCTCAATCATCGTCATGCCTCATACTAAAGACAACCCAAGCGAAGGTTACAGAAAAGCAGAGATGGTGTATCATCACATCGCAACAGGCCAACTGAATTTCGAACAAGCCATTGATCAATACTCAATGCGCCTGGATGCCTTCCCTGATGGCAAAATTTCACGATTGAGCGATCTCAAAAAAACCAATATTCTTGGCAAGAAACCAGCCAAACAATTGTCACTGATGAAAGTCGGAGAAGTCAGTAACCTTGTCGAATCCGATGCTGGCCAATTGTGGATCATACGGCTGGATCGAATGATTGACCGCACCAGTGCCAGTTTATCTGAGTCAAGAACATCCATCATTGAAGCTTTGATCAATGAACGCATTGCCAAGATAGAATCAAACATCGTATCTGATACATTAACAAGCATGCAAATCCAGTTGACAATGACCCAAAGTCTAGAATGAGTAAGTATTGGCAGCTCTACTCATCTACTCAAGGGCCTGAGTTGACTCGATCACCCTAGCCAGCGCTTGTTCATCAATGCTTACCGTTTGTAACAGGATGGCACTAATTTCATCAAAGATTGAAACTTTATTATCTTTGATGTACGCATTCAAAACCAATTCGCGAACCAATGACAAAGGACGGAGTTTTGCGGGCCTTTTAGCAACCAACTGGGCAATGGAGTAATGTTTTCCATCAGTGAATGGAACAGAGTGTTGTGAAGTCTCCAACTGGAAAACAAATTGGCTCAGCCTTTTATTGATCACAGACAATTGACTAGCGCTCTTAAAGCCCAAATACTCAATCTTACCGTTGTACCTAGTGGCTAAGTCATCCAAACTCAAGGCCCCACCATTCAAATCTTCTATGCTGGCTTCTAAAACAGGCATCAAATTTTCACCGGCGACAATGGGCACTTTCAAAACGGTTAAATTCAATTGAATTGGCGATGAAAAACGCAAGGCGTTCTTGTCGTAATAACCTTTGAGCAACTCGGGACGTTCATTCACATAAGCCTTGATCTTGGTCATGACAAATTGATCCATCAGCAAATCATCGAGTTGATTGTTCAACACATGATACTGAAGAGGTTCAAAATCAGTGTCGAGCAAATGCTGATAAATGACTTCACTGTAGGCCTGCTGCTGCAACATCAAATGCATCTGCTCAGGTAAATCTTTGACCGTATGGGCTTGCCCTAACCAATCCTTGATCGTGAATTGGAACTCCGGCAATGACAAAGTTTGCTCACCCACTTGATACAGGATAGCCTGAGGATCTTTTTTGCTCAGCATCATTTTCATTTGTTCTAAATCAACCATGGAAAATGATTCCGGCAACCCCATTGTCAATGCAGATTGCTTGATCAAATCTACAGCAAACTTGTGCTTAACCTCTTTTAACATCTGTTGACGCACCTCAACAAAACCATAGCGTTTTTCAGGCAATATATCACTCACATAGAACACATGGTGACCATTGGTGGTACTGATCACTTCACTCGGCACATTGCCATCAAGATTGAAGACCACTTGATCAAAATCAGCGGGATATTGACCTTTGCTGACCAAACCGATGAAACCTTCTTTGTGACGAGACTCCGACTCAGACAGTTGCTGAGCCAATAATTTAATGCTTTCACCCCCAATGATTCGCTGCCTAGCATTTTCAAGTACAGCCACTCCATCATCGGTGGTATTTGATTTAAAAATATGATAAACATTCCTTTTTTCAGGCAGAGTGAACTGGTCAATGTGCTCATCATAATACCGTTTCAAATCGGCTTGTGTGGGTTGATTTTTTATCGACTGTTCACTGAGGAAGGACCTCACAAAATGGGCACGTTCCATTTGCCGTTTTTTCAATAAATATACCGCTTCTTGATCCGCGCCAATCAATTTCGCTTCGGTCAATAATTGTTTGCGAACCGCCATCTTTCTCAACAAACGCTTGTAATGATCATCAGGATTGATTTCTGACCACCTTTCATTGATCGGCAAAGACAGCAGATACTGCTGCAATTCGCCAAGAGTCACCGTGCCATTGTCCGAAAAACGCGCCAATGTTGTTTCTGTATTAATTTCTTGTGCATTGTCATCACTGTGTTGTTGGCAGCCGCACAACAAGCAACACAACATTAAAATAGGCAGAAAAGCGATGGACAATTTCATTTTACTTCTTCATTTAAGTGATGGAACAACGCCGTTGCGCGCTGAACTTGAGTACTGCTTGGTGCCAATTGTTTTAGCCGCTTGAGAGCAACCTGTGCATCAACCATGCGATCAGATTTTAACAAGATTTCAATCAAGGCATAGTGGGCATCCAAATAGTCCTTGTTTAAATCGATGACTTGATTGAATTGCTTGATGGCAGCTGACCAGTCTGCCACAGAATACAGAAAAACCCCATAATTATAGCGACTCTGAGGATTATTCGGATTGAGTTTGATGCCCGAAACAAACGCCTCTTCGGCCGATAAAAAATCATCGCTCTCAACATAACTGATGGCCAATTCGTCCCAAGCTTGAATCAAATTGCCATCCATATCCAACATGTTCAACAAATGCCGTTGCTGTTGTTGAAGATTTCTTTCTCGTTTGGCCAATAAAGACAGTTGGTATTGACCAGCAATGGTCTTCTCCAGTTGCTCAGATTCAATGAATTTTTGTTGCGCTTGTTTGAACTGTTTTTTTGCCAGATACAAACGGGCTTGCATCGACAGTCTTTTGGCCTGAGACATTTCTCCATAACTGGCATCTGGCAATGACAACAACAATGTCATGGCTTGATCAAAATCACCTATCATCATCAATGCTTGGATTTTCAGTTCAATAAAATATTGATTGCCTGGATCTGCCAACAACAAGGCATCTATATATTGAATGCTCTGAATGTACTGTTTATTAAAAAGGAGGTGTTTGGCGGTGCTTTGGGTAGAAATGCTATCGGCATATTTTTGCGGAGCCTCACCCGAATCGTCCAACTTTTCTTCAATGCCAGTCACGGCTTCGCCACTGCTTTGGACATAACCCAAACCCCGCAGGATATTGATGGTATTTTCTGACCTGTTGATGGCGTTACTCAGACCCTCATCGAGTTTGTACTCGTCAATGTACTCTTGCAAACTCTCACGCATGGACTCAGCCAATTGGGGTTGCTGATCAATCAGATTATTGAGTTCCTTCGGATCATTGTTGAGATCGTACAATTCTTTTTTAGGACCATGAATGTATTTGATGTGGTTTTTGACCAAGCCCCGTTGTTCTCCCCAACCCCTGTAAAATCTGGGTGACAATGTCTCGCTGTAAATTTCTTGTTCGGTGTGAGTGTGGTCATCTGTAGGCAATACAACACCCTGAATCCCCTCTGGTTCCTCTATCTTCAACCATGCAAGCACACTGGGGAAAATATCCACCAATGCTACCCAATCAGCGATGCGAGTCTTTGCATGCTTTTGCTGAGGATACTTGATGATCAAAGGCACATGCAAAGTGGCATTATAGATCAAAAATGAATGGGTCGATTCATTGTGCTCATTGTTGCCCTCGCCATGGTCTGAGGTGAAAATGATCAGGGTATTGTCGTACACATTCAGACGTTTTAATTGGGCAATGACTTGACCCAAACTTTCATCTGAAAAAGCAATTTCTCCCTGATACAAATCGGTGTTGTAAAGCTGATCGTATGGAGATGGGGGTTCATGAGGATGGTGCGGATCAAAATAATGCAACCAAGCAAAAAAAGGCTGATGGTGGTTGTCTTGTAACCACGGCATGATGCCATCATTGACTTGCGCTGCTGTTCTTTCATCAAAAAACAGCGCTTTCTTTGGCAGGCTTTTTTCTCCATAAACATCTCGTTGCTCCAAGCCGATGTGTTCATTATAATGATCAAAACCTTGATTGATACCAAATTGCGAAGTCAAAGGAAAAGAACCAATCGCAGCGGCTGTGGCATAACCCTGATTTTTGAGGATTTCAGCCAGGGTCAATTGCTCTTGAGGCAATTCAAACAAACCATTGTCACGCACACCATGCACAAAAGGCACTTTACCGGTCATGATGCTGCTGTGTGAAGGCAAAGTGATGGGGATGGAGGTCAAGGCCTTTTCATAAACCACCCCATCCTCAGCCAAAGCGTCCAAGTTAGGGGTACCAGCATTGGTTCGACCATAGGTACCAATGTGATCGGCACGTGTGGTGTCAAAGGTAATGATCATGACATTGGGCCGATCGGTTTGATCACATGACACCACAACCAACAAACACAACAATACAATGGTCAACTGAAAAAAAGAACGGACCCTGGGGTCCGTCACATATAGCACACCATTCATGGTCAAAAATGAATCAATCAATCTCGAAATTCATCAGTTCAACCGGAGTGGTCACATCGCCACTGACACCAAAAGCACCATTGGTCATGGTAAACTCAACCAAATCTGTACCTGGATCGGAATCATTGATCGATATGCCATGAAAACCCTGCCCCCCCACTGTACCAGTGGCAACATTGACAGTATCATTACCTCCAGTAAAGTTCCAAATGCCGCCTAAAAATTCACCACCGACATAATTTAAAGCCGTGGCAAAAGTAAGCGTGTTGTCACCAGTTACCCCTGGGGTAGCAAAGGACGTGATGCGATTTGCCATGGTACCAGAAATTTGATCATAAAAAGAGATGAATACGTTGGCATCAGCAGCAGCCATATTGAATGTTGCCATGGTGATGGACCCAGACGCCTCTAAAGGCGCAACTGCGGTACCAGCAGGGTTCAATGCAGAGTTAAACCGGTTACCTACAGCAACACTGTTGACGGTTGCAGGACTCAGTGTGCCCGAATGGTAAGTGATGCTGGTGCCCGGTATTCTTTGCGCTTTGGTTTTTTTGACGGTTTCTTCACCAGCAACCTTTGGCAGGTTGCCAATCACACCAGCTTCCATTAAGTTTTTGTAGGCACGGTTATAGGCTTGCTGAGCTTGTTTGTCGGAATTGTTCCAAATCACTTTGCGGTAATCTCTGCGCTCTTGAGCGGTCATGTTGACCATCAATTGTTGATCGCTGACCACTTTCTGTTCGATTGATGTCAAAGCCCCTTTCTGTGCAAAAACGCAAGAACTGATCAGTGTCAGTGCAATGGTTGATTTAAATAGATGTGATTTGTTTAATTTCATGACCTGAATTACCCCTTTTATTCTTTGATTATACTACAATAATCCTGATTTTTTTTCAAATCAATACCGCATAACTGACTTAATACCAATAAAAGCTGCTTCAATTTTATTGGTTTTCTTGTTTTATGGTGTGGTATTGATTTAACACATCAATGTTGACTGTTTGAAGTTTGGCATCTGGCCATTTGATCTGTACTCTAACAGCTCCACTATAATTAACCAAACCAAACAACAAGCGGACATCTGATTGGCTCATAAAACTGCCACCACTGATGACCTCTTTTCTTTGAAGCAGATCACCTGAACTAACAGTGACCACCGCACCAATGGCACTGCGGTTATTTTTGGGGCCAATCAATTTGATGCCCAACCATTGGTGATCATTATTATGAGAATTTTCATAGAGGGTTGAGCGGTCATTGATGTTGTTGACAGCAAAATCAATCTGTCCATCATTATTCCAATCCGCTACCCCAAAGCCTCTAGACGAACGATGCTGATCAACGATAAATGCCTTTGCTGTTGCTTGTATTTCTAACTGGCCTTTACCATTATTGAGAAATAACTGATTGGCTTGATGATAGTTTTGCCGACCATCTAATTCCCCAATAAAATGATGAATATGTCCATTGGCAACCAATAGATCTTCATCACCATCATTATCAACATCACTCAAGGCCATGCCCCACCCCATGGGTAATAAACTGGCTTTAACAATGCCCATCTTTGCACTGGCATCAAGGAAATATTGAGCTTGATGATTGAGATAAATGGTGTTCGTTTCCAAGGAAAAATGACTCACAACCACATCCTGAAAACCGTCTCTATTGAGGTCACCCAAAGCCAGTCCCATACCCGCCTCCGCTTTGCCATGATGGTTGATAGCGGCACCTAGTAATAATGCCTGATCATCGAAATAACCTTCTCCATTATTGACATAATAACGATTGGCACTGCCATCATTGGCCACATAAATATCTGCATCACCATCTTGATCAAAGTCGCTGATGACAACCCCAAAACCCCTGTCTTGATTGCCCATTTCTATGCCACGTTTTGCCGCCATTTCGGTAAACTGCGCATGACCATCATTGAGGTACAAGCCATCGTGCTGTCCAGCATAAGCTTTAGGGTTACAATAGCCTTTGATGTCAGTATTCTGGCAACTTTTATTGCCATTGAAATCGTATTTTACGTACCTGCTGACATACAAATCCAAATCACCATCTTGATCCAAATCAGCAAAGGCACAAGAGGTTGACCACAAACCAGCAGCCGAATCATCTAACACTTGTGTTTGAAATGTTTTGCCTTTGTTGTTGAGGTACAACTTGTCCTGACCTGCTGCGGTAATCAAAAAATCTGGCCAGCCGTCTTGATTCACATCAGCACTGCAAACACCCATTGCTCTGTGGTGAGTGGATAGCTTTTCATGTGAAAAAACATCGTCGCTAACATCGACAAAGTATTTACCAGTGTTCTTAAACAGTTTATGTTTACCACCCACAGCATTAATGATCAATAAATCCACAAAATCATCTTGGTTATAATCTAACCAAGCCAAACCACTGCCAGCAGTCTCAGTAAATTGATAGGCACCAGATCTGCCATCTGAGTGTTGAAATTTGATGCCCAGTTCTGCTGCTTTCTCATCAAAAGTAGCACAATACCCACAAACACTGAAGATCAAAAACAATAATTTCAAAGCCAACTGATACTTATTCATGAATTATTAATCCATTTTCGAATACAAATTTTTTGATGCTGGGATCATTATTTATCATGTCCTGATTAAACAATAAACGCGCGGGCTTTACTTCGCCTTGAGACAGATAAATATGTGCTAACTTTAGTCGCCACTCTCTCATCCACGGTGCATAATCAAGCGCTATTTTTTTAGCTTGAATCGCTTTCGGGTAATCTTGTTGTTTAAGCTTCAATTCTCCGCTCCAATAAAAAGTGTGCGCATGGTGCTGTTCATAATTAAAAGCATTGTCACACACCTGATCAGCAATTATCAACTGATCAGTGGAAACAAAATATTCACACATTAACCCTTCTAAAACGATGTTGCCATTAATGCCGTTCATCACTGGCTTATCTGAAATGGATGAATGTTCATACATCCATTTCACCACATCATCGTTTTGAAAACGCATGGCCGTTTTAACAATTTTGATTTCATCATTTATCCTTAGATTTATGCCTTCAATTAACTTCAATTCATTCACAGCCTTTTTTGATTGAGCATTGCTTTGCAAAGCATTGATATAATGCACTTTAATGGTTGTATTGTTAGCAAAAGAGGGAAATCTTTCAATCAGTTGTTCGATTTTTTCTATCCGCTGCGAATATGGCCCAGATGTAATCGACTCTAGCACTTGATATAAATTCAACGCTGTTTTAGATTGCTCTAATCGATCGGTTCTGACAAAAGCTTGTGCCCGATAATAATACATTTGCGCATCAAAAAAACCGTTATTAAGTAATTGATCAGTATCATCAATCACTGCGTCATAATCTTCTTGCAAAAAATGTATTTCAGCCGATACTGCATAATACTTTTCATCACGTAATTCTTTGGCTATGGACAACAATTGCATATGTGCCCGAATGAGATCATGATCTTTCAATACGACCGTCTTCAGCAAGGGATCGCTGAGTTGATCCGATATAACCATGACATCATCCAACATACCCAATGCCAGTATTTGTTGCACATCATTTAGGTTGAGTCTTTTTATGCCATCTGAGCTGGATAAATACTTTTTATAGCCATTAATGATGCTGGTGAGGTTTTTTTCAGGACTTAACAACAAAGATTTGATGTAACGATCCAGCAACTGTGTATTGTCACCATCGGACATCAAGGATTGAGTTTTTAAAGCTTTGGCATAATAGGTTTGTGCTTGTTCATAATTTTGTAAGTAAAAGGCATTATCCGCCCTTATCAATAATAATTGTTGTTGAGATATCCCACGACTTTTGATCGGTTTAAAAAAAACATAAGCGCTGAATACAACAATTAAGATTGAACCGATGAACGCTTTATTCAACAAAATTTGCATCACATGTAAAAAGTGAATAAATTTTATCATTGATCGACTTGATATGGTAAGTTGAATACAAAAAATAACCACATCCCTAAATAGATATGTCATAATTATTAATCTGAAAAAACACAACCTTTAAAATCTGTGAATTCAATCAAACACCTATGTGCGTTTATAACAATCATCATGTTACTGAGTGGTTGCGATGAAAAAAATCCAACTCAACAAACCCCTCAATTGATATTCACAGACATCGCGCAAAAGGTCGGGTTGACAGTCAAACATGAGAATGGCATGAATGGCCAATTGTATTTCATAGAAATGATGGGCCCAGCAGCGGCTTTTCTGGATTACGATAATGATGGAGATTTAGATGTGTATATCGGCCAAGGTGGAATATTGGGAAATGATACTGAAAACTCACCAGCAATTCATGGTACTTTATACCGTAATGAACTGAACAATGGTGAATTGCACTTTGTTGATGTCACCAAAGAATCTGGGCTCATTTCCTTTGAATACAGCATGGGCATTGCCACAGGTGACATCAATAACGATGGTTTTGTTGATGTTTATTTGACCAATTATGGCAACAATCGATTGTTCATTAACAATACCGATGGCACCTTTACCGATATCACTGAATCATCACAAACCAACGACCCACGCTGGTCAACCAGTGCGGCTTTTTTTGATGCCAATGGCGATAATTGGCTGGATCTTTATATCAGCAATTATGTTGATTATGAAATATCAAGAAATAAAACTTGTACAGCTCAAACAGGCAAACCTGATTATTGCGGCCCAAATGCCTATGCCAATGTCAATGACAAACTGCTGATCAATCAAGGCAACAACACTTTTACTGATGAAAGTCTTGCTCATGGCATTGCACTTAAAGGTGCCGGTCTGGGTGTTGTCACTGCAGACTTTAATCAAGATCAACAAACAGACATATATGTCACCAACGATATGGGCCATAATTTTCTGTGGCTTAAAGATGATAATGGTTTCAAAAATCAAGCTTTAATGCGTGGCAGCGCCGTTAATAAACATGGAAAACCTGAGGCAAGTATGGGTGTCGATGCTGGTGACTTTGATAATGATGGTGATTTCGATCTATTCATGACTCACTTACTCAATGAAACCAACACCATTTATAAGAATGATGGACAAGGCTATTTCACTGATGCTACGAGTATCACAGGGCTTGGAGAACCGTCGAAAGGTTATACTGGTTTTGGCACTGCTTTTTTGGACTTTGATAACGATGGTTGGTTAGATATTTTGGCCATCAATGGTGCTGTTCGTCTTATTCAAGAGCAAATTGATGATGGCGTTATTTTAGCTTTGCAACAAAGCAATCAATTATTTCACAATCAATCAGGCAGCTTTATAGAAATAACAGCTGATGTTCCGGTACTGTCAATAAAGAACGTCAGTCGAGGAACAGCCATAGGCGATATAGATAATGATGGTGATACTGATGTCTTGGTTACCAACAATCATAGCAAAGCACAATTATTAATCAATCATGTAGGCCACAAAAAGCAGTGGATCGGACTACAATTACAAAATAAAAATGGCAAGTACATGCTCGGCTCTGTTGCCACAATCACTCTGGAAAATGGTCAAAAAATCACCAGACGTTCTCGTACTGATGCCAGCTACATTTCTGCCAATGACCCACGCATCATCATTGGCCTAGACGATCATCAAAAAGACATTGATGTTTCAGTTTTATGGTCAGACGGCCAAACCTCTGAATATAAGAATCTGTCTTTACTTCGCTATCACCAATTGATTCATCCAGCACCATGAAATATTTAATGGTTTTTTTGATCTTTTTTATGTTGGTCAATTGTTCTACAAATGAAAACACGGATACGGCATTGAACCATAACTTACCGCCAATTCCATTGAATATTGATGATCAATCGTTTGATGTAATAGTAAAAAAACAATTTCAACAAAGAATCGAATACATCAATCTGATCAAAAAAAACAATACCAAAAAAAGTAAACTGGGCTGGGCAATTGGACAACTTGGAAAAACCTATCACGCTTACCTGATGGAGAATCAGGCCAAAGACTGTTATATCAATGCCATTGCTGAACAACCAAATAATCACCAATGGTATTATCTGCTGGCACATGTTTATCGACAAATTGGCGACTTTGATGAAGCCCTAAAATATTTCAACCACCCGATCAATCACACACATTTACCTGCGCAAATTTGGCAGGTTGATGTATTGTTACAAACCAATCAGCTGGCACAGGCACAAAAGCTTAACCAACGCATTTTAACAAACCACCCCAGTCAACCTATGGCTTTGTATCACATGGCTTTGATTGAGAGACAATTGGGCAATGAAGACACCGCCATCACTTATTTTCAGAAGGTTTTACAACAACAACCGCAAGCTTACCAGGCCCATTATCAGTTGGGACAAATTTACGCTAAAAATGGTCAGGCAGAATTGGCACAGCAACACTTTCTAAAGGCGCCAGATGACAGCGATCTGCGCACCAGCATCACCTTTGATGATGCCCTCATGCAAAATGTATCAGATTTGAATCGAGGCATACAAAAGACCATTAAAAAAGCCATAAAAGCTTCAAAAAAAGGTCATCATCTGCAAGCCTTAAATCTACTCAAGAAAATCTCTCAAGCAGATCCATCACGAATCAACATTCAATACAATATGGCTATAGTTTACGCCAAAATGGGCAATAAAACCGAAGCACAAAACACCCTTGAGCCCCTGACTGATCTACAAAACGATAAAGTTTTTGCATTGATGGCGACAATCCATAAATCAAATGGCAAAAATGATCTTGCCATTGAACAATTACAAAAAGCCATTGTTTTAAACCCTCAATCCAGTGAATATGCCATACGCTTGGCCGACTTATATCACCAGCAACAACAATATAAGGCAGCCATTGAACACTATAATAACGCCATAGAATTTGGAGGCATTATTGAATCTACTCCACTTAAATTGGCCCGAACACTGTTACAAACCAATCACTCTGAAGTAGAAACAATCACTGTTTTACAAAATATAAACAGGCAATCTCCTTACCAAAACACCAAAAACAATATGTTAGCCCGCATCATGGCACAAAGTGAAGGTCATTGTCCTGATGCACTCATGGTAAAAATTGCATCACAGCAAACGGTCATGGCACATGAAACAAAAGCCATGTGTGCTGTTTGGCAAGGTGACTTTTCTCAAGCCATTGTGCATCAACAAAAGGCCTGGGATGACATTCAAAAAAATACATCTAAAAAAAGTGAAATAAATAGAGTGGCTGACCGATTAAATGCCTATCAAAAAAAACAGACAACCGATTCCATATGGTTACACGATGAACCTTTATCATAAACATGAATAATACATTATTAATCAAGCACTCTTTTTTCATCACATGTTTACTGATGTTTATTCTGAGTTGTGATGACAATCAACAGCACAAAATACAAACACAATCGACTGAAGCGGCCGTTGATCAACAGCACAAAAATGAGCATGAAACAATGGTGAGCAGATTACAAAATATCGCCGCCATGGCCAATCCAATGACTAACAGTTTTATGAACGTCGAAAGACTGGCTTTTATGGAGCCCTCTGCTCCAATCTCAATCAGCCATGAAAACATCAACCATATGTTGAAACTTGGCAACGAAAGGTTACGAGCAGGAAACTCCATGGATGCCGTTGATTTATTCCAAAAAATATTGAATTTTATAGAGCTCAATGCACAACGATATACAGCCGATGATGAGCAAAAAACCCGAAGATTGTTAGCCATTGCACTGTTGAGGGTTGGGGAACAGAGCAATTGCATCATGCTTCATGGCAATGACAGTTGTATTTTTCCGATCAGTCCAGCTGCTGTCCATCTGAATCAACAAGGTTCACAACAAGCCATGCAACAATACCAGCTATTGTTGCAACAAGACCCCAATGATCTGGTGAGTAAATGGCTGTATAATCTGGCTGCACAAACCATTGGCCTTCATCCAGATGGTATTAAACCTGAGTGGTTGATTCCGATGTCATTATTTGAATCAAAAACGGTATTAAAGAAATTCAAAAACATTGCACCAAATAATGGCAGTAATTTAATTGATCTTGCCGGTAGCGTTGTTGCAGAAGACTTTAATAATGATGGTTATATGGATATTTTGACTTCGGGGTGGAATCTGAGTAGTCAATTACGATTATTGCTGAATGATCACAACGGTCAATTTATTGACAGTACTGAACAAGCCAATATCACAGGTATCAGTGGTGGCCTCAATATGGTCCAAGCCGACTATGACAATGACGGAGACATTGATGTTTTGGTTCTGAGAGGCGCATGGTTGCTCAGGTCTGGTCGACACCCCAATTCACTATTGCGCAACAATGGTGATGGTACTTTTACCGATGTTACGGAATCATCTGGAATGTTAAGCTTTCATCCCACCCAAACTGCTGCATGGGCAGATGTAGACAATGATGGTTGGCTGGACTTATTCATTGGTAATGAGTCTTTACCTAACATACCACATCCTGGTGAACTCTACCACAATCAAGGCGATGGCACTTTTATTAATATAGCTGAACAGGCAGGTCTTAACACAAAAGGCTTTGTCAAAGGTGCCACTTGGGGAGATTATAACAATGATGGAAAAATAGATTTGTATATTTCTCGTATGAATTACACCAATCAACTGATGAAAAACATATCAAAGCCCGACAATATCCAGTTTGTTGATGTTGCCAAACAAGCAGGGGTTCAAGAACCACTGTACAGTTTTCCTACCTGGTTCTGGGATTTTGATAACGATGGTTGGTTGGATATTTTTGTTGCTGACTTTTCAGCAGATGCCTACAGCAGTGAACCATCCAAATCATTTAATGAATCACAGGCTTTTTCAATAATTGACCATTATCTGAATGGAAAAACCCCAAAAAACTATCCTCGTTTATACCGCAATCTTGGCAATGGCACCTTTGCCGACGTGACCAAACAACAGGGGTTACAACAACCGTTGCTTGCCATGGGCGCTAATTTCGGAGACCTCAACAACGATGGTTATCTAGATATGTACATTGGTACAGGCTCACCAGATTTCAGGAGCATCATCCCGAATCGAATGTTTCTCAATGATCAGGGACAATCTTTTATTGATGTTACCCACACCACGGTAACTGGCCACTTACAAAAAGGCCACGGCATTTCATTTACTGATATGGACAATGACGGCGATCAAGACATATATGCTGTAATGGGTGGTGTATACAGCAGCGATGTCTTTCAAAATGCCTTTTTCGAAAACCCTGGTTTTGGCAACAACTGGATAACCATTCAACTACAAGGCACACAATCGAGTCGAAGTGCCATTGGTAGTCGTGTTACTATAAACATAAAGGACAATAACATACAACGCACTGTCCACCGCCATGTTTCCTCCGGTGGAAGCTTTGGTGCCAATAGTTTGCAACTGGAAATTGGTTTAAATCAGGCTGAATCTATTGATCAGCTCATCATCAATTGGCCAAGTGGCGAAAAATCACAATTTTCTGACATTGATGTCAACCAAAAAATCACCATTATCGAGGGTCAAAATTCTTTGACTAAAAATATAAATCATTGATATGCAAAAAAAACATTATTTAGATACAGGGATACTGCTGACATTATTCTTCCTTTCAGGTTTCTCTGGCCTGATATACCAGTCAGCCTGGTCACAACAATTGTCATTGATATTTGGCAGTACTGAACTGGCCATTGCTGCTGTTTTGGCATCCTATATGGGAGGGTTAGCATTGGGTGCCAGTTATATTGGTCGCATGATCCAGCGTGTCAAGAATCCCGTACGGCTGTATGCCATACTGGAATTGGCCATTGCTGTCTCAGCATTATGCGTACCCTATTTTTTACAGTTTATTGCTCATGTGTACAGTTTTTTTTACACAACCCCTCAACTCAGCAGTATGAGTGCACACAATGCCATCATGTATGTACTTGGTTCATTTGCAGTATTGTTAATACCCACCACACTTATGGGCGCAACGCTGCCACTTTTATCTGACTTTGCTGTTCAAAGAGGCGACAACTTTGGCAAGAAAATTGGTCGATTATACGCCACCAATACTTTTGGCGCTTGCATGGGTGCATTGATCAGCGCATTTTTATTACTGCCAAACTATGGTTTGGGCATGACGACTTACACAGCAGTTGTCATCAATGTTATCATTTTCATCGTTGGTGTTCTGTATTTTAGACGCAATACAGAAACCCGTTCCAATACTGCACTGACTCAAGATAATCAATCAACAACTCAAAAATCCATACATTGGATCTTACCCATTATACTGGTATCAGGTGCCGTGTCTTTTGCCTATGAAATTCTTTGGACTCGCTTACTCAGCCATATGTTAGGCAGCAGCATTTATTCATTTGGAGTCATGTTGTTTGTGTTTTTATTGGCTTTAGCATTGGGTGCATTTTTGGGCAGCTCACTGAGTAAAAAATTCAGAGCCACAACAAGCTTTTGTTTTGTACAATTGGCCATTGCCTTGTGCTTTTTTATCAGCTTCTTTTTTGCCAATGATCTGACTGACTTTGACATGAAAGGACATTATGGAAGTTGGTCTTTTATAAACGAAGCCATCATCATTGGATTGGCAACCTTATTACCAGGTGCATTATTCATTGGCATGACTTTCCCATTGGCCATCAATATTTTGGCAACAGAAAATCACAACTCAGGTGAAGTTTCAGCCCGTGTATACAGTTGGAATACTGTGGGTGCAATCATTGGATCTTTATTAATGGGCTTTTATTTATTGTCTCACTATGGCTTTGTGATCAGCACCAAAATATTAGCAAGCATCAGTATAGTTTTAGCCATTTCAACAGTCATAATGTCAAAAAGCCAGTTGAAAATCACACCAATATTAATGGCCGGCATCCTTTTAATATGGCTGGTTCCATTACAAGAGCCCATCAAACTTCTGAGTTATTCAACGCTCGGTAAAAAATCACAAACGGGCAAACTCCACTATATGGGCATTGGGGAAAGCACCACAGTCATTCTGATGGATCAAGGGTCAGAAATGCGATTATTGACCAACGGCCTACCTGAATCTTCTATTGAAATGGCAGGCAAGCGAGATGGACAATATTTCTTGGCACATTGGTTATCCATGTTACCAACAGTGGTTAATCCACATGCCAAGGACATGTTGATCATTGGTTTGGGCGCAGGAATAACACTCAAAGCCGTGCCGGAATCCATTAAAAATATTGACGTAGTTGAACTGGAGCAAGAAGTCGTCAATGCCAACCGTTCTTTATCAAAATGGCGTGGCATCGACCCACTGTCTGACCCCAGATTAAAACTGCATGTTAATGATGCCAGAAACGCCATCAGAAACAGTACACAGGCCTTTGACATAGTGGTTTCCCAACCCTCTCATCCATGGACAGCAGGGGCATCAAATTTATACACTCGTGAATTCTTTGCCACTGTCAAAAGCCGCTTAAATAATGATGGAGTATTCGTACAATGGATAGGCATGCGGTTTATTGACGAAGCCTTATTAAAGTCTTTATTGGCCACATTGAATGCAGAATTTCAACATGTCGAATTGTTTCAACCACTGTCAACAGGAGGGTTGATTTTTGTTTCTTCAGATCAACCAATCAATTTAAATACAGAATACTTCAATCAACCTGAAAATCAAAAAAAGTGGCAAACATTGGGTACCCGCAACTTAGCACACCTCAATATGAGCAGGCGCTTAAATGCACAAGATAGCAAAATTTTCGCCGATAATGCTCTATTAAGTACTGATTATTTCAATGTGTTGAAATTGCGCTCACCAAAAATCATAAAAAGCTCCTTAAATAAACCCTTGTTTAATCAAATATTGATTGATTACGATCCATTAATTACAAAAATTAAAAACAACAGTTTTAGTACCATCAGACGATTGATAAAAGAACACGCTTTTCATCGATTAAAATATTTACTCTCATATATCGATGATCCAATCATTAAGCAAACTGCACTATTGATGATCCAAGATGCCCAACAAAAACCCCAATTACGTGCAAAAACTCAAGCTAAGTTACTCAAGTATTTGACACAGTTATTCACTCAAGACGCCAATAAACATCAATCAGCCATTGAAGAATTAACCTATTATTTGATGACCAGTCAAATAAAGCCTTTACTCAACAACAAGCGTCCTGTGTTACAAAAGATCATCACAAACATTCCTATTGCCAATGAGTTAATGGATGCCTCACGATTATTGCAATTGCGCAAATGGAATAAAATACAGAACATGGAAAAGACATTAGCTCGTATCGATGACACCCACCCTGCATTTGAGCTGGCCAATTCTTTGAGAATCCAGTGGCGCTTAAAAAGTCAAGACTTTCACCATAAAGAACAAGCCATGATAATGATAGATGAACAACTAACGCTATTAAAAAACTCAAATCAATTGATTGAAAAAGTCACATTGGCCAATGAAATGAAAAGAGTTGACACCGCTATTGCTACACTTTATGAATTAAAAGCCATGTTGCCCCCATCCAACAATCGCAGAGGCGCAGCTGTCATTAACAAATTGATTTCACAGACCATTGCTGTTGCGCAACAACAAGGGCTTTATGATGAAACATTTATTGAAAAAATTAACACGCTGAAAAACAAATGAAGAAAATATATTTTTGTGCCTTTACACTGATTTTTTTACACGCTTGTCAACAACACAATAAACCTCAGCATTTTTTCGTCAATGAAAACCAGATGCAAACATGGCTAAAACACAGGCCTTTGATTCAATTGCAAGGAGCCACTGAACAAAAAGATGCCTTTGCTGTTGAACACCATTTAGTTTCACAACAAGCACTCATTGAAAAGAGCCAACTTGATAAAATGATTTTTTTGCACAACAACAGTAGAAATAGTCAATCAGAGCCTTTTATCAAGCGTTCCATTCGAGCCACAGTCAAACTTGACCAGCAACAAGTGGACGACAACACCGCTATGCTCATGCAAAGGCAGCACAACAAAAAAGCCAAAGTTAGGCTCTATCAAATCTTTAAAAACTACCCGCTTAATGCCACTGCAAAAGAGATCAGAAACATCAATCAAAAAATGCAGCAGATTCATGATCAAATTTCAGATCTGGACAGCTTTAAAAAATTCGCTGTCGCTGAATCTGAATCACAAAGCCGATTACAATCTGGCTTGATCGGGAATATTGCACATGGTAAGTTTCCACCTACCATTAATGACATCGTCATGAATATGAAACCCAATCAAACCTCCGATGTCATCATTGGAAAACAAGGTGTCTTGATCTTTTATTGCGAACGCATCGTCTTGCCACACAAGCAAACAGACCAACAAATATCTGAAAGGGTAATTAACACGTTAACCAATCATGCTGTTCATCAAGCTTTTGAAAAGAAAAAACAGCTAACCATCAATAACGCGCATATAAATATAGACTGGGGTGCCATCACAAATGCCCAAGGGCAGATGGTCGCTGCCAAATCAAATAATGCAGAATTAAGCAATCAGCAATTATTGTGGCTTTTAAATGGCAAAAAAGGCCAGAAGGAATTGTCTGACTTCGCAAAAAAGACCATAGAAAACAGCATCAATAACCATTTTCTTTATGCGGCTTTTTACCGCCAATTAAATCCAACTGCTCAAAAACAATTGGAGGAAAAAAGCCGTTATTTATTACAACAGCACATAGCCTCTGAAGTTATGGCCCTAATGATTGGTGAACAATTGAAAATTCCCACTGAAACTGATGAACGCAACTATTTTGAGGCCCATCATAAAAACTACATTCATAAACCTCGGTTCAGTATTTCAGCAATCGCCTTAAAACTTGATCCTCAAAATAAAGTCACCAGTCATCAACACACTTATCAATTGTGGTATGACATCGCGCACAAAAAAATCACTTTTAAACAGGCTTTTGCACAATATTCATTCCTGAACAAAAAATACCCTGAGGGTTATTCAATCTCACTCAGCGCTGTAGATATTCCTCAAGTTTTTGGCATTGAGGTGTCTCGACAAATCAAAACCATGCAAAAAGGTGACATCAGCTTGCCTGTTGCAAGTGAAGAAAGAGGCATCGTTTGGATACTTCGTCTTGATGAAGTGATTGAAGCTAAAGCCATGACTTATGAAGAAGCGCAAAAAAGCATTCACAACACTTTAGGCAATAAAGCTGCCAAATCTTTACAAAATGACATCACTCAATCAATCATTGATGACATGGTTATTAATGATTGATTTAACTATGTCCTTTGGTAGTAAAAAAAGCAATTAACCTCTATTATTGATAAAATCCTTAATGCCTTGTTCATTGAACTGTAAATCCTTCAACAGATCTTGACTGATTTGGCTGTATAATTGTGCAGCATTATTAGCGACGTAGTCTCTGATAACCTCTGTTCTGACTTGAATAAGCTCTTGCTCTTGTGATTCTTTCCGATCAAGTAAATGTAGAATGGAATAAAACTGAGCATTTGTGTATGGTGGTGAATACTCACCTACTTTCAACAAGAAAGCGTAATTAAGTATTTGTTTGTCAATGGCAGCCAATTGATCTGCTTTTCTCCAAGCCAAATTTTGTACTTTGCCATGGTATTGGTTCGCTAAATCTTGCATTGATACATCGCCTTTTTCTAAAGATTCAATAACTGATTCGAGCTCAGGCATAATATCCAATTGATCAACCTTAGGTACCACCAAGCGTTGTAGTTTTACTCTGACTGGCGTCGCAAAACGCATGCGGTTTTTATCATAATACTGTTGAACAACATCAGGATGATTATTCAAATAACTGACCATTTTCACCTCAAGATAGTGCTCAACCAGTAGTTTTTCCTCTTTATTTTTCAACAAATCTGATTGCAATAAATCAACCTTGTTATCTAACATGTGCTGATAGATAATTTCGCTGTAAGCAACTGTTTGGACGTACTGCATTTGCTTATCTATATCTATTGTCATTCTGGTGCTTTTTTTTAACTCATTGAGCTCATGTAACATTTGATTATAAGGCAATTGGTATTCTCCAACTTTCAGCAGATGAGAACGGTTTTGTCTTTGATTATTCATTGCAACCAATTCATCTTTACTGACCACAAAAAATGCTTCTTCCTCATTTAATGATAAAGCTTTTTCCTTTAAAAACTCAATACCCAACTGGGGCGTCAATTCATTGATAATTTGGTTTTTAACTTGTTCAAAATCATAAGATTTTGCTGGTAGAATATCAGTCACTAAAAACATATGGAACCCAGTGGCAGTTTTAACCACATCACTGGTTTGATTCAACTCAAGTGAAAAGACAATGGCATCAAAATCTGCTGACATGTCTCCTCTTTTTAATAAGCCCAGTCGCCCCTGATTGCGCCTGGTCTCAGAATCTGAGTGCTGTTGTGCCAACAGCATGAAATTCTCACCTTGATCGTACCTGTCTTTTAATTGCTTGAGTTGTTGTTGTGCATCACTGTGTTTATTGTTTTTGAAGATGTGATAAACCAAACGTTTCTCAGGTAAATTGTATTCATCACGGTGCTCATCATAGTAGGCTTTCAAATCACTTTCAGTGAAACCTTGTTGTTCCTGAATAGAAGCACTCAAGTATTGTTGAACATAGGCATTCCTAGATAAGTTACGCATGATATTGACAAATTTCGGTTCATGCTGTGCTCCAATCAATAAAGCCTCAGCCAAAAGCTTCTTCTCTACTACATTCTGACCAATGGTGTTTTTTAACCATTGAGTTGGATCACTGTTGGACCAACGCTTGTCCGCGGGCAAATTTACGATATAATTCTCTAGATCATCAACCCTCAAACTTTCTTTACCATAGCTGGCAACAATGGTATCAGATGAAACAGGAGTTACCGTTTGTTCAACTTGTTCTGACTGTTGACAACCGCTGCCAATGATTAAAACCATGATAAGACCAATGGTGTAAATTTTATAAGATGATTTATTCATAAAAACTGAGGTATTTTTCTGCTCTTTCAATTAATGGATGATGCGGTGATATTTGACGCATTTTCGTGATTATGGCTTGTGCTTGAACCAGCTCTGCCTGATTGGCATAGATCTCAACCAAAGCATAATAGGCCTTGATATAGTATTTGTCCATTTTTATGGCTTGCAAATACTGGTATTCTGCTGAAGCTTCGTCACCAATGTTAAACAAGTATGTCGCATAATTATAGTGACTTAATTGATGATAAGGATTACTGGCAATGGCCTGTTTAAAAGTGTTCTCGGCTAGTAAGATTTGACCATCTTGTGAATAACTGATCGCTAAATCATTCAACACATTCACATCATTGGGGTTGAAATCAAGAACCGCTTTTAGATGTTGCTGCTGCTGAACCCATTTGTTTTTGATCGCGTATAGCTTGGCCAGATAGAATTGACCAACAGCAGTGGTCTCAAGATTTTCTGCATCTTCAAACAACATGGTTGATTGGTCATAATCACCTTGAAAGAAATGAATTTTCGCCAATAATACCATTCGATCATGGGCCTGTAATGTACCGTAACTGTCATTAGGCAAATGCTCAATAGTTTCTTTTGCCGCCTCATAATTACCCAATTGCATATCTGCCTGTATTTTTAGTTCTAAATATGCCAGATTATCTGCATCCGTTAATAACAAAGCATCAAGGTATCGGCTACCTTCAATGTATTGACCATTGAATAATAAATTTTTGGCCTGACTGTAGCTACTGATGGTAGCCACATGCAATTGAGGAGCATCACCCGAATCATCCAGTTTTTCTTCAAAATAATCAATCGCTTGCGCTGAGGATTGTACATAGCCTAAACCCCTCAAAGTATTGAGCGTGTCACTGTCTACTTCAACAGAGCTGTTGCCTTCACCCAATTGATATTCATCAATGTAAGCAGCCAAATCGTTTTTCATTTGCTCTGCCAATTGTGGATTCTCATCAATTATATTATCCACTTCTGCATGATCATTTTGTAAATTATAAAGCTCTTTCTTGGGGCCATAAATGTATTTTTTATCGTTTTTAACCAATCCCCGCTGCTCCCCCCATCCACGTGAAAAACGCGGCGATAAGGTTTCAATATAGTATTCGGCTTGATCATTTTGATCATCGTCTAATGGTAAGATTCTTCCTTGAATGTCCTCAGGTGTGTCAATTTTTAATTGATTCAGAATTGTGGGCAAAATATCCACCGATCCAACCCACTGACTGACCCGTGTACCTGCATACTTTTGCAGTGGATATTTGACAATGAGCGGCACATGAACGGTACTGTTGTAAACAAGCAAAGAATGGGTGGATTCATTGTGCTCATTCATCCCTTCGCCGTGATCTGAGGTAAAAACAATCATCGTATTATCATAAACACCTAATCGTTTCAATTGGCTGATGATGTTACCAAGACTTTCGTCGGAATAGGCAATCTCACCTTGATATAAATCATGTACAAATGACTGATTGTAAGGTGCAGGCGGCTCATGCGGATGATGCGGATCAAAATAATGAACCCAGGCAAAGAATGGATCATCACTGCTGGTGACTTGCTGTTCTATCCATGGCATGATGGCATCATTGACCTGTGCGGCTTTGCGCTCATCAAAAAACAACTTGTCTTTGGCAATGGTGCGTTCACCAAAAATGTCTTCAAATTTCTGTGTGATGTGTTCATTAAAGAAATCAAAACCTTGACTGATACCAAATTGCGAGGTCAATGGGAAAGAGCCAATCGCAGCACCCGTTGCAAAACCTTGTTGTCTGAGTATTTCTGCCAATGTAAGCTTTTTATCAGATAACTTAAATAAACCATTGTCACGTACGCCATGCACAAAAGGCACTTGCCCAGTCATAATACTGGTGTGTGATGGCAAGGTGATGGGAATCGGCGCAAGTGATCGCTCGTACACAACTCCATCATTGGCCAATTGATCCAATACAGGTGTACGCGCTGAATCATTACCGTAGGTGGCAATGTGATCAGCGCGTGTGGTATCAAAAGTGACAATCAGCACGTTCCATTGTTCTTTTTGTTGACAGCCATTGGTCAATAAAAAGCACAAAATAAGCATAAAAAAACGGGCTGATAAGCCCGTTATGTTCATAATTTTCATAAAATCAAATCATATTTTAATGGTTTACTCAACAGTAAAATTGATCAATTCAACAGGAGTAGCCACATTGCCTTGAACTCTGAAAATGGCATTGCGACCCATACCCCCTGAGGTAACCGTTGTCAACATCGTACCAGCGGCCCCATCATTAAGACTAATGGCGTGGAAACCCTGACCACCTGCCTGACATGGTATCTAAAGCCAAGCCCGTCATGGTTGGATCAAACTGCCAAATACCAGCCAAAAAACTGCCATTGCTATAGGCATTCATTGAAGTGGGCGACATTACAGACAGCGTATTCAAACCCGTCATAATACCTGGTCTAGCCATGGATGTTACTTGCATAGCGGTCGTGCCCATGATGTCACTGTATAGACTGAAAACAACACTACCAAAAAAAGTATTGACCATATCAAAAGTAATCATGGTAATGGATCCTGAGGACTCAACAGGAAAACAACACATGGTTCCCGCAGTATTCAATGCCAAGTCAAATCGATTGCCCAGCATTTGACTTGCAAGACCACCTCCACCAAATACTGTTCCTGAATCATATTGAATACTTGTTCCAGGTACTCGATGTGCGGTTTTTCGGGTATCTGAATTGCGAGTTTGCCTTGTAGTCTGATTGACTTTGGCAGGATCTTGACCATCGATCAAGCCCAAGTATTCAGGCAACATCGGTCTGACTTGCTTGAAAGCTTTAGTATAAGTACGGTTTTGTTCTGGTGTTTTACCAGCGAATACACGTTCTCTATAGTCGCGGCGCTCACCAATGGTCATATCCTTCATTGCCATATAATCATCCAACACTTCCTGTTGTTGTGGTGTGACATCAGCAGCATAAACACTGCTCATTGTCGCCAAACTTAATGACAACAGATATTTACAAAATATTTTCTTCATTAATTACCCCTATTAATACCCCATTAAAAAAGCACAAAGTTAAATTTTATTTCAATGACCAAATGATACCTAATTCCCCAGATTGGATTATCATTCAACAGTAAAATTGATCAACTCAACAGGCGTTGCCACATTACCTTGAACCCTAAAAACCGCATTCAGTGACATTAAATCTGTTAACATGCTGGCCATAGCCCCATCATTCAAACTGATACCATGAAAACCCTGCCCGCCAGTGGTACCAGTATCTACACCCAGAGCTGTATTGCCAATGTTAAATTGCCAAATACCTGCCAAAAAAGCACCGTTTGCATAATTGCCCATTGTCATGGTGCCGAAGGTGAGGGTATTTAGGCCTGTCATTATTCCAGGCATTCCCATAGACGTAACTTGCTGTGCGGTTGTACCCATGATATTGGTATAAAGACTATAGACAGCGCTATTGAATTGGGTGTTTACCATATTAAATGTGGCCATTGTAATCGTTCCTGTACTTTCAACCGGGAAGCAACACATGGTGCCAGGCGGGTTTAAGGCACTATCAAATCTGTTTCCGACCATTTGGCTAGCAACACCAGATGTGCCAGTAACATTACCTGAATCATATTGAATGCTGGTTCCAGGTACTCTGTGTGCACCTTTTTCATGACTACTGGCTGATGTCTTTGCAGTGGTATCTGAAGGCAACTCACCATTAGCATAACCCAAGTAGCTTGCCAACATAGGTCGGACTTGTTTGAAAGCTCGTGAATAGGCCCTACTTTGTTCAGGTGATTTGTTGGCAAATACTTGCTTACGATAATCTCTGCGTTCATCCCCATTCATGTCTTTCATTACTAAATAATCGTCCAACACTTCCTGTTGTTGTGGTGTGATTTGTGCATGAGCGTTGTTAATAAACACAAAAGCGGTGATTAAAAACATAATAATAACTTTGTTGAAACTTGAATTGATCATTGATTCTACCCTATAGAACTCTTTTTACTCACATATCAGGGTACATTAATGGGTGTTTTTTTGCAAAATTTATCATAATTTATGAATAAAAATTTACAATTTACGCGTATATATTTTATGCGTCATATATTTCACTGATGATATGTCATAATTGGTACATTTAATGACCTTTCCAAAACCATACGGCCCAATACAAAAATCGCAAAAATACGGCAATTATGAACCCAGTTAGACCCGATATTTCATCATAGAATGGATTTTAGGGTAAAAATGGCAAAGTAGATTGGATAAACATCGCTTCAAAGCCAGTTATTCATGGCTTTGAAGCGATTTTATTCAAGATATGCAGCCATTTTTTTCATAAAACCATTCAGGTACAAAGTGTCTTTTTAATAAATTCGTCTAACTCAATGTTTTTCATAGATAAAATCAACTTTTTTACCGTTTTGATAAAATATTCGGGCCAGTCATTCCCTTGATAAAAACCACAACGCTGAGATGGGTATTTTTTGATATCCCTATCTTATTGATATATTTATGAAAGATCCCAGGTCATTTCTTAGCGAGAACGGTATTGGACAAAAATATGGTGAAACATTAAAGTCAAGAAAAAGCAAATGACAAAACACAGCCACAAGTATAATGTGTCGTTATTGACTGATTTTATCGTGATTTTATCAACTTGACTGTATGGACTGATATAACCCAATTGATTGGAGAAAAAATGATGATACCAACGTTTTTGGCTTTTGGTTTTTAAATTTTGAACATCTGCAGAATTAAGCAGCACATAACCGTCAGACTCTTTTAAAATAACGGTTTGTTGTTTTTCCTCAAAGTGCCACCTATTTTTATCAACTCTTGTCACCCCTGTTGTGCTCAGGTCACCATTGGCATTAAACCAATTTAACTCTGGCAAATTCACCTGACTTATCGGAAATGCTCGAATTTCTCGCGTATCACCGATGCTATATTGCTCTTTAAATACCGAATTTACAACATATAAAAAAGTCACTATAGACAAGAAAACCATGGTGTTTTTTAACACCAATCGTAATAAACCCTTCATTAAAAGTTTACGACACACTTTATTGATAATGAGTAACCACACACCCAGTACCATAGCTGCCAATGCCGCAGCAAAATAAACAGACAAATGGTTAAATAAGATATCCAAAATTGATCTGAATATGGTTTGTACAACATCCAGATACCCACTTTCATGAGCAATTGATTCCGATGATTCTTTTGTCATCTTTTTTGTCAACGCCAATGCACCGATGTCGCTGATATGAATCGACTGTTGATTCACAAATTCATTATCGATTTTAAAATTGGTTAATAAAACACCCGGTACAAGTGATGGATCAATACAATGATCCCCACTCCACTTATCATGGTTATCAGACAATATTGATTCAGGTGCTTCTCCCAATACCGTTTGCCAGGAAGCCCGATAACCCTTGTTGTAGCCGACAATTAAGTCTGGAGAATACGCTCGATTTTCGGGATGATAAATATCTGTACTGGCATCAATACGGCGGATAACAGGCTGCTGCAACTGCTCATCATACAAAGCCCCAAGTTCAGCTGTGATGTTTGACATGAGTACACTTTTATCTTTAGATTCAACAATGCCATTTTTTTCACGCCCTATAAGGTTGACATATATACCATTAAGCCCCATTGCATAAGCACGAGTTTTGCGCCAATCAATGTCTTGTAAAACAAAATCAGCTTTATCAACATTGTCTTTTAATACCAAGTAATCATTCTCTTGCAACCAACGATTCAAATGCACATGACGGTAATAAGGTGCAAAACCATGATCACTGATCACCATTAAACGATCATCTGTTTTTAGTTTTGATAAGGCTTGACCAAGAATCCTGTCTGCTTCGGTATAAATCCACTTGATTGCACCCCTCTCTATTGCATTGGTATTGTCGTATTCAGGATGATTAGGATCAAAACCGCGCCAAAACATGTGACTGACCCGATCGGTTTGCACAAACACCGTAATTAACAGCTCACTTTGTTGATTTTCCAACTCAGAAAAAAACATCGCTTCGCGTTCAGCCAATACTTTCTTCACCATCTCCAGATAAGTGGCACTGTCTATCAAATCATCATTGAGCGACCACGTTTCCTCAGGCATGCCCAAAGTATGATAAAGACCAATGTCTTGCGACAATTGATCGGCATAAGACATTGGCTGAGCAATGGGCAAATCTGCAGATTGGGGATTGATATTTATTGGTGAAACATAAAGCTTCAATCGGGGAAAAGCTTCTACAAGGTACATCCTCACCATGCCGTTCAATGAAAACAATCCAGCATAACTGAAATCCACACTTACCCAATCGCTCCATTTTCCTTGTTGGAGCTTAATGGATGTGCCATTGAGATCAACTGAGACTGATTGTTGATCAATCTTGCGCATAAGCAATGGAGTATTCAGTGTTTCACCAGTCAATGGATGTGCTGGACCTGGCAGTTCAGTTTCAATGGCATTGTCTTTGACTTTTACCCGAATAATTTGACCACCTGCCTCAGATGGGTTGATATATTTGGTTGCATAAAATGTATAAGTACCTTGAGTACCCAGCAAATCCGGCACACCCATGCCAGAAAGCATACGCGAGTTGTTACCTGCCGGATAGGTTACAGGAACACGTAAAACCGATGAGCGATGCCCCATATGTTCCGCTGTTAACCAAAAGGGTTTACCGATTCTTTTATTGTATATGGCAGGACTTGATGTAGGGACCTGCAATCCAAAAACATCAATGCTGTCGGGTGCTTTTAAGCCAGAAATGGAATACAACGGACTCATATTGTTTGGGTCACGGTGTATAAAATCAAAAATACCATGTTGCCCAGGATTTAAACCGGTTGCAAAGGATGACCAAGCCACAGGTGATTGTGCAGGATTGGTGGTAGCCAATGATTGAAAATGCCCCTGTTCAGCCATTTTTTTAAAGTGGGGCAAATCACCAGAGTCCATCCATTGTTGTAGTAATTGCGGATCCATACCATCAAAGCCCAGAATAACCGTCCGGCCCAAGCCAAGATTACACCAACTTACAGTAACCAGTAAAATCAACAGCCTCAACATTTATATTTCAAAACTTCACTTTAAATATCCACATGAATACAATTGAAAAACTCACAGTAAAAAACAAAAAAACCGTTAACCAACCTCGCATCCAACTTGGGCCAAAACCAATGATCTGTTTTTTTTCAAAAGTAAAACTGATGTGATTGACATGACTTGCATCATCAAGATAACCAGCAGGATTGCCAATTAAAGCGTTCCACCAGAGTTTTTTGTGTATCACCGTTGATAGAGGCAAGGGTAATTCAACAATTGTCTGATCATGACCACGGTCAAACAATTGGACTTTCTCTTCACCTGATGGCCAATTTACATGATTGTGCACTTCTGATTCAACATTTTTTTCTTGTGCAATGACCAATACATCAGGTGTTGAGTTATCACTTCCCCAAGTAATGTTGATCGGTACTTCATCACCAGGTCGAGGTTGTTTTAAATCATAACGATTTGACAAATGTGTCAATAAAAAAATGACCGGAATTGATGCTAACATGGCAGGGAAAAAAGTGAGCAACATCCTTTTCAAAGAAAGTTTCATGGTTTCTGCTGCCAGTGTTTTCAACTCAGAAAATTCCCCATCATGATCGTTCAACTCCTGTTGTTTGGCTTTCAGTTGTTTTTTTAAGTGTGATATGGTTTCAGGATTACTGCATTTTTTAAAAACCACTGTACTGACCAATGCCGCCAATAGTCCCCAAAAGAGCATGATCAGCCAATCACTGATATAGAGTGACAACAAACCATCTACAATAGTCAGATAAGGCGATAAAATATCAAAAAAACCCATGAACTATGGCTCTGTTGGGCCTTTTTTAGCTTTTCTCTTTTTTAAAATCTTACGAATAGGCCAAAACAAAATTGCCGATATGACCAAAACAACAGTAACAATAAAGCCAATAAAACTGCCAATAAATGGTATACCTGCACCAGGGCCAATATAAGCAAATACTGGATTAATCATCAGTATTAATGAAAGGAATAATAGTAAACTTGTCTTTCTCATGCTGTTCAAACTAGTTATAATTGCATTCATTATAGCCAAATTTTTCTGATACCGCAGAAGTAATTTGTAGAATTTCACTGATTTCTTTTTCGTTGAACTGGTGCTGATAATAATCCGGCAATGTTAAACGTTTGTGGTAATGTTCTTTTAAAGCATCCAAACCAGAAGTTTTAAATTGGCAATGAGCAATCATCTCATCTATGGTTTTTATTGAGTCACCACATAATAACTCATATTGAACAAATTGAATGGCCCGATCACATTGATCATTGTTTTTTTTCAATGTATGGATAGCGCCATATAAACCCTGCCAATAATGCGCCCATCCTTGTATTTCTCGCCCTTGCGACCACAGTTGTTGAACTTTTTCAGCATAATCTGAATCTTTTATTTTCACCATTTCTCTGAGTTGACCAAATTCAAAATGGCCTGAAGCAGCCAACTGCCTGTCAATACGCGAATTATTTTTACCCGCCTTCAGATAAATGTCGTGCTGCTTCATCAAAGAAGCTATGTGATTAACTGGGTGACGGATTGGCACAATAACCTTAGCGTCGGGAAAAATTGATAAAATATCTGTGATTCGATTGATATTGTAATTGGCTTTAGTCAAATATCTGGACTTTTCTTTGATCAATAAAAGCTTTTTAATGTGCTGCTGATAATAGTCAACAAACCCATCATGGTCATTCAATTTTACTGATTCAACGATACCTTTATTATGTATGTATGGGTAGAAATACATCCACAAGACTTCTTCAAAGGCTTCAGCAGAATCATTGTTAACTTTGATTCTGTCTTTATGACTGCGCTCTACTTTTTTTGCGTGCACAAATTGTTTTTTCTGTCGAAGCCAATTATTCCAATAAGGGGTGAAAACCCCAGGAAAATCACCATACGTATGGCAACCGGCCTCTGGTGTTTTAGATAATATCTCTGTAATTATTGTAGTACCCGAACGGGCTAAGCCAGTCACATATACAGGTTTTTTAATCTTAATATCATTCAGTTCTGATTTTAATAAGGCACTTTCTACGTCACCCAATGACTTATAAAGCCATTTAAACTTGATCATCATTTGGGTTTTAAAATATAAACCGCTTGGTACTTTCATTGATTAACTGTTATCAGAAATTTTAAGATATTGTGACTGTTTTAACTCTGATAAGCCAGAATATCAAGAATTTAATCTGCAAAGAATAAATGTTTGATACAATTAATCTGAATGGCCCACATAATATTAGATACATAAGTGAGCCTTATTCAATTCATCGATTCTCTGTTCAATTATTTATAGGGTTTTTCATCACCGCTGAATCTGATGATTTCAGCGTTTTCCACATCATCATCAACATCTGCTGTGTCATGAACATAAAGTTTTACTTTGCGTTCAAATTTCAAACTTCCATTCACAACCACATTCTTTCCCAATACCACTTTAGGTGTTTTCTTACTGCCACCACCAAAGAAGCTTTTGCTTTTCTTAATGATGATGTCATCATCTAACACTGTTCCGTTCAACAAATAAATATGACCATTAACGGTTTTGACACTGCCATCAATTTTAGCATTAATTGCTCTGAGTTTACCATTAACCGTTTCAAAGTTTCCTCCAATATGACACTCAGAACCGGCAATGATTGAACCATTCACAGTTTCAACATTTTCCTCAATATCGCAGCCTTCACCAAGCTTAATTGAACCATTGACTGTTTCTGCTGATTCAGCTTTTACACCATTAGCAAAAACAACGCTGCCATTGACCGTACTGGCATCACCAACTTGGCTGTCGTCAGCCACTTTAACTGAGCCATTAACGGTCGATAAATCCCCCACATGAGAGTCACTACCAACAGTTATGCTGCCGTTAACGGTGTCATAATCTTTATTGGGTGCATCTGTATTTGCAGCCACGTTTTTGCTGCCCATAAAACCGCCACATGCAGATAATGAGAATGTTGATGCTATGATTAATACGATTATTTTTTTCATTTTTATAACCTTTTTTTGTGATATTTAATTAGACAACGGCTGATGCTTGTATTTGTTACAAACTTTTATAATTTATTTTTCAATCATTTTACATTGATTCATATAATTTTCAACGCGCTTAAAACATAGACGTGATAGATTACTGTCCTAAGTTAATATTTAACTAATTTTATTCAATATATTCAGCCATTTTTTCATAAAACCATTCAGGTACAAAATGTCCTTTTAACAAAATCGTCTAACTCAATGTTTTCCATAGATAAAATCGATTTTTTACCGATTTGATGAAATATCCAGGTTAAGAACATAAAAGCCAAATGCCCCGAATAATACGATTATCCGAGGCATTTTATAAGAAAAACTTATCTTGACTAACAATTATTAAAAATCACACGCTGGTGTTGTCCATGTAACATTGAATTCTGAAGCACTGATGAAAGTGGTATTCCATGATTTGCTATCACTGCCCCAACCACCATACCTTCTGTCACGCTGGTTGTTTTTATTCCCAGTGATGTTATCATTATTGCGATTACCCCACATTCTATCTCTCGAATCAGAGCCGCCTGATCTATAGCCATCAAGCGTATCATTGCCACGGTTACCAAATGCAAAGTTTTTGCCTTCAACTGACCTCATCCTATCGTTGTCTCTATTACCCCAGGTCCAGTCAGTACCATAACCAGAATTGATTTTGTCATGACCTCTATTACCAAAAATCAAGTCATTGTCATTGCCACCGTCCATAATATCATTTTCTGTGTTTCCAAACATGACATCGCCACCTGTGCCACCATTCATGTAATCGTTTCCTGAATTACCAAACATGATATCTTTGCTGCTTCCACCCATCATATGATCATTGCCCGAATTACCAAATAACAAATCTAAATCGCTACCGCCATTGACATAATCATTACCATCATTACCAAATAACATATCCTTATTGGCATTGCCTCTGACTTCATCTGAACCTCCATTACCAAAAAGCACATCTAAACCATTGTCTCCACTGATAATATCATTATTTGAATTACCAAAGAATAAATCAGTATCGTCACCGCCATTCATGATATCACAACCGTTATTACCAAAACCCAGATCTTGGCCTGAACCACCCAATATTCTGTCATTACCATCATTTCCGAACAATACGTCAATATCATTTTGTCCATCTATGTAGTCATTACCAGTGTTACCAAACATAATGTCTTGACCATTGCCGCCATACATTTCATCATCACCATTGTTACCAAACATCAAATCTATGCCCTCTTGCCCATACATTCTATCAATACCGGTGTTACCAAACATAATATCAATGCCATTACCACCCCATAAGGTTTCCACGCTATTTTCATTGGTATTTGAGTTACCAAACATCACATCCGTATCATCACCACCAAATAAAGTGTCGCTGTCATTATTTCCAAAAATCAAATCCATTCCATCGTCACCAAACAAAGTATCTACTCCATTGTTACCAAAGATGATATCTAAATCTTCATCGCCATGTATGATGTCGCCTGCATCTCCACCAAAAATCAAATCAAAAGACTTATTACCATTAATGGTATCAACATCCTGACTACCGAAGATCAAATCAACGCCTTCGTCACCAAACAAACGGTCACGGCCTCTGCCTCCAAAGATTAAATCGAATACGCCTTCATTACCATGCATGATGTCATGATCTCTGCCTCCAAAAATCAAATCAATACCTCTGCCACCATTAATACTGTCATTGCCTAGATTACCAAAGATAAAATCCATACCATCTTGACCATTGATGGTATCATTTCCTTGGTTACCAAAACCAAAATCTCGTCCATCTCCCAAATTTATGGTGTCATTACCATCATTACCAAAAGCAAAGTCTCCCAAAGAAGAAGTTGAAGTATTGGTATTTGATCCAGTAATCTTATCATCACCTGAATTGCCAAAGAAGAATGAACCAAAATGACGTGGAATTCCCGCCACTGAAATGGCTCCAGGAACAACGTTACTCAATGTATCATTGCCAGCTTGACCAAAAATGAAATCAACACCCATTTCCCCCATGATAACATCGTCACCTGCCGAGTCCCCAAACAGAAACGAATCACCCAATATGATATCAGTAAACCCATTATTTTCTACTGTACCATTTTCTCCTCTATCTGCATCGACTTCACCACCAAAGATGCTGTCATTGCCAGCACCGCCCATTAATAAATTGCCAATATTAACCTCAATTTCGACACCACTGATATTGAAGCTATAGTCATTACCTGCACTGCCATGTATCTCATCATTGCCTTGACCACCATGAACCAGATCATGATCATCACCTGCATAAATCGTATCTTCACCAGTTCCCGAGAGAACCACATCATAACCAGCGTGAGACTCTATACAGTCATCACCTGAAAAACTCAATATCAAATTATTTTTGTTTCCAGTAACGATATTGTCATCAAACGGTGTGCCTAAAACCACTGTCATCCCACCTATATTAAATTCGATGTTAAAAGTTTCGTCTTCGCATAGCATTTCTTCACCACCTCTGGTCTCTAAAGCTTCTTCTAACTCAGCTTTCGGTTGTGTTATTAAATGTTTTTGCTGCAGGACCCTTGGACTAAGCCAACGATCAAACATGGTTTCATAGGACAATGTTCTTTCAACCAGTTCATCTGTATTAATTTTTGAAACGAGATTATCTGACTCTGATTGCATATCATCACTCCATGATGTTATTTCCTGATCTATACGCTGTTCAAGTAATTCTGTACTACTGTTCAATGATAAGTATTTTTCTTCTGAAATGATATTATTAGAATCATAGTTTTCAATGGTTGTTAAACCGCCAATGCATTCTTCCATCTGTAATGCCTGTCTATCCATACTCAATTCTGTTTGATCAATTAGATTTTCAGCTGCTTCATTTAAGTCTTCATTTTGATCCTCTATATCTAACCTACTAATTACAGCAGTCATTTCCCTAGTCATTTTTGCATCAAGGTTTTCGATACAAGGAATCACTCGCGTTGTATAATGAGTCACCTGTTTATTGATATTTTCAGTTAAATCATTACTCGAATTTTGCAATGTCATCAAATCAGAATCTAGTTGATCTAAAAACTGTTGTTGATACCCCAGTGTCATACTTTCATATTCTTCAAGTCGCGCTTCCCCATATTGTTCATTGGTTTCGACTTGTTTTTTAAGCGATAACACAGCTTGCGATGCTTTGCTCTTAAAGTTTTCTATATCATCAACAATTAATGGATTTACCTTGTCAACTGCTTCAAATATTTCTTCTTGCCTATTCAAAATAGTTAACAATTGATTTTGACTGGCGTCAATGATCACACTGTCTCCAACATCACTTACTGCATTTTTTAATTGTGTGAAGTACCCATAATCTATTGGCATTGCAATTTTTCCTGCAATTAAGTCACCTTTGAATACGATAGGCGTAGACTGATTGCTCGTAATCAACTCATCTGAGTAAAATACAGCTGTGGTCTTTGGAAAAAGTTCAACCTGTAATACTTGAGATATCTGAGGATCAATGGTGATATGTTCTACCAAAACCAATCGATTGGTTGGTTGATGTATCACCCAGAAAAAATAGTCATCGCGTATTTTACCCACATAAAGCGCTCCAGATTCAGTAATGCTTACTGAAATAGTCTGCAATGGAGCTGTTAAGGCTGTAGTCATGTGGTTTTCTATATGATGTTGTTGAATTTCGGTTTGATAATAGCTTTTCTCTATTAATTTCACACTTGCTGCTAATGTTCCGCATGCGAGTAATGAACTCACTGCTAACACCAAGGCTTTTGGCTTGATTTTCATGTTCATGTTTTCCTCTTTTTAAAATTATTGAGCTTTGTAACTCACTGTGTACGATTGACATGTTTACAATCTTTTGATCGAGATACACATACTGAGCAAAAATCTCTTTTATGTTTATATTATTTATATTGAATTAATCGAATTGACTCATTAATTAAGCTTTAAATCAATTCAAAAAATGCTCAACGGATTTCGTCAAACATGTGGATAACATAACGATTAATAGTACATTTTAATACAATTTTAAAGGGAGAAAGAAGGGCATATATCGGGTTGTTTTTCGGAAGATTTCTAATTAATCATAAAGATATCAATAACTTAAAATGTACATGTATGAACAAAATGATTTATGATTTAACATGGTGTGTATGGATTTTATTTTTAAAAAAACCTATTCGGCTTGCTCAAGAATACCTTTCTATCGATTGTAGGGCTTCATAAATCAGTACAATCACACCTAAAAATTGCATCCTTAACTTTTCAAGCATTATATAAAACCACTTTATACCTTTGAGCACATCTGAGATTTATCAATTAATGGCTGTGGGATAATTATTTAACATCAACGCACTTAAATTTGTTTTATTATGTAGAGAACTTGTATCCTAGAGTTACATAAAATCCATTCCATCTCAAAGTACAACTGAATTGCTCAGTCTATCTTTGAGATGGAATAATATTGATTTTATCAATTTCTACAGAGTAATTTGGCTTTTCAGCTTTTTCATTGCAACAGCTTCAAGTTGCCTGATCCGTTCCGCTGAAACGTTGTATTTTTGGGCTAAATCTTGTAATCTTGTTTTTTTATCTGATAGCCAACGGCTTTCGATGATATCTAAACTGCGGTCATCTAATTTATCCAAACCTTTAAACAATAAGTCGTGACTTTGAGCGCTTTCCGTTTCTTTCTCCAAGACCGTCTCAGGACTTGGTGCAGCATTGGTTAACCATGCTTGTGGAGAAAAACTGTTGTCCTCATCACTTTCATCGACAGGTAAATCAAAACAAATATCTTGTCCATGTAACCTTGATTCCATTTCCACCACAACTTCTGGTTTAACGTTCAAGTCTTCGGCAATTTTTTTGATTTCAGGGCCTCTTAACCATCCAAGGCGTTTTTTGTTTTTTCTTAAGTTGAAAAATAATTTACGGTGTGCTTTAGTTGTAGCGACTTTCAGTATGCGCCAGTTTTTCAAAATATATTCATGAATTTCTGCACGAATCCAATGTACAGCAAATGAAACCAAACGTACCTTATGTGCTGGATCATAACGTTTTACAGCTTTCATTAAGCCAATGTTACCTTCTTGAATCAAATCACCTACAGGCAAGCCATAGCCAGCATAAGATCGAGCAACATAGACCACAAACCTTAAGTGAGATGTAACAAGTCGGTGAGCGGCATCCAAATCATTTTCATCAAATACTTTACCACCCAACTCTCTTTCTTCTTCTTTACTGAGGATGGGAATTTGATTGACGGCTGATACGTAACTCTCGAGAGAACCTGTCATGGCAGGTATTGGAGCCAATTGTGTGTTTTTTGCAATTTTGTTAGTCATGTTTTTCTCCTGTCTATTGCTGGCTGTGCGGCCAATAAACTTAATATTGGTTGAGACTTGTCCTTACTATGAAGCGACAAGGAAGCGAATTATATATTATGACAATACTCAAATTCAATAGTTCCACATTATCTTTTCTGAAGAAACATCAAATCAACGAGTAATGGCGACACAAGTAACCCACAGTTAATCATTCATTCTATGAGTAATATATTAGACCACAATTTTCATAAATTCTTACGGTTTAATTTCACAAAAACAATGCGCATATTGAGTCATTTGCCCCATTTGTGCATGAGCGGCTAATCGCAAAGATTCCTGAATGGGGGAAAGCAATTGTTGCAGGTTTTTATTGTAATCATTGAATGCATCAATATCCAATATTTCAGTGGCATTAACCAACATCGACATGACCATTTTTTGTGTAAAAGTTAATTGATTCTCAACCCAAACCACATCATAATTACCACCTATCTTAGCCCGTTTCGCCGCATCATCCAAAGCATCACTGAGTCCACCAATTTCATCTATTAACCCCAGATCTCTGGCCTGCTTAGCACTCCAAACGCGCCCTCTGGCTATGGTATCCACCAAATCTAGTGACATCCCTCTTGCCATCGCTACAGCTGTGATAAACTGCTGGTAACCATGCTCTATATTGGACTGCATCAGTGCTGAAAAATCCTCATCAAGCGCTCTATCGGTTCGAAAAGCACCTGCCCATGATGATGTACCAACCCCATCAGTGTGGATACCGATTTTCTCTAAAGTTCGTGGATAAGTCATGAACATACCATAAATTCCGATGGATCCTGTTATGGTTGCATCTGAAGCGTATATCTTGTCTGCTGTCATGGATATCCAGTAACCTCCAGAAGCAGCAATATTACCCATCGAAACAATCACTGGCTTACCTGCCACTTTAATTGCATCTACTTCGCGCCTGATTTGTTCAGAAGCAAATACCGCTCCACCAGGAGAGTTAACCCTTAATACCACAGCTTTGACAGTGTTGTCTAATCGGGCTCTACGTAACATAGCACTGGTAGTTAAACCACCAATGGTTCCGGCACTTTGTTCGCCATCTAGTATAGTCCCCTCTGCAACCACAACGGCAATTTTATTGCTGTGATTATTAACATTGTTTTGTGCCATTGATGCAACATATGTTTGAAAATCAATGTATCTATAACCTTGGCTATTACTGTCTTCAGCACTCAAAGAAGCAATGTATTTATTTTTGAAATGCTCACTTTTAATTTGATCAACTAAGCCTATTTTTTTATACATTTGCGCCATGTTACCTTGAGAGTCGCTTAACAAACTGGCTTGGTTTTCAATGACTTTTTTCAGGTCATCTATGTCAATATTTCTGCGCGAGGCGACACCAGATAAATAGGTATTCCATAAATCACTCATATAATGTAAGGCTGACTCTTTTGCCTCTGGCGACATATCATTTCTTATGTAGGGTTCTGCTGCAGATTTATATTCTCCAACCCTAAATAAATGCACATCAACGCCCAATTTATCCAAGCCTTCTTTGTAATAATTACGATAACTGCCATAACCTCTAAAAAACATAAAAGCCTGAGGGTCAAGAATGATCTCATCAGCCAAGCTGGCAAAGTAGTATTGATTTTGAGTCATGTTTTCAGCCAAAGCAATAACTGGTTTGTTTGACCTCGCTTTAAATTGATCAATAGCCGCTTCCAACTCCTTTAAATCTGCCAAACCAATCTGCCAAATATAATCTGGTTTCAATACCAAAACACTGATTCTTTTATCGTCGGCAGCACTGAGTATTGCTTTAATCAGATCTCGCATTTGTACTTCTGGCACATTTTTACCACGGACTTGATTGACCAGCTTTTCAGATGGGGTTCCACTGTATTGATTAACAACGTTACCAAGTGGGGCGAGGACCAAAGCGGTATTTTCTTTAATCTCAATGCTGCGATTAAAGAAAATAAGCGAGATGAAAAAATACAGTATGATCAACAATATGATGTGACGTGTGAAATTTGCCATTCTCACCAAACTTCTTGGTATGAAGGTCACAATAGTTTTGAGTGCAGACTTTCGTTCGGACATCGGGTATTCAGTATTCATATACACATTATAAAATATAAATGGTTGCCTTCATCTGCCATAAGTCACGTTCTCATATGACAGACCAAATTTTGTTATCCTGTAGACGACCTTATATTCAACAAATGATTTCAAAAAACGCCACCTGTTGAGAGCATCAGATTCAACTTAATACTAAGAAGCAGTGAGTAACTTGGCCAGTTTAACAACTTTATTGTGAAGATCTTGTGCATTATCAGCCACAACAGTTGCATGACCCACTTTACGACCTTTTCTGTTTTCTTTACCGTAAATGTGCCAATGAATGCCTTTTTCATTGGTATTTAAAGCAATGTTAGGAATCTCACCTATCCAATTGATCATAGCAGAATAACCTTGGCTCATCTCAGTACTGCCTATGGCCAAACCCATGCCTGATCGAAGATGGTTTTCAAATTGAGAAGTCACAGCACCTTCTATGCTCCAATGACCAGAATTGTGCACACGCGGCGCCATTTCATTAATAAAAAGCCCATTTTCTGTTTCAAACATTTCTATTACCAAAACACCAACATAATTGAGCTCATCGGCAACTTTTCGGGCATATTCATAAGCCTGCTCACTGGCATCACTTTTAACAGCAGGAACCAATGTTGTTGTCAAAATACCGTTTTTATGTTTGTTTTCACACAAAGGATAAAACGCTGTATCACCATCAATATTCCGAGCCACAATGACGGATATCTCGCGTTTAAAATCGACAGCTTCCTCTAATATGTAAGATCCTCCTTCGATTTCATTCCATAACGCTTTTAAATCAGTTTTTTCAGTAATTCTGTATTGTCCTTTGCCATCATAACCCATTGTTCTGGTTTTAAGAAAGCCATTATGATGACAGCTTCTGCAGGCAAAAACCAATTCAGAATAACTGTCAACTGAATGAAAAGCACCTACGGGCAAATCCAAACGTTGAAATAATACTTTTTCTTTGAGGCGATCTTGCGCTACTTCTAAAATTTTTGGGTGTGGAAAAACCTGAGCATTTTTTGCTACAAACTCAGCAGCCTTAACAGGAACGTTTTCAAAATCATAAGTGATAAAATCACACCTTTTAGCAAATTCTTCTAATGCAATTTCATTATTGTAATCTGCCACCACGAGTTCGCCAACCAATCCAGCACAAGCATCAACAGTTGGATCAAAGAAAACAAAACGAAATCCGAGGGGATATCCCTCTAATGCTAACATCTGTGCTAATTGACCGCCGCCAAGCACGCCGACAATTGGAAACTTGTTCATAATTCAACCTGTTAATTATTGTGATGGATCTGGATTTTGCAATACATTGTGTGTTTGTTTGTGTCGATAAGCCTTCAAAGAAACTTTAATTTTTTCATCATGATTAGCCAATACTGAAGCACAATATAATGCTGCATTTTTTGCACCAGCTTGGCCAATACTCATGGTTGCAACTGGAACACCAGCAGGCATTTGTACAATAGAAAGTAATGAGTCAACACCGTTTAGTACACGTGATTGTATTGGCACGCCAACCACAGGTATACTGGTGATTGCTGCAATCATCCCAGGTAAGTGAGCAGCGCCACCAGCTGCTGCTATGATTATTTCAAAACCCTGAGCTTCCGCGGTTTCTGCAAATTCATACATTAACTGTGGTGTCCTATGTGCTGAAACCACTTGTTGGTGAAAGTCAATGCCCAACTCGTCAAGTAACTGGGCACAATCCGCCATGGTTGCCCAATCAGATTTTGAACCCATTACCAAAGCCACTTTTTTCATACTTAATCGCTTCAATTACCAAAAGCGAATTGTGGCACAATTAACCAATATTCTCAAGAGCTATGTGCCCACACTTGGATCGAATATTTCATCAAATCGGTAAAAAAGTCGATTTTACCTATGACGAAGATGGAGCAAAATAAATTTTGCTAGAGAACACATTATACCTGAGATGAAATATTCTAGCCTCTACTTCATCGATAGGTAAATCGATAAATTTTAGTAAAAAGCATTGTACCAAATAGATTTCATGAGAGATAATTACTTATCATTTAAACTTGGCTAACAAAATATCATGAAAATTAGCGTCTCAGTATTGCTGCTCTTTTTGAACCAAATTACGTGGGCGTTAACGCCTGATACCTACCACAATCAAAACCAAGCTTGGCAAGATCGGCAATCATTGGTGAAGAACTCTGATTTTCGCAATATGCCTTGGCACAATATTGGCCCAGTCGTACAAGGAGGAAGGGTGGTTGCCATTCGTTCTTCAAAGCAAAATGATTCAATACTTTATCTGGCCTATGCCTCAGGTGGTGTTTGGAAGTCCACAGATAAAGGCATTACATTCTCACCAATAACTGATGAACTACCCACCCAAATTGTCGGCAGTTTTGATGTTGACCCAAACAACGATCAAATATTATGGTTGGGCACAGGGGAAAATAATTCTTCACGTTCTTCATATGCAGGCATGGGCGTTTATCGCTCTACCAATGCGGGCGCAACATGGCAATTCATGGGTTTGGGAGACTCCAATAGAATTGGTGATGTCATCGTAGATCCAACCAATTCAAACAGGGTATATGTGGCGGCATTGGGTCCCCTATATAGCACCGGTGGTGACAGAGGCATATTTGTTACCAATGATGCAGGTAAAAACTGGCAGAAGGTACTTGGTGGCAATGAAAATACTGGATTTATTGATTTATCCATTGCCAGCAACGGTGATATATATGCCAGCGCATGGGAAAGAGAGCGAAAAGCATGGGATTTCATTGAGTCAGGCGACGACAGTAAAATATATAAAAGCTCTGACCATGGTCAAACGTGGAGTGCCTTAACTGTTGGTTTACCATCAGGCAAAGGCGTTGGACGCATGGGTGTCGATGTTTCTCAATCTGATGCCAATGTAGTTTATGTAGTGGTAGATAACCAAGAACTTTTACCTGAATCACAGTGGGACTTAGGTGACACAGCCATCAATCCCAAAAGGTTAAAAAACATGTCCCGTGAAGAATTTCTACTACAAGATACAAAACAATTAGAGAGTTTCCTTAAAAACAACAACTTTCCCCCAGAGGACTCGGCTGAGAACATTAGAGAGAAGATCGCCAATAAAACCATGGAAGTACAAGATTTGGTCAGTTCATTAAAAAATGCCAACAACAACCTTTTCAATACCGACATTAAAGGTTTAGAAGTTTATCGTTCTGATGACGCTGGTAAGAGTTTTAATAAAACCCATGATTTACCCTTGTCAAACGTTGTTTTCACATATGGATACTATTTTGGTAAAATACATGTGGACCCCAATAATCCTGATACAATTTATACAATGGGTGTTCCTCTGATCAAATCAACAGATGGAGGCCAAAACTGGGTCTCGTTGTATGATCCCAAAGTTCATGTCGATTACCACGAAGTGTGGATAGATCCCAATAACTCTGAGCACATCATTGCAGCTAATGATGGTGGCGCTGATGAATCTTATGATGGCGGGTTTCACTGGCGCAAAGTTGATCACCAACCAGTAGGACAGTTTTATACTGTCGCAGTAGATATGGAAAAGCCTTACAATGTATATGGTGGTTTACAAGACAACGGCACGTTAAAAGGTTCAAGTGCTAATGAGTGGAAAAACAAGCAATTAAATGGAAAACCCTGGGAGCGAATTTTTGGTGGTGATGGCATGCATGTCAGTGTTGATGATGATAACACCTATGTCGGGTTCCAATTTGGCAACAACTTCAGACTTGAGAAGGACCAACCACCAAAAGCAATCAAACCACCAAATTTCATCAACGAACAGCCCTTACGCTATAACTGGAACACCCCAGTTGTATTATCGCCACATAACCCAGAAATCATATATTACGGTGCTAACAAACTGTTCAGAAGTTTTGATAAGGGCAACACATGGAAAGCCATCAGTAAAGACTTAAGCCAATCACTTAAATATGGCGATGTGCCTTATGCCACCATCACCAGTATCAGTGAATCACCCTTGGAATTTGGGCGAATTATTGTTGGCACTGATGATGGCATGGTTTGGGTCACTGACACCAATGGCAACAAATGGCGTAATGTTTCTAAAAGATTACCAAAAAAATTATGGGTTTCACGAGTTATAGCCTCACAATATGACAAAAACACACTGTGGCTATCACTTAACAATTACCGCAATGACGATATTCAAAGTTACCTCTATCGTTCAATTGACTTTGGTAAAAGCTGGAAATCAATCTCAAACAATTTGCCAAATGAGGCGATTAATGTCATAAAAGAGGACCCCAAAGCCAAAGACCTCATCTATGTTGGTACTGATAAAGGTTTATATGTCTCGTTTGATGCTGGCCAGAAATGGACCACTTTAGGCGCAGCACTTCCTGCCGTTCCAGTCCATGACTTAGTCGTTCATCCAAGAGACAATGAATTGATCATCGCTACTCATGGTCGCAGTATGTGGAAAACAGATGCGTCTGTATTACAATCACATAAAGAGTATCAAAACAAAACTCTGTCCATCTTGGCAATCGATGACATTAAATTCAACAACAGCTGGAATCGCAAGCCTTCTCGTTGGTTTAATAACCCCCCCCAAGATGAGAACCAGACCACTTTTAAAATCTGGTCTGATACAGAAAAAACCTTACATATTGACATCAAAGATGACAACCAGCACATCATTTATAGTAGCCATGTCCATGCACACAAAGGTCTCAATTTCTGGCAATGGAATAATAAACTTGAAGTACAATCTGCACTTGATGCAGAACAGCACCGAAACAAAGATAAAGAAACGCCATTAAACAAGTCTTTAACACCTGTCAGAGAAGGCATGAGATTGGGCCATGATATTTACATTCAGAAAGGCAAATACACCATTGAGGTATCTAACGACTCAAAAAAGGAATCTTTAGGCTTTACTGTCAAATAATTACACAAATTGTCTAAGAAAATCGGAAATATCTCGTCATTTGTAAACAAATGTCAACTATTCCAGTTTGAGACCATTATTGGGGTGTTGGGGCTTGTAAATAGGAAAGAAAAATGTTCTCATATCATCAAGGCCTATTAATTCATACCTTTTAGGCCGCATTTACTCTCTCCCCTTTTGAGTAAATGAAATTAAAGTTGGTTTCCCCCAATCAATTTTACATCTTTTACCCAGCAATAAACATTGCTGGGTTTTTTTATGCACATTCGATAATTAAGACCTATATTTTTGAATTAAACCAGTGAAAAAACAGATTTTTTCAAAGTTATTGATTCATCGATTGATGATCAATATAACGATTTAAAGTTACATTTCCATTAAAACAATTAAATTGACTCTTGATTTTTTTAAAAAGGGTACCGATGGCAACGAACATAGCCCGGATATTTCATCAAATCGGTAAAAAATAGATTTTATCCATGAAAAACATTGAGTTAGACAGATTTATTAAAAAGACACTTTGTACCTGAATGGTTTTATGAAAAAAATGGCTGCATATATTGCTTAAATTCACACATGAATTTAAGCAATATATTAATCGCCTCGAAGCCATGAGGCTTTATAAACTATTAATAAGGGCTTTGAGGCGATATTTCCTCAATCTATTTTACCATTTTTCCCCTAAATTCCATTCTATGATGAAATATCCGGGATAGTAAATTCGATGCCATAGACAACATTTGAAATCACTGCGCTATATAACCAACCAATGTCAGTATAACGGTGTAAGGTAAAGCCATTATTACCATTCGCAAATAACCCAGCTTAATAACTGGGGCCAATGCTGAGGTTAATAAAAATAAAAATGCCGCCTGGCCATTTGGGGTAGCAACCGATGGAATATTGGTTCCTGTATTGATCGCAATCGCTAAGGTTTCAAAATGCTCTCTGCTGATTTGCCCTGCATCAAAGGCTTCTTTTACTTCATTAATGTAAACAGTTGCAACAAAAACATTATCACTGATGGCTGAAAGCAATCCATTGGCAAGGTAAAATGCTTTAGGCTGTGCGTCAATAGGAAGGCTTAGGACCCATTTGATGATGGGTGTAAACAAATGTTGATCATGTATCATACCAACTACAATAAAAAATACCACCAGTAATGAAACAAAAGGCAGTGACTCCTCGAAAGCTCGGCCTATTTGGTGTTCTTCAGTTATACCGGTCAATGCGGTAACTAAAACCAGCAATGACAAACCAATTAATCCGACAGGCATGATATGAAAAGCCAAACCAAATATGAGTAATACACCACTTATTGCTTGAACAACTAAAGCATATTTATCCTTATTTGTCCTTTTGGCATCTTCTTCTTTTAAGTAAGCTTCCAAAATCTTACGAGCCCTACTGTCTAACTTAGCACCAAATCCAAAAGTTTTAGTCAATTCCACTAACACAACTGTAAACATACCGGCAATGAATACTGGGATAGTAACATGGGCCATCTTGGAAGCAAATTCAATAAACTCCCAACCCATTTTTCCACTGATCAACAAGTTTTGCGGCTCTCCCACTGTTGTACAAACACCACCCAATGCTGTACCAACTGCACCATGCATGACCAGTGAGCGAATGAAAGCGCGAAACTCCTCCAGAGTTTCACCACCCATTTCTTTGGTGTCTAGTATACCGTCATTATCATAATCAGCTGTTTGGCTTGAATGCACTTTTTCATAGACACCATACAAAGCCACAAAGACAGTAATCAATACAGCTGTAACAGTCAATGCATCCAGAAAAGCCGATAAAAAGGCAGCTGCAAATGAAAAAATCAATGAAAGAATCAATTTGTTTTTAACTCTAATGAGTATTTTACCAAACAAAAAGACCAACAATGGCTTCATGAAATAGATAAAACTCACCATAAAAACTAATAATAATATGGTTTCTAAATTGGCTTGTATTTCATGCCAAACGGTGTGATGATTGGTCAACCCGAGTGCCAAAATGGCAATACCCAGTAAGCCACCTGATTGTAATGGATAGCATTTTAGCGCCATGGCCAATGTGAAAATAAACATAATGATAAAAGCCCAACCCATAACGGTTGGACCTACAACAAGAAATGCTGGGTAACATAAAACTAAAAATCCCAGAATAAGGCTTTTAAACCATATAGGACTGTGCCCAAGAAACTGTTTAAATACTAAATTCACAACAACTCTCAAAATTTGAAAGCGTCAATTTTACACCAAATCTCATCAAAAAAGATTATAATCAACCGTGTTTACATCACTTAAATTGAATTAATTAGATCATGGCTCTGACAAAACCCTCATATATTAAATATGCACCAAGCTGGTTGTTTTATGGCCTCATATGGCTGCTTTCTCAATTGCCTTATGCCTTATTGATAATGATAGGTCAAGGCTTAGGAGCTGTAATATATCACCTCATTCCATCACGTGTTAAAGTCGTCACAACGAACTTACGCTTATGTTTTCCTGAAATAAAAAGTACACAACGACAATTAATGATCAAAAATAACTTTAAAGAATTGGGAATAATGATCACTCAAACCTTTAAAACATTTTTAAGCAACACAAAGACATTGGAGCAAAATGCCACAATCGAAGGTGGAGAACACATTGAAAACTGCTTAAAGGAGAACAAAGGAGTATTGTTGGTAGCGGGACATTTCACAGCATTGGATATGGGTGGCAAAATCCTTTGTAAAAAATACCCAATCGCAGGCATGTATAGACCACATAAACACCCGTTGGTAGAATATATTGTCACACGCTCTCGATTGCGCTATGCAACGCATATGTTTAAAAGGGATGAACTCAGACCAATCATCAAACATTTGAAAAATGGCGGTGTATTATGGTATGCCCCGGATCAAAATTACCGCCGTGGCCAATCGGTATTTGTGCCTTTTTTTGAGCGAAAAGCAGCCACCATTACTGCAACTCATCAACTCGCCAGACTATCAAAGTGTGCGGTTTTATTTTTTCATGTACAAAGAAACTCAGAAAAACCACACTATACTTTAACCATTTCACCACCATTACCCGACTTTCCTAGTAAAGACGCTATTGAAGACACCACGCGGATTAACAAAGGAATTGAAGACATGGTTAAAATCAACCCTAGTGAATATCTATGGATACACAAGCGCTTCAAAACCGTTGAAAAAGGTGAAAAAAACCCATACTGAAAATATAGTCAACTTAAAAATAATTAAACAATAATGACAATGAAAACTCATTGCCAATACTTGTTCAGGATTTATTCTTCAAGTAGTTCAAAGTCATCTTTCGTTACGCCACAATCTGGACACATCCAGGTATCAGGCACATCTTCCCACTTCGTTCCTGGCGCAATGCCATCTTCTTCCCAGCCCTCGGCTTCATCATAAATCAGCCCACAGACCACACAGATATATTGTTTGAAATTTTCGCTCATATTCACTAAATGTTGTTTCAGATCGGACAAGATAAGGACGAATCATCACAAATCAAGATTTTTGTCTCGATTGTGGAGCAACTATGGCAGGTTTGCGTCCTAAAATCTTACGTGCTATTTGTAAAAACTTAAATGGAGAGTGGTATATACCCAGGTTTTTTGCCAATAAATAATGAGGCCCTATGTCAGCGATTTCAAATTCGTCACCAATAACCTTAAATCCTCCTCTTTTATAAAACTCAACGGCATTCACTCTGGCATTACACCAAATGACATCGGCCTTGTATTTAATCGCATGATTGACACAAGCCTGTAACAACTGCATGCCAAAACCTCTGCCCTGAAATATATTCAAAACAGCCATACCCCTGATTCTCCAAGATTGTCTCAGAACAAAATCTGGGTGTGATTCTTTATACACAGAAGCACAGCCTATGATTTCATCTTTCAATTTAACCACAACATGAGCAGTATGTTTATATGAATCCTCTGGGTAATAACAACGCTCTCGTGGTTGACCAGATCGCAAAATCTTGTGCCTGACTTCTATAACAGACTCAAGCCCAACATAGTGTACTGTTACATCAGTCACTACTGGCTTCCGCTGTTGCATCATGTGGGTGCAGGCTCTCATGGTGGTGAACCCTTAACCAGAAACCTTCTAAATCTTGTTGCTCAGACAATGCCTGTTTGATTCTTCTGGCAGCATCTTCACAAAAAAGCAGATTTTGTCCATTTAATCTGGCAAACTCTTGTTCATCAATGCGTTTGACTGCAGATTGAACCACCGTTTTCAAGGTTTGTTCTACCACATCGATGTACTTTACCAAAGGCACATTTAAACAATCAGTACTCAACATGGTTCTGATATGGGCGGTAGATCGTTGAGCATGCGGTGTAGCATTGATGCCCTCTTCACTGCCAATCCAAGCCATGATCTTATCAAAATCCAAATTATCTTTTGAGAATGTTGATTCAAAATTCTGTTGAATTAAACTTCTTGCCAAAGCAGCCGAGCATGGGCATGTACTGGAATATGTGACACTAAAATCCAACTCCATATGCGTAATTTCATCGCCTTCTCTGACCATTAACAATGTGACGGGATAGCTGCGCCAACCAGAGTTATCGCTGACTAAAGCCTTGCGTCTGATCAACGCATCAAAATCAACCTCTATCAGTGCATTGCGACTCAATCCTTTATGACTGTCTAGAAATGATTGAGTTAAACGAGATAAACTGCCAAAATCAATCGATTCATGGCTAAAGACCTCATCACATGCCAAATACAATCGAGACATATGAATACCACGTGTGCTGTGATCATCAAGACTGACTTCTGCTCTGACTCTTGCGATGGTTGGTGGCATGTCGACATCTGCATTCAAACAGATCGGCATCTCTATTTCAGACATGCCTACCCATTGTAAAGTCCCTGCAACTTTGGCTTTTATATCGGCGGCAACATCTGGCAATGTGGAAATATTTTGACGAGTTTTATCTAACAATGGTGTAATTCCTAACAATCATGGACATAATATAAGGTCATTAGCTTTGACCTCAAGGTGTTATTATAAAAGATCAACCACTAAATACTCATTAAAGATGAATTAATTAAACGTTTTATTGAAAAAAACGCCATTCAACCAGCTTAATTGTGCAACACCTGATTTGTAAAATTTCAATCAATTGATGATTTGATGCATCAAATAATAATAATTTCATCCGCCATCCCTGTCAGTCAATTGATTAATTCGTTTATGTGGCCTAAAATATAATAATCATGCAGTAATATGTGATCTGTTTCACATTTCCAAAACAACTTTGTTAAGCTAACATTCAAAATCATGCTGTTATGGTTTATCTTCAGAGTTGGAGATAGTGAGTGATCACATTGTGTGATCTTTCAGTATTCAGCTGGATATCAAATCTGCTGAGGGGAATAATATGAAAAAATTTGGGCACTATGAAACTACCGCCGAATTAGGCCGCGGTGGTATGGGCGTTGTATATAAAGGTTGGGAACCTTCTTTAAATAGGAAAGTTGCCATTAAAGCGTTGGGAGAACATTTACTCAACGACGAAGATTTGGTTGAACGTTTCACACGTGAAGCAAAAGCCACTGCCGCATTGAATGATCCAAATGTTATTCAGATTTATTACATCGGTAAAGAACAAGAACAGCCATTTTTTGCCATGGAATACATCGAAGGGCAATCTTTGGATGATTTGCTTAAGGGTGGTCGCTCTTTATCCGTCAAACACGCAAAAAACATTCTCAAACAAGCTTGTCAAGGTTTGGCCGCCGCACACACCATTAAATTAGTCCACAGAGACATCAAACCGGCCAATATGATGCTCACAACCAATGGCACTTTGAAAGTGGTCGATTTTGGCATTGCACTCACCCGTGAATACGGTGACAAACTCACCAATACTGGCGAATTTGTAGGGACTCCAGGCTATTTATCACCTGAAGTTTGCATTGGCAAAGAAGTTGATCAACGCTCGGATATTTTTGCTTTGGGCATTGTATTTTATGAAATGCTGGCTGGCAAAGTTCCATTTGAGAATGACAGCCCTTTGGGTCTAATGTTAGAAGTGGTTCAATCAGACATCCCTGATATTCGACAACTCAACAAAAAAGTTGATAAAAAGACGGCTTTCATATTAAAGAAAATGATTGCCAAGTCTCCTGATGATCGATACCAAAACTGTCAAGAAATCATCAGGGATTTAGGCAATGTGGTTGACAATCAACCCATAATCGCGATTAAAGATGCCGCTGAGACCTTATCCACTACTACTGTAGTTAAGAGTAACATTTCTGATCAAATTACTTTGCCCAGCGCTGCTGCAGTCACTGCCAACAATTTGACAACACAAAAACAAACACAAACCAAAAGCCATAAAAAATGGCTGGCTGCCGCTGCTGTTTTTGCCATTGCGGGTTCTGTTGCTTTTGGTTATTATCAAGGCTATATACCAAAAAATGACAACACAACTGAAAAAAACCACAGTATCGTGGCATTGGGAGATGGCAAAACAATTCAGGCTGGCCTGACAAAAAATAATCAGGCAGATTCTGGACACAATCCGAACACTCTAGACAATGTTACGGGGCAAAACTCAAGTATTGCGAACGCAGATGCTGCTAGTACAACCAAAACTGTAGTAGCTGCTAACGCCAATGCAGATGAACACAGTGGTATCAACAAATATTCAGATACACCTAAAATTGTTTCCAAAATTAATGGGGGTGACGATTCTAAAGCCACTTCAAAAGTTGCGATGCTGATATCAGATGTTCAAACTGCAGATTCTCAGACACATTTAACAACGTTAACAGAAAAAGAAAACCTAAAAGGCATGGCTGCGGGTTCCACAGTCGCCGAAGATGCCATGGCTGCTGCAAATAACCTTAAAGAAAAAGCCACAACGCAACTTTCTTCATTGAACACTGTAGCGCATCAAAACCTAGAACAACACACATCCAGCATAGCCAATAAAGCACAGGCAGTTGCTGCCGAAACCAGCACGAAAATGGCAAGCAACGTCACTCAAAACATCAGTAAAAAAGAGGTAAAAAAAGCTGTTTTGTTGAACAAAGGTGTTGTTGTCGTTGCCTTTGGCGACCCTGCCATTGCCAATCCAGTAGAGAAAATCCTTGAAGGTGAATTGAAACAACATGGCATCAAAGTCATGAATGAGCAATTCATCCCCGGCATGCGACAATTGTTGAATGAAGATTTGGATTTGGCAGCTTTAAAAATGTTGATAGAAAAAAATGGCGGTCAGGCTATGGTCATTGCCAACGTAAATTATGTGGGCTCACAAGATCTCAATTATGCTGGACGATATACTGAATTGATCAATGCACAATTAGACATTGATACTTATGACATCAAAACGGGAGACAGTATTGGTGATGGTTTCGGTGCCAATCTCAAATACACAGCTCTGAATGCAACCGATCAAGCCTCAGATACAGTGATGCAATTTACAGATCAACTGGCCTCACATTTGAAGAACAAAATTTAAAGTGAATAAAGCCGGTACCACTGCGCTTAGAAAACAATGGTTTTATTGCCGTGGATGAATACCCTGTCATTCAAAACCAACCCTAGGGCCCTGGACAGCACTGATTTTTCAACATCGCGACCTGCACTTTGCATGGCTCGCCAGTCATAACGGTGGTCAACTGTAACGGTGTTTTGAGTGATGATTGGGCCTTCATCCAACTCATTGGTCACAAAATGTGCTGTCGCCCCAATAATCTTAACCCCTCTTTCAAAAGCTTGTTTGTATGGATTGGCACCAATGAATGCAGGTAGAAAAGAATGATGAATGTTAATGATTTTTTGCTCATAAGATTCAACAAAATCCGGAGTCAAAATGCGCATGTATTTGGCCAATACAATATAATCGTAATCATATTGATCAATCACTTCTTTTACTTTTTTTTCGTGATCTTCTCGACTGATATTTTCTGCGCCCACATGATAAAACGGTATACCAAACCGTTGCACCAACTTTTCTAAACTTTTATGATTGCTGATCACTGCCTCAATTTCTGCGTCTAATTCACCAGCTGAATGCCTGATCAAAATATCCCCTAAAGCATGTGATTCTTTAGTCACCATCACAATGATTTTTCTTTGACTGTTAGCAATGACTTGTAAATGAGCCTTTTCAGGTATGTTTGCTGATAATTCATTTTCCAGATGGCCGATATCGAATTGCCCACTGACAACTGACCGCATAAAAAATCGACCACAACTTTCATCAACATATTCTTGGTTTGATTCAATGTTTAAATCATTGTCATAAAACACTTTTGAGATCTGGTAAACCAGGCCTTTCTGATCTTGACAATCAATAAGTATTCGGGTTGAATGATGCTGTGTATTTGATGGCGTATATTTCATTATTTTCTCAAAACTCTGTTCTTATAATCTTTATGACGTATCATGATCACATGAATCAATTAGTATATCTGCACATCGCTATAGTATATAAATTTTCATTCCAGTCAATTGATATTTATTAATCACATCTATTGGGTTAATAATGGTGAATACCTCTATCCTGATCATAAATTTCAAGATCGGCAGGATTATTGCGCAATAAAATACATAAGGTTTCAATTCGTTAATGGTTAGACTTATAATACCTTTAATTAAAAATTATAAAAAACCATGAACAATCACGACTTATTCAACAAAGCGCAAAAATTTATTCCAGGTGGTGTTAACTCACCTGTAAGGGCCTTTAAAGGTGTTGGTGGCGAACCCTTATTCATTAAAAAAGCCCAGGGCCCATACATTTATGACGCTGATGATAAAGAATATGTCGATTATATTGGATCATGGGGTCCGATGATTGCAGGTCATGCCAATAAAAAAGTACTCAAAGCCGTTCACAAAGCGGTAGATAACGGCATGAGTTTTGGAACCCCAGTTGAACAGGAAATCACTGTTGCAGAAAAAATGTGTCAACTGATACCTTCTATGGATATGGTACGGATGGTCAACTCAGGTACTGAAGCCACAATGAGCGCCATACGTTTGGCCAGAGGATACACCAAACGCGATAAAATCATCAAATTCGAAGGTTGTTATCACGGTCATGCTGACTCATTTTTAGTCAAGGCTGGCAGTGGCGTTTTAACCCTCGGTATTCCAGGATCACCAGGCGTACCTGCATCGGTAGCAGATTTGACGCTCACCGTCCCTTTTAATGACCTACAAGCATTGTCAGATGTGATGAAACAACATGGTGATGATATAGCTGCCATCATTGTTGAACCGATTGCCGGTAATATGAACATGGTATTACCGCAGGATGGTTACTTAAAGGGCATGAGAGATTTGTGTGATCAATATGGTTCTGTTTTGATTTTTGATGAAGTCATGACTGGTTTCAGAGTAGCACTGGGCGGAGCCCAATCCATATATGATATCACACCTGATTTATCCACTTTTGGCAAAGTCATTGGCGGTGGCTTACCTGTTGGAGCCTTTGGAGGAAGGCAAGACATTATGTCCTACATCGCACCATTGGGCCCAGTTTACCAAGCAGGCACTTTGTCAGGCAACCCTGTCGCCATGACCGCTGGCTCAATGATGTTAGACATTGTTTCACAAGATGGCTTTTATACTGATCTTAGTCACAAAACCTCGCAATTGGTCAAAGGTTTGAGCGAAATTGCCAAGAGCAATAATATTCCGTTTCATACTGTTCATGTTGGTGGTATGTTTGGTGTGTTTTTTACAGAGGCCAAGCAAATCAATAACTTTGATGACTTGTCAGCTTGTAATGAACAACATTTCAAACAGTTTTTCCACAGCATGTTGGAACAAGGGGTCTATCTGGCACCTTCAGCTTATGAAGCAGGCTTTATTTCATCAAAACACGATGAAATAACACTCAATAAAACCCTCAAAGCAGCTGCGCTGGCATTTTCGAACCTGAATTAATCCACAATGGACTCATCTTGGCTTCAAACCGTTCTTGAATGGATAGAGATGCATCCACAAACCACAGGGTGGATGATCTTTATTGTGGCGCTGGGTGAGTCGCTGCTCTTGGTTGGCATTTTGTTACCTGGCGCTGCACTTTTGGTTGGGCTGGGCACTTTAATTGGTTTGGGCGTGGTTGATTTCAAGTTGGCATGGATAGCAGCATCACTTGGTGCTTTTATAGGTGATGGCATCAGCTTTTGGATAGGGCACCATTACAAAGAAAAACTGTTAAAAATGTGGCCCATGTATAAATTCCCCACCTTGATTGATCAAGGTCAATCCTTTTTTAGCAAATGGGGGACTTTAAGCGTATTTATTGGGCGATTTGTTGGTCTGGTGAGACCAATCATTCCCGCCATAGCAGGGATTATGGCCATGCCAATCAAAAAATACCTCATCATCAGTACAGTAGCAGCCATTCTATGGGCCCCATTCTATTTGTTACCAGGCATGTTATTCGGTAGCGCCATGGGTTCGATGGCCAAAGTAGCGGGTAAATTAGCCTTGTTGTTGGTGATATTGGTGCTGACCATTGCTTTGATTTACTGGGTTATTCAACAAGTTTATGCTTTATTATTTCCACGCGCACATCGGTTATTGAGCAAGGTTCTGGTTTGGTCACAAAAACACCCCACTCTGGGTAAAATCACCTCTGGTTTAGTTGATCCACGTCAACCTGAAAAAGGTTCTTTGGCTTTCATTGCAAGTTTCACCATTGCCTTGAGCATCGTATCACTGATAGTCATACTTAACAGCGATACCATCACACATTGGTCGATGTACGTTCATCAATTCATGCAGGCCTTTCATACCGATTGGACAGAACCAGTCATGCTGTTCATTTTGGCCCTCAACCATGATTTGTCCATCCTTATTTCAACAATTGCCGTATTGTTGTGGTTATTAAAAAGAAAAAGAAAAGTAGCCGCTTTGCATTGGATATTCATCGTTGCCAGCAGTTATGCCTTGTCATTGTCTATCGATTATTTTTCTGCAACTCAACCTCGTCCTTGGTATGGGTTTCATCATTTGGCATGGTTTGTAGCTGTTACTGCTTATTGGTCAGCATTCATTACCGGAACCTTGCCTCATAGAATCCGCACATGGCCTTATACACTGGCGACCGTATTGATTGCTGTCGTCTCATTTACCCAGTTATTTTTTGCGCAAATGCGATTGGCAGAAGTGGTGATCTCTGTACTTTCTGGCGCTTTTCTTGCCGCAGTGGTAGCCATTGCTTTCAGAATGAGGCAAAGGCAACAATTGTTGGGCTGGCCTGTGTCCAGTATATTTTTTAGCGCCCAAACAGTTATGGTCATAGTCGCACTGATTTTTCTTTCTCAAGATGTTCTCAAGGAAAGGCAAATGGATCTGGCCTCAACCACTTCACAAGCCTGGTTAAAAACCCCAGTTGTAGAAAGACAAGACTGGTTGAATCGATCCAAACAAAAATTCACCATTAACTTTCACGGCAACATTGAGCAACTCAATAAAATAATGAGCAGTTATGGATTTTCATCCCGAAGCCCCAAACCATGGATGAACATATGGCAAGCACTCAACCACGATCAAAACAGCGAATCCATTACCGTCATTCCTACTACTCATGAAGGCAAAACAGAAAGCCTGATATTGGCAAACAAGACCGGTGACTCTTTACTGACTTTGCATTTGTGGCAAAAGCCTTTAATCATGCCTCCTTCGGATGCTTTGGTTTACTCAGGTTATGTGAGTAACAATCAAGTTAACGAAAAATTTGGCTTAACTTTCTGGAAAAATACCAACGACAGTTCAGCGCAATCTCAATTTATGCAAATCATCACCAATGATGATAGAATAACGGTTAAAACCGTGAATGAACAACTATTTATTACCATCAATACATGACCAATGAATTAATCAAATATTTTCAACACCTATCAACATTTGGCCAGGTCGCCATCATTTTGAATGTGTTGTTTTTCTTCCTTGCTGGTGTGATTTTTAAATATGTGGTAATCCCTACAGATGATGAGCAAGCCAATAAAAGGCGCATACGTTGGTTGCGCTACCTAAACTTATTGTTACTGATGATTTATGTGGTGGATGGACTGATCAATGGCTACCAAAACAGCAACAAATGGCTATTGCAATTGTCGCAAACAGGTTTGGTATTGTTAATTTCTTACTTGTTCATACAGTTTTCACATGCATGGGCCTTGCAACATTATGGCAAAGACAAAACCATAGATGGTGAAGTCGTTCACTCACGCACTTATAAATCGCAAATGATGCACCTCATCATTCTTGCCATCACCGTTACAGCTGCCATATTATTGTTGGTCAATATTTGGGATGTGACCAATTGGTTACAAGCCACTGGCGTATTGGGCGGTTTACTGGTGATTCTGTTTGCCACCAAAGAAGCTTGGGCAGTTGACAGCGCACACGGTTTGATCTTATTGTATAATCATGACTTGGAGCCCGGTGTTATTTGTCGCATTCCTGATTACGATATTTTGGCCGTTATGCTCAAAATTTCACTGACCCAAACCACATTCAGAGACCTGGTCCACAAACATAAAATCATTGTACCTAATGCCAAATTGCGCAACACCAAAATAGAAATTTTGAACCGTTCAGGCAGCACCAACTGGAATGATTACATCGAATACAAAATTGGTTACAGCACGCCTTCGGTACAGGTTGAAAAATTCTTTGAACAAGTCTGGGAACAAGCGTGCGAAAAAGACAGCGCAATAGACGTCAACAAAAAACCAAAAATCTCATTGATAGAAGCCGGTGACCATGCCATCCTTTGGCGCCTACACTATTCACTGGACAACGTTTATCGACTCAAATCCGTGCGCTTTGTCATCAACCGAGTGGCTTTCGACCTACAAGACGAGTTCAATTTATCACTTTCCACCCCAATTACCCACCAAACCGTGGCTGAAGGCATCTTTCAACAAAACAAGCAAGTAGTGGTTCCCGAAGACCTAAAAACCGAGACAAAAACTTCGATCATTGAATAATTTACAGCGCTTGAGCACCCTTAATGATTGGCATGTGAGTCTTTTCGTTCTTTGTATCCCAGCCAAAACAAAAACATGGCCAGTCCCACGAATATTACTGTCAGCCAAATATTGGTGCTTTTACCCCAATTCAACAAAAAGCCAAACTGACCATTTAAGGTTTCTTCTTTGAATTCAACTGTCAGGTTCAACAAGGGAATGGCGTGAAAAATCGTCATAAACATTACAGCCGAACCCAGCCTATAAAGCCGATTAAGAGGATTAAAATAAGCAACACATACAGCCACCACCATACCAACACCCACACCAATCTCAGCAGATTGAAAAGCATAACCCATCAATGCTCCACAGACAATACCGACCATCAAACTCACAAACCACCATTGTTTGTACCATTTATTTTCTGTTGATTTGCCATGATTCGGTTGGTTATTGTTTACCACATTACTTTTCTGAACAGGCGCTTCATTATTTTGTTCACCGCCAAGCATACTGTCGGTTATTGTTGTAGGACCATTAAAGTTATTAACTGTTTTGTTGGTTGCTATCTTTTGTTGTTCTTCAGTCATAATAAAACCCAGAACTTGTTTTAAATCATACTCAATGCCTGCATCTGATGTGACTATTTTATCACCACGTCTGGCTTTTTTCATCAAGCGATCGTAAGTGGCCTTTTCATCTTGATGGTCAAACCTCAATGATTCAGGTTCTAGACAGGCATGTTTGGGCAAATAAACATATTCTTTGTAGGTTAAACCCTTAATTTTTTTTAAAACCTTATAAATTTCATCTTTCAATATGACCAAATACTCTCGTGGCTCTTGTCCTTGGATCCACAGATACAACTTTTTATTGCCATAATCCACTTGTAAACGGGCGTGTGATTGATACTTTTCATTAAAAAACACAACACCGCGTTGCCATACCAATTGATTTTTATCCATATCTCTTAAAATTTCATCGTGCTTGGCAACAATCAGATTGGGCATGATATTGCGTGGTAACAAACCACTGAAATCAAACTCAAAAGTCAACGTGCCTGATTTTTGCTTATCAAAATACGCTATTAAATCAGGCTGAGCTTTGGGTAATCTGTCAGGAAAAACCCATTGATCGAGTTTACCAGATAAACGATAACACAACTTAAAACGCTCCATGGCATCAATAATATAAACACATTTGTCTGGTGGATAATGCAATTGATGACCCACCTCATCATTGATAGCATCCGCAGACAAAATATTCACCACATCCCGATCACTCAACACACCTTGTTGGCGTTTAACCTGCTTGGAATACAGTAGCGTATACACGCCATATGTCAACCAACGTGGATTTAACACATAGGCTTCATGCCATTTCAAACCTTTAAAATGCACAATTTCGCCCAAACTGTCCATCACACCCAAAAAGGCTTGCTTTTCCAAACCTTCTTCACCAATCTTATGCTGATCACATAGTTTATTGAATTGCTCTTGACTTAAAAAATTATTTTTTCTAGACCATTTCCTGATGTCATGCAGCATTTCAAATTCATTATTAATGAGTTGTATCTGGTGAGTGCCAACCGCTTTAAGATGTTTGGATAAATCACTGACAAAGGATGTTAAATGGCAACGATACAGGCCATTGTCTTTTGTACAAGAAATCGGATAAATGTCTTTATCGTCTTTTAATACGATATTTGGATACTTTTCTTTGAGGCGGTTGACACTCAATTTAACGGTGGCCTTATCATCCTTATTACCAACCAGCATAACTGGGGCGTTTTCACTGAAAGCCTTAATATGCTCCAACCAGTATTCTGCCTGCTCATCAGAACTTTTATCCTCACGAATTTCCCTTTCGGAACCAGCATCTACCACCAAAATATACAAACAACGTTCCCGCAGAAAAAATTGATGAGTGGCATGCGACATAACCTGACCACCAAAATCCCAAAAACGGGCCTTAATTTCACTATTTGGAACTGACCATTCCCTGATTTCAATGCCAGGTGTCATTTCTTCTTTATCTTCAATGACAGGCTCGCCATGTAAACGCCTGATCAGTGAAGTTTTACCTGCCGCACCATTGCCAATAAAAATAGCCCTGACCAAATTTAATGGCTTTAAACTCAGGCATTTTCCAATTGAAGGTGTAAATCTTGACAAATAATTATTACTGGCTTTTGCACCTTCTTCAAGAATTTCTGCCGGAATATTCAACCACACTTGTTCTTGTTCCAGATCTAATGGTGTTCCATTCAATCGATCTTTATACCATTGCCTCCAAATATCAAATCCTTCATCTAATTCTAATAAAGCACCGTTAAATCTGTTATAAAAACCGAGCCATGAGGAAGGGACTTCGTCAGGCCACAATGAAGCATAAAAATAATCAATTACATTGATATTTTTAAATTGTGTTATCATATCCAATTCGTTCAAAATTACTCTCTCCAAAGGAATATTGTCGAAAGCTAAGAAGGTGTATTCAGCGGAGGAGGCTGCCGAAGAGAAGGAGGGCAAGGCGACGGCGTAGAGGGCAGAGGAAGCTGCTAAGGCTGCGTAAGCCGAGGAGACCTCGGGGGATTCAAAGGCCTCAGCGGCGGCGGCGAAGGCATCAATAACGACATAATCTATTGTTCTGCCAAACACAGAAAATGCTGTGGAAACTTGCACAGCCCTAAAAACTGATAACAGATGTTTGGAACGCTCATTTTTTTGCCAATACCAAAAAAGTTCTTTGTCTTCACTAGTTGCTAACATCGGCAAAGCGCGCAAAGCACAGCGACTGGCAAAGGCCACACACAATTGTGGATCCACTTTTTCTAAACGTTTTTCAATTTCTTCTTTAGTGAGCATTTTATATCCTTGATTTTACGGTAAACAACTGACACAACTCATATTGAGTTTTATGAAAAAAAAGCATAAAGCAAGCCATGCTCATAAAACCCACAAAACATCAAAAAATGTAGTGGTTTAATGCTCAGTTGGTGCCGATGAATTTACGGAATTGGTCGCTTGGCCGGTTTCTGTGCTGTTTTGGTAATCGGTGGAGATTTTCAATACGGCTTGTATGGCGTTATCGAACAATTCTTTGGCCACTGCTGGTGTTAGGGCATTGATCGACTTAAGATTACCCATGAATTCACAGGTGCGGTACATGACTTCACGTGATAACAAAACCCCTGCATTGATGCCGCCCAGTTCAGCCACGCCAGCAGAAGAATCATCGCCTATGCCCGCTGATTTGTTTCCTTTTGACACTGATAACGAATCACCGCCGGCTTGAGTAAAGGCAAAATCATTGCCGCGTGATGCACAAATGATATCAGCACTGTCGGCATTATGAACATAGATGGTATCGTTGCCTTGTGTGGTTTCGATGGCGGTGATGCCCGGTTCAACCACTATTTTTTTTTGTATTTTTGGTTGTGAATTGACGCTTGCACAAGAGGACAGTCCAATTGAACTGATGATCAAAAGCAGGCACTTTAATTGAATTGACGTGGTATTTAGTGGTTTAGTATGCATTGGTTTCTCCCTTTCATATAATTATACATGAAAGACAGCACCATTTGTAGCCCCAAATTACTTATCCAAACGCCTGATTTTTATATTGAGCGCAGCAAATAACAGCGTCATAAAGGGACTCAACCAATTGAAAATGGCGTACATAAAATACTCACCCACAGATACACCCAACACACCAGAATGATAAGCACCACATGTGTTCCACGGCACCAATGCTGATGTAACAGTACCAGAATCTTCAAGTGTTCGGCTTAAATTTTCTGGCGCCAAACCTCTGTCCTTGTAGGCGTTTTCATACATTTTACCCGGAATAACGATGGCCAAATATTGATCTGATGCAATCAGATTCAAACCAAAACAACTCAACACTGTGCTGGAAAACAAACCAAATACAGACTTGGCCAATTTTAACAATTCATCTGTAATGCGACGCAGTGCCCCAATGCCATCCATAACACCACCAAAAACCATCGCACATATGATCAATATAATGGTCCATAACATGCCCCACATACCACCTGAGGCAAACAGTTCATTAAGCATGTCGTCTGAAGTCTTGATGGATGTATCAACAAATATGGCTTTCACAACTGTCATCATACTGGAATCAGACAAACTACTGATCACCTCATTTTGAAATATAAACGCAAATACCGCTGCCAATAATACACCAGATGATAAAGCCACTAACGGCTTGATTTTCAACAATATCAACACCACCACTAAAGCTGGTACGATGAACAATAACGGTGTAATATTGAAAGTCTGATTGATGGTAGTTAACAAATTGTTAACATCAGTTTGACCAGCGGTGTCCACACTAAAACTCATGATGGTGAACGCAATTAGTGTAATAACGATGGTCGGCGTTGTGGTCAACAACATGTAACGAATATGGGTAAACAAATCGGTGCCCGCCATGGCTGGTGCCAAATTGGTGGTGTCACTCAATGGTGACATCTTGTCACCGAAATAAGCGCCAGAAATCACCGCGCCAGCCACCATGCCTGTTGAAATACCCAAGGCTGTGCCAATCCCTATCAGGGCAATACCAACCGTTGCAACTGTCGTCCAAGAACTGCCAGTTGCAATAGAAATGATGATGGCAATGACCACAGATGCTGGCAAAAATATCTCAGGACTTAAAACCTGTAACCCATAATAAACCATGGCAGGAATGATGCCACTGATAAGCCACGTACCTGACAAAGCGCCAACCAACATCAAAATAAATATGGGTACAGCGACTTTTTTGAGGTTGTCAATGACTTCTGTAAACATTATACCCACAGTCACACTGTTCATTAAACCAACCACAACTGCGATAAAAGCTGCAATCAATAAAATGTATTGATTTGAGTAGCCACCGAGCAATTCTCCGCCTGCAAAAAAGATGTTATAGGCCAGCATCAACATTAAGGCAATCACTGGTATCAGCGCCTGTGTCAGGCTTAATTGTTTATTATCAATGATAAATTGATCCTTGACAGGAACTTTTGTGGTATTTTCTGGATTGTTATTGCGATTATTATCTTGTGTCATAATTTCTTATTGTTTGTATTCTTGTATTCTTACCATAACTAAGGGTAACACATGATTGCTATTGACATTGAAAAATTACTGACATTTGATCCAATCCTGCAAACATTCTCGATAAGCTTCACCTTATTTTGGAATTAAAAACTCTTGACCAGCGGCCTCAAGCACAGCACCTTCTTCAACAATATCTTTCAAAAATATGCCCTCTTCAATGGTATCATCGATGGCAAATCTAACACCATTAAGTATGGCAATGCGTTTTTCTGGGTCTTCGTCGAAAACATGAATGTTGAGTTTTAATTTAGGAATGTCTTTGCGTATGGCAAATGGTAATTGATAAAGGAATAAATATTTTTGTTGTTCAGCAGCTCTCTTTTGTTGTGCTCTTGGCGTGTCTCTTTTTGCACCAACACGACCCTGTCTGCCATTGTTTTGAATTTCTTTCAATGCTGGTTTAGTTTTGATATCTGTTGACTTTTCAGTCATCTCTGGCATGGTTAAAGTTGCAATCTCATCGGTTTTCTGTTTTTTCAGTTGTGCTGTCTGCTCCGTTTTCATGTCATTGTTTTTTTGACGTTTGAGGCTCAGCATTTCTTTTTTGACTTGTTCGGTGTTGGGTTTTGGTTTTTTTGGCGCTGCGCGCTTGTCATCGACCTGTTGTTTTTTGGGGTCAACCAATGCCAGATCTGCGGGCTTTGCATCTGCATTACTTTTAACGTTGGTATTTTTCACCTGCTCAGATTGACTTGTTTGATCTTGATCAACCATCTGATCATCTTGTTGGTATAAATGGTCATAACCAAAATAAGCCGCTAACAATACAATCAGCAGCAATAACAACCACAATAGGCGTTTTGAAGATTTTTTTTGGTCAGAGAAAGTAAATTTATCAATGGATCGACCATTGTCGTCATCCCTCTGATCTGATGATTTTTTTAAAGAATCTAAAATTGTTGACATAATATAAAATTGTTATTGTATGGCATTATCATAAACTTATGACAGCGCCTTATTGTGTTAATATTGGGCCTGAGTATGCCATCAAACTCAGTGCCATTTGTGTTTCTGGACCTATAATCCCGTCAGCCAATAATCCATGATCCGTTTGAAATTTTATGATCCATTGGTTTAACTGTTGCCTGCTGATTGATTCACTGGCTAAGATATTGGCCATTTCTAGTGACCATTTCTGCAAATCCTCAGCATTGCTGTCCAACAATAGTTTCGCAGGCATTGGCCATAAAATGAAATAAGTACCAAACCACCTGTCATCAATCCAGCTTTTATCTAACCACGAGTATTGCTGTTTGTGGTTGGCAAGGCGTATCTTACCATTATCAAACCCAGATAGTAATACTAATGTACCATCTTGTAATTGTAACATCACAGGATGATTGAGCTTGGCTATTTGCTTAAAGTTGCCTTGCCTTCTTAGGCATGACATGGCAATTTCAGCACTGTCTGGGCATTCAGTCTTATTCCAAACCCGATCGCTGGTGGTGTCCCATAAACCCAAGTACATGTGCCAAGCATCTTGGCTTGAAGCTGGGTGAAACGCTTGTACATGCAACTTTTCAACTGAAGCATGACTTAGGGTACGTTCATCAGTTGTTGTGATGGCTTGTACTTGAGAAAATTTATTCAGTAACTTGTTGCTCCATGATTCCTGAGCAAAGAAATGATCAAAAACAATCAGTACAACTGCCACCATTCCAATAACCATTAACAACTGTTTAACACCAAAACCAGCAGATGATGAAATTTGATAACTCTCAGGCAATACTTCAACAGCAGCTGTCTTGATGTGTTGTTTTGAAACCTTTTGACTGTTTGCTGAATATGCAGCCAATAGCGCTCTATCAGTCAGGGTATTGATCAACCGCGGAACGCCATCTGTTAATCGGTGAATCAATTGAGCCGACGATTGATTAACGATTGAACCATCTCCACCAGCAACATTGATGCGATGTTGTAAGTATTCATACGTTTCATCTTTTGACAATGGCATTAAGTGATAACGCGCGGTGACCCTTTGTGCCAATTGACGCAAATCATTTCTGCGCATGGTAGAACGCAACTCAGGTTGACCAATCAAAATGATTTGCAACAATTTTTGTTTATCAGTTTCCAGGTTGGTCAATATTCTCAGTTGTTCAAGGGTATCGCGTGGCAGATTTTGTGCTTCATCAATGATCACAGCAGTATTCTCGCCTGTTGACCATGATGTTAATAAATACTCATTTAAACGATCAATCACTCGGTTCAATTGGCCATTAAGATCTGTGATGTCAATATCAAATTCTCGACACATATTTTCCAACAGTTCTATGGGTGAAATGTTGGGATTTAAAATCAATGCGACGTTGGTTTTTTCTGGCAATTGTTCAAGCAATAAACGGCTGATGGTGGTTTTACCGGTACCCACTTCTCCTGTCAATTGTACAAAACCTGCACCACCACCACGGGTCATGCCATAAATCAAATGCGCCAAAGACTCTTGATGTTTTTTGCTTAAAAAAACAAAGTGAGGATCTGGTGTAATTGAAAATGGTGGTTCATCAAAACCAAAGTAGTCTAGATACATATTTTGTATTTTTTGCAGTTAAAGGATTTGAGCAACATCAGCGAATAAAGTTCAATAACCATATGATTGACAAATCCCTGTAGGCTTGCCAGGTCAATAATAGTGTGAAATATACCTCATTCATACAATAATCACAAACAAATTCATAGAGTTAGTTTGATCAGAGGAGTTTGTTTATAAAAGCGACCAAATAGGCGTTAATGTCAATGATGCTATAGACTTCGATGATAATGGCATTGATGACCTCGTGTTACAAATAAAATAGCACAAGCAGCATCTGTTGTTTCACATGCGAAAAAATCGAAACTCAACCCTATAACCAACCATTTTGATGAGCAATTCTGGCCGCTTCAATGCGGTTTTTAGCATCTAATTTGCTACAAGCAGAAGACAAATAGTTTCTTACCGTCCCTGCGGATAAATGCAATAATTGAGCGATTTGCTGTGTCGATTTACCATCTTTTGCCAAGCGCAGGGATTGTCTTTCTTTGTCAGTCAAAGGGTCTTGCTCAATCCATAAATTTTGCATGAGCTCTGGCGCAATCACCCTGCCTCCATTGGCAACTTTTCGCATGGCTGTTAACAACTCATCTGAAGGGGAATCTTTGAGCAAGTATCCAACCACACCGGCATCCATTGCTCTGCGCAAATAACCTGAACGAGAGAACGTGGTCACAATGATCACTTTAACTTCAGGCCTATTGCTTTGGATGGCTTGAGCCAATTCAATACCAGTCATTCGAGGCATTTCAATATCTGTTATGACCATATTAACCTCATTTGCTTTTTCACTCATCAGATAATCCAGTGCATATTTACCATCTGCCGCTTTAAAACTGACCTGAATATCATCTTCTAAATCAAGCAATGATGACAATGTACTCAACAACATACTTTGATCTTCAGCGATGACTAAATTAATCATGTTGCTCTCCCAATGGTACTGTTATGCTCATCATTACCCCATGTTCAGATGAAATTTTACATCGACCTGACAATTGATTGACCCGTTCATCAATGCCTTTCAAACCAAAGCCAGCCTTATCCTGGCTCTCAAAACCCTGGCCATTGTCTTTAACACACAATGTAACATCATTGTTATCTTTGTTGTGTATAACACTGGCACTGACTTGATCAGCTTGTGCATGCTTCAGCACATTAGTGATTAACTCTTTGAGTATTATGGCCAACTCTTTATTGATTTTATCTGATAATTCATCAACCTCATAAGTGTATTCAAAATGAATGTCATTACTTTCCAACAAATATTTTGCATGAGCCAGCTCAGTACTTAAATCACTGGTACGATAGCCACTAACCACTTCTCTGACTTGCTTCAGAGCTTTTCTGGAAATATCTTCAACAACAGCTATTTCCTCACGTGCTTTTTTTGGGTTTTTGTCAATGAGCTTTTTGGACAACTCAGCCTTTAACGTAATCACTGAAAAGGTATGACCAATCACATCATGTAAGTCTCGTGCAATTCTCTCCCGCTCAGAAATACGCGCCAAATGTCGTACTTCATTTTGTGACAGTGCCAACTCTTTTCTTTTTAATGATAAGTCATGTTGGTAAATATTTAATCCCCCAACCATGCACGTAAAGAAAATAGCAGGCAAATAAAAATACATCGAATGCCCCCACCAAAGTGTCAGTGTCACAATCCATAGAACAATAAATATCAATCCAAAGAACGCCTTTTTACGGTTACCCAACTGATGACAAAAAGCGGCTGCATAAACAAAAAACACAGCCGCTCCAGTGGTCAATACCGCAAGAAAGCTACCTATAATCAGAATCACAATAATATGCCAGTGAATGTGTTTTCGACTGGCCCAATAAGCGTTGAAATAAACCACCAGAAACAACATTGTTCCAATGGCCGCATACCAATAACTGTATTTGATTGGGTGATAGGCCATTAAGCTGATAAAAAACATCAATAAATAAACCAACCACAAATAGGGGCCATACTGAAACTCTTCTGTTCGGGGCAAAAGCCAACGATCAATTTTTTTAAAAAGCGCCATCATTACTCAATTATAGCAAATGGTGTGATCATTTATTCAAACTCCATGTTATCAACGACGAACTCAAAAGCACCCAGTGGCTCTGTCACAACAATAGAAATATTGGTAATGTCACTCAAATCAATACTGGTAAAGTTGGACATTTTGATCTGATAAGTTTGCCATTGATCGGATAATTGAAGATTATAATTACTGGGTATAAAGGCACCTTTTTGAAACAGCATTACGGTTATTTCTTGTGTTGGCTTAGTAGATTTGGCACTAAAGCTCAACGCGTCTACGCCACTCAGATCCACCCCAATTTGTTGATTTGATTGAGGCAAATAACTGATGCCGGCCCAGCGAAACATAGCGCCTTTTTTAATTTCGCCCTTAATGCTTATAAACCGATCATTCCCGCCTTGTTTTGCCCCTTGTTGCAATGACACTGTGGATTGACCAGATGCGTACTGATCGCTGGTGGCAAAAATTGAACCGCCTGGCAATGCTGTTTCTTTGATTGAATCATTAAAATTCGAGATCATTGCTGGGGCAATTTTGATGTTGCTGTGTTCAGAAGCCTTGTGTGTTTTTCTGTTATAAATGATGCCGTTTTTCCATATGCGATCGATATGAGTGGTATATTTAATGTTCTCAAAAACATTACCATCTAATAGAATCATTGAAGCCATTGCGCCCTTTTTAAGCAAGCCGCGTTGCCCGATAGGAAAATATACGCTCGCTGCTCCTGTGGCACTGTGAATAATTTGTTCGTTGCTCAAACCTGCCTGTGCCAGAAACAGTAACTCTCCATGCATACTGACTCCGTGACTGGTCCCGGGATTGGGTGCATCAGTGCCAGCAAGGATACTGACGCCTGCATCAGACAGAATTTTTATACTGTTCAATGCATTCTGGAATCCAGTTGCTGGTATATTAAAATTTGGAAAACGTGCTTTGAGTTGCTGACTTTGTTCACGGCTTACATAGGATATGATATTAGGATCTTCCAAAAGCTCATTGACGTTAGACAAACCAGCCACAGATGCCAATACTGATAAAGTAGGAATGATGAAAGCATTATTCGACCTCATCATTTCTACGAACTCTTGATCAACCACACGGTCCATAAAACTGTGCACAATGCCATCTGCTCCAGCAGCAATCACTTCTTTTGCTGAGATCAAATTGTCAACGTGAACCACCAACATCACATCATTTTTATGTGCTTGTTCAACCAATTCAGTTAAAATATCCAAACCAATCGATGGAAAGGTTTTCCTCTCTGAAAGTTCGGAATCATAAACAGCTTTAATATAATCTGCTCCATCAGACAATCGATCATTGACAAATTGTTCAACCTCATGAACTGAAGTTAAAACAGGAATGGTAAAACCATATTCTGTGCCATGACCTTTTGGAGCTGTAGCCAAGATGGTTGAGCTGAACATGTCAGCGCTTTCAGAGTTATCTAAACGAGCCCTCATCTTGATATTATTTTGCATGTTAGCTGGCATACTGAACATATCAAGTTCGGTGGTCACACCAAAGTTCAATGCCCCCGATAATGCTTCGCCATAAACATGAGTGTGCGCATCCACTAAACCAGGTATTAACGTTTTATTGCGGCCATCAAGTTCAGGCCATTGTGCTGAATTATCAAAACCGATGCCGATGTACTCAACTTTATGATCTTTAACGACCACATCAACATCATCAAAGCGTTTCTGTCCATCATAGACTCGTACATTCTTAATGATGAAATTGGTATTTAATTCACCGCTATCTTTATATTGTTCAACCACCTCAATAGCGGAGACCTCAGGCTGTGGTAACAATAAAAAGAAAACAGTGAACATGCTAAGACTGCAGAAAATTAAAATTGTTTTTTTCATGAGTTTTTATCCTTAATATTATAAGCACGAAGGGCCAGAAAAATAAACAGCACAGAATATATCAACAATACACTCATATGCCACCAAAGGTTACCTCCTATATCTTGGTCTGTGACTTTCAACGCAATCTGTGCCAAATGATAAGACGGCAATACATTCGCCATACTTTGCATGATATCTGGAAATAAATTAATCGGCAACCATAACCCCGATAGAAAGCCCATGGGCAAATAAATCAAGTTGACCACAGCAGGAGCACTATTAGATTTCAAGAATAAACCCAAAGCCATACCTATGGCACAAAAAGGCAATGAACCCAATAACAATATAACAGCAATCAGTACCCATTGATATCGAAACAACACCACATCTCCAAAAATTGCCCCCATGGAAAACAACAATATGATAATCATCATTGAAAATATAAACGTTAAAACAATTCTGGCAAATATATACGCCGATGCAGGCATTGCAGAAACTTCTTTCAAGTCAAACCACCCCTGACCCCTTTCAACAGCTATGCCAACTCCAAACGAAAAAAGCGGAGGTCCGATGACACCAAACACACCATAGGTCACCATCAAGTAGGTTGGCATGGTCGCAGCATTCATGGTAAAAATGATGCCGAAAAAAGTATAAAACATCACAGGAAACAGTAAAGTAGGGATCATAAAACCCGGTGTTCTTAACAGCCTTAAAGTTTCAGTTTTTGCTTCAAGATAATAAATGTTCCATAAATGTGGTATTCGAGCCTGATGTTGTGAAAGTGTTTGCATGGTGTTATCTCCTTAAAATTGAATTACTGATGATTTTCTTGGTTTAGAAGTCTCATTTAATAATATGAACGCGTCTTCAAGTGCTGCCGCGGTGATCGATAAATCTGTAATGTTGTCAGTCTTGTCAAAAAGCTTTTTCAAAGTAGCCACAGGATCATCGCTGTGAATGTAAAAAAATTTACCACTGCTCTCAATAACATCTCCTGGTGCCAAATCGACAAATTGGTCAATGGTGTCAGTACTGACAAAACAAATCTTGCGTCGATTAATTCTGGATTTAACATCATCTGGTGTGCCGTGATAAATGACCTGACCTTGATTCAACATCACGATTCGATCTGCCAATTGATCAGCCTCTTCTAAATAGTGCGTGGTTAAAACAATGGTTTTGCCTTTATTTTTTAAATCAATAATGGTTTTCCACAGAGATTTCCTTGCATTAATATCCATGCCAACACTGGGTTCATCCAAAAATAATAGTTGAGGGTTGCCGCAAATTGCCAATGCGAACAACAAGCGCTGTTTTTGACCGCCTGAAAGATTTTTGCTGTACTGATCCTGAACTTTTTCCAAACCACTGAGGGCAATCACATCATCATAAGCCATTGGATCAGCATAGTAACTCTGAAACAATTGTATGTGTTCAGCCACCGTTGACATATCTGGTAAGCTACTGACTTGTAACATGGTTCCACACAATCTCTTGACTTGAATGTCACCAGGTTGACGACCAAAAATTTCCATTGTGCCAGCCGACAAGCTCAGCCGACCCAGCATTAAATTGATGAGCGTTGTCTTACCTGCACCATTTGGGCCTAAGATGGCTAAGACTTCACCCTCATAAAGAGACATATTGACATCGTTTAATACCTGTTTTTCACCAAAATATTTATTAACCTGATTGACTTGTGCAATCTGAACCTGATGTGTGTTGTGCATAATTCTATGATTGTTGTGAATGTATATCCATTATTCACTAAACCATTAAATAATATCACTGCACATTGTCATCAATTACACATGACATTTGTCACAATATCTATAGCAGTTCTTTAATCCACATATTTCATCAAATCGGCAGAAAAACCACTAATCACCAATTCAATTGGATGATCATTACATATTTGAGGTGATTGAACTGAAAAAACTATAAAAATTTTAAAGAAACAGTAAAATGACAAGTTCGAAAAAATTATTGATTAGGAAAAGTAAATGCGTAGCGATCTGTGTGGAAATGTAACAGAACAAAAATTGGATCAAAATGTTGAAGTTTGCGGTTGGGTAGACAAAAGACGAGATCACGGTGGTGTTATTTTTATCGATTTAAGAGACCACAGCGGTATATTACAAGTAGTTGTTGAACCAGATAATGCTGAAGCTTTTAAAATTGCAGAAGATGCCAGGTATGAATATTGCTTACATGTTAAAGGGCAAGTCAGATTACGACCTGATGGCCAAGAAAATGCCAACCACAATTCAGGAAAAATCGAAGTCGTGGTCGACACCTATGAAGTATTAAACAAATCCAAGCCTTTGCCTTTCATGATGGATGAAGAAGCTGGAGAAAATACCCGCTTAAAATACCGTTATTTAGACATGCGTAGACCTGCCATGCAAAAAAACATGAGGCTGCGAAATCAATTGACACAAAGCTTACGTCGTTACTTAGATGACAAAGAGTTCTTGGACATTGAAACACCTATTTTGACCAAAGCAACACCTGAAGGTGCTCGAGACTTTTTAGTCCCTTCACGTGTTCAACAGGCCAAATTTTTTGCATTGCCACAATCTCCACAATTATTCAAACAATTGTTGATGATGTCAGGCATGGACAGATACTATCAAATTGCGCGTTGCTTCCGTGATGAAGATTTAAGAGCAGACAGACAGCCTGAATTTACCCAATTAGATATTGAGATGGCCTTCGTCGATCAAGAAGACGTCCTCAATTTGGCCGAAGGCATGATCAGAGAAACATACAAAAAAGTTTTAGATGTGGACTTGGTCAATCCATTTCCTCGCATGACTTATGCAGATGCCATGGATAAATACGGTTCAGATAAACCAGATTTACGCATAGATATGGAATTGGTTGACGTCGCTGATGCATTGAAAAATGTTGAATTTAAAGTGTTTTCAGCTCCTGCAAATGATCCAAATGGTCGCGTTACAGTATTAAAAATCCCTCAAGGGGCAAAAATGTCTCGCAAACAAATCGATGACTACACTCCATTTGTTGCCAGATATGGTGCACGTGGTTTAGCATGGATTAAAGTTAACCAAAAAGACAATGGCCGAGAAGGTTTACAGTCTCCAATTGTGAAATTCATTAATGATGAATCATTACAACAAATTCTCGATAAAACTGGTGCTTTAGATGGTGATTTACTGTTCTTTGGCGCTGGCGATTACAATACCGTTAGCCAATACATGGGCGAATTGAGATTAAAAGTTGGCAAAGACCTCGGCATGGTTAAAGAAGGTTGGCAGCCACTGTGGGTCGTTGATTTCCCTATGTTTGAATACAACGACGATGAAAAACGCTGGGATGCACTGCATCACCCCTTTACTGCACCTACCTGTGATGAAGAGACATTAAGAAAAGATCCAGCATCAGCCATCTCAAAAGGCTACGACGTTGTGATGAACGGCGTTGAATTGGGCGGCGGATCTATTCGTATTCACAAACAAAACATTCAATCAGCTGTGCTTGAACTATTGGGCATCAGTCAAGAAGAAGCAGAGGCCAAGTTCGGCTTCTTACTCGAAGCTTTACAGTACGGTTGTCCACCACACGGTGGTATTGCACTTGGATTAGACAGAATGACAGCATTAATGTGCGGTGTAGAATCCATCAGAGAAGTGATTGCTTTTCCAAAAACCTCATCAGCCAGTTGTAGCCTGACATCCGCACCATCTGAAATTGCCGAAAAAAATCTGAAAGAGGTACATGTAACAGCCATATACCCTGAAGTTAAAGACAACGAAAAGCCTGAATAAATTTCATGACATTAGCAGCACAACAAGCGGTCGTTTTGGTTCATGGTTTATGGATGGGCCGCTGGTGCTTTGCATCAATTGACAAGCACTTAAGCAATCAAGGCTATAAAGTTTATCGCTTTGGCTATTCCACAACGCGAAGACCTTTTGATTTCAACATGCTCAAACTGCAAGCCTTTGTTAATTCACGGCCTGAGAAAACAGTACATCTGGTTGTCCACTCTATGGGTGGTATTTTATCAATGCGCAGTCTACCCAAAATTAACAAGCCAGGTAAGTTGGTCATGCTGGGCTCTCCCATCAACGGTTCTAGAGCTGCCAAAAGTATGAACCACATGAAATGGTCATCTCGACTATTGAACCATGCATCTGAAGCTTTAGAAAATGGCGTGGTCAACCCTCAAGTATTAAGGGAATCTTTGATGATTGCTGGTGTTTCAAATAACATTGCCATAGGCTGTATTGTCACAAAATTGCCTAAGCCACATGATGGAACAGTGGCTTTAATAGAAACCCAAGCCGACTGGATAGATCATCACCAATGTGTTAAAACCAACCATTTTCGGATGTTATTTCACAAAGGCATTCAAAATACCATCAGTACATTTCTGGCTGATGACAATCAACAATCACAAGACAAAGATCATGAGTGACACATTAAAAAAAATTCTAGATAAAAAATGGTTTTATCAATTCAAACTGCCAAACGGTAAAACAACAGAAAGCTATTTACCTGATGATGCACAAGCTGTTCATACCACCCGGTTGGAAATGATGGATTCAATATTAAATCCTCTTTTTGACGAGAAATGGCAAGAAACAACTGCCGTTGATTTAGCCAGTCACGAAGGTTTTTTTTCATGTCACTTAGCACAAAAAGGGGTTAAAGTTACAGGTCTTGAGGCCAGGCAAGAACATGTTGACGATGCAAATTTAATGGCTTTTGGTATGGGCTTGGCTGATAAATTTTACTCAAAAGTACAAGATGTTCATGAAATTGATGAAGCAAGTACAGGGACTTTTGACATCGTACTGATGTTGGGGTTAATTTATCATCTTGAAAATCCGATTGGTGCCATTCGTAAAGCCCGAGCATTGTGTAAAGATGTTTGTTTAATAGAGACTCAGGTCGCGCCAAATATGTCTGGTCAATTGGACTGGGGTAATTATACTTTTGTCAAACCGATGATGGGCTCTTTTGCCATCATCGATGAAACCGAAGAAACCCATGGACCGGAAATGAGCACCACAGGAATTTGTTTGGCGCCCAGCATTGAGGCTTTAATGTGGATCATGAAAAAAGTTGGCTTCAGGGAAGTGAAGTTAATAGAACCACAAGAGCACCATTATGAGCAACACAGATTCAAGAAAAGAGTCATGGTTGCAGGGTACGTATAAATCCTGTCTTTAGTAAGAGAAAAAATAATATAAACAGAATTGATCTGGAAAAGGATAAACCATTCAATCAAACATATCGTCTATTAGAGCTTGAGGTTTTAAGCCAAGCCATTGCCATGTTTTTTTGGTTGCTTGTCGCCCTCTGGATGTTCGCATCACGTAGCCTTGCTGAATCAAATAAGGCTCTACAACATCTTCTATAGTCCCCCTTTCCTCACTCAAAGAAGCTGCCAGTGAATTAACTCCCACCGGACCTCCATCAAATTGCTCAACCAAGGCCGTTAAAAACCTTCGGTCCATTTCATCCAAACCGTTTTTATCCACTTGCAACATGGTCAACGCTTTATTTGCAATTTCAGTGATGATGATGCCATCGCCTTTAATTTCAGCATAATCTCGAACACGACGCAGTAATCTATTGGCAATCCGAGGTGTACCTCTGGCCCTCCGAGCAATTTCCATACAGCCTTTTCTATCGGCTTGTATGCCGAGAATCTTGGCCGATCGTGACACAATTTCCGTTAATTCACCGACATTATAAAACTCCAGTCTTTGTACAATGCCAAATCGATCACGCAGTGGAGATGTTAACAAGCCGGCTCTGGTGGTTGCACCCACTAAAGTAAAAGGCGGTAAATCCAGTTTAATAGAACGTGCAGCAGGGCCTTCACCGATCATGATATCAATCTGAAAATCCTCCATTGCAGGATACAAAATTTCTTCAACATTGGCAGACATGCGATGAATCTCATCAATGAATAACACGTCATGTGGCTGCAAATTTGTCAATAATGCCGCTAAATCACCCGCCTTTTCAATCACAGGCCCCGAAGTTTGACGCATAGAGACGCCCAGTTCATTGGCAATGACATTGGCCAATGTGGTTTTACCCAAACCAGGAGGTCCAAAAATCAACACATGATCCAATGCTTCTTGACGACGACGTGCTGCTTCAATGAATAAGCTCATTTGTTCTTTAACCGGCTCTTGACCTAAGTACTCTGCCAGTTTTTGTGGGCGAATACTTGCTTCTATTAAGCCTTCCTGATCATTTTCAAATGCTGCAGACATGAGCCGTTGGTCGTGATTATCTATCGACATTATTGACCACCTTTACGTTGCAGGCACAAACGGATGATATCTTCTGCCGTCATATCATCGGTGGCAACTTGTTTAATAAGCATGTTGACCTCTTGAGGTCTAAAACCCAAAGATTGTAATGCAATCAATGCTTCTGATTGAGCAGTTGCTGGTATATCATCCAGGATCGCTGCTTGCGCTTGAGAGGTGGGCAAAGAAATATCATTGCTGGCAACATCGCCTAATTTATCACGCATTTCAATGATCAAACGCTGTGCGGTTTTCTTTCCAATGCCAGGTACTTTAACAATCGCTGCTACATCTTGAGATTGCACCATGGCGACAAATTCATTGGTAGACATGGTTGATAGAACGGCCAAGGCAGATTTTGCACCTATGCCATTGACTTTCAGTAATTGTCGAAACAACGTTCTTTGCTGATCATTATTAAACCCATACAATATTTGTGCATCTTCCCGAACCAGCATGTGGGTGATAATAGTCACTTCTGTATTGATTTCAGGCAATTCAAAAAAGACCCTAACAGGCGCTTCAATTTCATAGCCCACACCATTAACATCTACCAGTAACATCGGCGGATCTTTTTTTATTAAAGTTCCTTTTATACGACCTATCATCTCACTCAACTTTTGTTAATTTCAGTTATTCTACTATCATCAATAAGAATGTCCAAGTCATGATTATGGCAAGAACAAAAAAGGGCATGTTTATTCATGCCCTTGTTAAAGTCATTTTAAAGTACGGTGTCATTTAATTGCTTTGAATAACCGTACTTAAACTCATTTATCTTTTATGGTATGTCCAGAGATCCAAATCCATTGTTAAAGATCGTATCATTTTCAAAAGCCATCAATGACGTCAGATTAACAGAATTATAGTTACTGCCAAAACTCAATGGTGTATATGCTACCGACCATGTTGATGCACCTCGATCAAACTCATAAACTTCATGCCTAGCACTTTCATTCGCAAAAGAAGCCAAATAACGGTTATTTTGGAGTAACATTATCCCATCGATATTACTGCTGCCTTGTGTAAGGATTTCAGTAGTAGCATCATAGGCCAATGAATAATTCGTACCGTCATAACGGATCAAATCTGATGCCAAAAACTCACTGATGCCAATACGCCCAGCACTCTCGAGTGAGAATATTACATCGCCATTGTCTGGGTCAAAAGTAAAAGCATTGATATTGAGTGATTGCATAGATTCTGCCAATGCATTAAATACATAGTTAAATGAACTACAAACGGCATCATTGCAACGAATGATATCACTTTTTAACACAGAAAAACCATTGACTCTAGTATCCTGATCAAAAGAAAAATACTGTAAACCCTGTCTATCCAAGTGATAGCCATCAACTCTTGCTCTGCGCATCTGACCAATGACAGTCGGTGTATCAGAACTGTTAGCTTCCATAATCGTATCAATGATTACTTGGTTGTGTAATATGTTGACAGATTGACCATTCAAATAATCGATACCAATACTGTAATTGACTTCAGTCAAATAAGGGCTGATCACTTGAGCGAAAACTGTTTTTGACAGCAATAATAAAACAATGATCATTGCTCTTTTTTTATTTAAATATCGCATACATCCTCCATTAAGGACAGGCATCAAGACCACTGCCACATGAACTTTCATTGGTGTAACGTTGACAGTTGGCATCAGAGCCATTGTTGGCAAACATCACATTACTACAAGTAAAAGCAAAAGCGCTTCTTGTTCTGTTGCCCCATGCAAAGCTGTCAGTAATGAATAATGCACCGAAAACGCCATTAGAATAACCCGAATCTAAATTCAAATTTGCAACTGAGTCCTTAACCATCCCGTTAATCAAGACTATACCAAATTCATTTTCACTGGCATGAACTCCCATAACCCTATTTCCTCTTTGATTCGCACCTGATAACCTCACAGCAGTATCAAATCCTTTAACAACACCATTTTTAATGGTCACATTAGTTCTGCTATTAGCTGCTATGCCATAAGCTGTCATACCTGAATTGGAACAAGCCAACGTAGCATTTGCTCCAGTACACGTACGGGGGCCACTGATGGAAAAACCATTCAAATCAAGTGTCACATTATCAGCATTAATTTCAATTACATTGATGGTGGTTGAAGTGGACACCAGATTTGATGTCAACTGATAACTACCAGACTCTGTAATAGTCACAGGAAAACCTCCAGTGTCACCATTGAAACAGCCCAACCCGTCACATACATCATTGATGGAAAACACTCCATCAACGGCTTTTACTGTAGTTGTGATGCCAAATATTGCCATCATTATTATCATTATTTTTTTCATATTTTTATCCTTTTCAATTATTTGAAACACACGCAATGGTATGTACTTAATTGATATATACGGAAACTCATTGGAAAATATGACATCTATATCAAGTTTATTGACTTACCTTACGGTTTTGAATGTAAATATGCGCTAAAATAAAACCTTGATCTAGACTTGGAAATCAACACATGACAGAAAAATCAATCACTGTGTTAATACAACAGTTAAAAACTGGCAATCAAAATCAACTCGATGAAGTCTACGCAATGCTTTATAATGACATTAAAAGTATAGCTCATAAGCAAATCAGCCTGCTGAATACTGGCCAAACCATTACACCAACCGTTATGGCCAATGAATGTTATATTAAATTATCTAAACACAATAATATTCAGCTCAAAGACAGGAGGCATTTTCTCAATTATTTGGCAAAAAGTATGCGCATGTTATTGATCGATATCATACGTGCCAAATCTAGCATCAAACGTCAACACATCACCGCACATCAAAGTTTCACATTAATTGAAGGGCAAAAAGATATTGATTTTGACCTATTAGAAGTCGATTTATTGCTCACTAAAATTGCAAAAATCAACCCACATTATTGCGAAGTGTTAGAACATAAGTTGCTATTTAACTTAACTTTTAAAGAAATCAGTGACATCACAGAAAAATCTGAAAGGCAAATCATGCGGGTATGGAAACAAGCTGTAACTTTAATCACTGCACTGGCAACAGATAAATAACAGACGGACAACGCTACCAAAATAATGTCGATCATAACAATTAATTCAAGCGTTTATCGACTGACGTAATGCAACTTTTAATTGGCTAAAACATAACAATGTATTTTGTAAGCCTGTGATATCAAATATTTCCAGATCTTGCTGTAATTGTTCAACATACTCATCAAAACTTGGTATTTGACCACAATCAAGCACAAGCAACGATTGCAAAAATGACTCAATATCGCTGACGTTATTGGTTTGATTTGCAACTTTATACAATTGTGTTGGTTCAGCATTCAAAGACTTTAATAGTTTTTCAATATTTTTTCGATCATCAAGTGAATGTGTTTGATTGTTTGCAAACTCCTTATCTAGCTGTGTATTATTTACCCTGTAATCCAAAAATCGAGCAATTTCATCAAATAAATCTTTTTTATTAACTGGTTTTCTGATGTAAGCACTGAATAAATCACAATTGAAATGATGTTCTGACTCCAATACCGATGCTGTCAGGGCAATAATGGGGAGATTGGGAAATTCAGACTTAATCTTCTCAGTGGCTTCATAACCATTCATAACTGGCATTCTTATGTCCATTATGACCAAATCAATTTCACCATTCTTAACCAATTCATAAGCTTGTTTACCATTATCTGCCTCATGAACTGTAATTTCTGTGTCATGAAAAATCTCAACCAGTAAATCACGATTATACTTAATATCATCAGCGACAACAATGTGTGCTGACTTAAATATGAGGTGCTGAGCATAACTTAACAGTTCATTCTCTTGTTCATTTATTTCTAATGAAGCCATGTCAACATTATCAAATTGGACTGTGAAACAAGATCCTGTTCCCAACTGACTATTGACATTGATTTGACCACCCATATTTTCAACCAGCTTTTTACTGATAGATAAACCCAAACCGGTACCCCTGTACTTATTTTTATCTTGGCCTTTTTGCTGTTCAAAAACATTAAAGATATTTTGTAATTGCTCGCTGGCGATGCCGATGCCAGTATCTTTAACCTCGAATAGGATATTAAATTTACATAACTGATGGTCTATACTGTTGACATAAGCTTTAAATGTGATGTAACCGTGATCTGTAAACTTTAAAGCATTACCTAATAAATTGAACAATATTTGCCTGAGATGAATGGCGTCAATAAGTATACTCTTTGGTAAATTCGAATCTATTTCAACTTGAAAACCCAAACCTTTTTTTTGCATACCTAGTGAGAAAACTTGGCATATTTCATTCAACAAGTCGAACGGGTTTGTCACTACTTTTTGTGACTTTAATTTTCCAGCCTCAATTTTAGATAAATCCAAAACATCATTAATCAAAGACAGTAAGTTTTTACTGGCAACTTTAATTGTCCTTATAAAAGATTGGTGCTTTGAATCATTTATTTGTTCTTCTAATAAATCAGTAAATCCCAATAGGGCATTCATTGGGGTTCTAATTTCGTGTGACATATTGGCTAAAAATTCACTTTTTGCTTGGTTTGCCTCATCAGCACTCTTTTGAGCAGATAATAACTGATGATTTAAAGCCACATGTTGTGTCACATCACGCCAAATAATATACACACATTCATCTTTGTTGTATTCAATTGGCATCAATATGACATCCATCCAAAAATTTTGCTGACCTTTTTTAATGGCAGCAACTTGAAAACGGGCAAAGCCTTCTTTTTTGCATTTAACAATCATTTTATTGGTTAATGCTATTGAACTTTGGCCATCTGGTTGTTTCAAACCAAGAATATCAGTGAGTTGCGTTCTTATTAATTGCGCTTTACTTTCAAAGCCCAACATATCCAATACGGCTTGATTACAATTTACAATTCTATTCTCATGTAAAATAATATTACCATCTGCTGAACGTTCAAATAATGTTTTGAAATTTGATTTCTCTACCTTAAGGGCTTTTTGGATATTTTTTCTGCGTTTTATTTCTTTCAATAATGTTTTTGCCCACAAGAACAACAGCAAACATATAACCAGCATGATAAAGGAATACCAATAAAGCAATCGATAATCAATTTGTTTGGCAAATTTTATTTCAAACCAGTTATCCAGCACTTTCATTTTTTGCTGTGCTGAAATATTGTTCAAAGCTTTATTAATTATTTTAAGCAGTTCTGGTTTGTCCTTTTTTACAAAAAATGACATCTCAAATAACGCCTGTGTCATTCCCACCACACTTAGATCATTATCACCATAAATTTGTAATAGATATTTCGCTTCTGCCAATGGCAACAAAAGTGCATCTATTTCTTGATTTAATAATGCTTTAATTCCATTGATCGAATCAGATACAGTAAAAAATCTCATTTTTTCATTATGAGCAATGATCTCCTTTTTATAATTATAACTGTCTGGAATTGCAATAATGTTTTCATGCAGATCTGATAACTTAGCCACAAAACCATTTTCTTGATGCATGACAATAACCACAGGATCAGTGATATATGGATCACTTATTTCATAGTTATGATGTAAATACTTATTGTCTGCATCATCAGAAAACATGTCTATTTGACTGTTATTAATTTCACTGGTATATATGTTTTGAATATCAAATTTGACATCAAGCATATCTTCTATTAATTTAATGTAGTCGCCATTGATGCCTTGGTATCTTTGATTTTTGGAGAACTCTTCGAAAGGCATCCAATTAATTTTACTTGAATATTTAATCGTGTTATTTTTAACGATAAAATCAAACTCTTCCTGACTTAAATTAACCGATGTAAAATAATTATTGTACCAAATATCCCTGATTTTTATTTTTTCTGATTCAGAAATATAATCAAAAGCTTTATTGATGATATTAAACAAATGTTTCTTTTGTTTTGTTACTGCAAAACTCACAGACATTGAAACTTGAGGCTGTATTAAAATCACTTCAAGTTGTAATAAGAAGTGTTTTTTAATATTGTAATCATATGAAGCTAAATTGCCAATATAGATTTCCGCATTACCATTGATAACACTCTTGATTGCTTGTTCATTGGTTTCTGTCAAAATCAAATCTAATTGAGGGTAGTTTTCTATTAACCATTGATTGACAAATGAGCCATTAATAACTGCAATATTTTTACCAATTAACTGATCAATATTGCTGATTTCACCATGGCCATTTTTTGCCGCTACAACAATTTGTGTGTTAACATAAGGGTCAGTGAAATTGAGATATTCAGCTCTTTTTTCATTCTTTATTATACTGGTAAAACCATCCAATTCACCGGACTTAACCTTATCTAAAATATCAATCCAAACGCCAGATTCAATTTGTATATTTAGGCCAGTAATTTCTTCTAATTTATTAACATAATCCGCAGACATTCCTCTGAGTTGACCATTAACATCTGCAAACTCAAAAGGGGGCCATTGCTGATCTGCACCAAAGTATACCACTGGATTATTTTCTATCCATTGCAATTCTTGTTGCGTGAATAAGTTTTGTAAATGCACATTTGAGTTGACGGTGCTCCATTTATCCCAGATTTCACTCTTTTCCTTAGGCGTAATAGACTCCAAGGCTTTATTAAGAATCCCTATCAACTCAGAGTTACCTTTAGAACTGGCCATATACAATTGTTTAGAAGATGAACCTATGGATGCTTTGAAGGGAATAATAGAGTTTATTCCTTTTTGTTTTAGCGTATAAGTTAACGAAGAGTATGAGTCATATAAAATATCGGCACCACCATCTAAAACTGTGATAATTGCTTCTGTTAAGGTTTCAGTTGTGATGATTTCTATTTGGGGATAATTTTTTTGAAAAAAAAGTTCATATGAATACCCTTTTGGAATCGCCACTTTATAACCATCAAGATCACTGATTTTATTAACTTCCACATCATCTCGTATAAAAAAGAAATCTACTGTATCTAGATATGGATCGCTGAATATTAAGGATTCAGCCCTTTGATCTGTGTAATGCAATATTGGCAATAAATCCAGTTGTCCTGATTGAACTTTTTCTAGATTGATATTCCAAGGATTTATCTCAATAACAAAAGTTAACCCTGTTTTCTTTGAAATGATGTCCAAGATTTCTTGGCTGATACCAATATGACGTGACTTATTGTTTTTATCTATGACAGCAAAATCAAAAGGCACCCAATCTGGCCCACCTGCTGTTTTCACAATAGGGTTGGCTTTAATCCAAATTTTTTCTTTTTCTGTTAAATTGGATTGCGCAAGTGCAACGTTACTGAATAGAATTAGTAAGAGTAGACATAACCTATTTTTTAATGATTTGTGTAAATTCATCTAAATGGTCAATTAATATTTGAACCAATGATGGGTCAAAATGTTTACCAGAATCTTTTTTAATATAATCTAGTGAATCTTCAATACTCCAAGCCTTTTTATATTTTCGCTCATGCGTTAAAGCATCAAATACATCTGCTAATGCTACAATGCGCCCAAAAAGATGTATTTCTTCACCTTTCAATCCCTGTGGATAACCAGTTCCATCCCATTTTTCATGATGTTGATGTGCAATCATTGATGCCGCTTTGATAAATTTTCGATCTGAGTGTCTCAAAAATTTTGCTGCAAGCGTCGTATGCGTTTTCATGATTTTGCGTTGATCTGGATCTAACTTATTTGGATTATGTAAAATCGTCAACGGTATGGCAATTTTACCAATATCATGCATTGGCGCAGCATGATAAACAATATTGACATCTTCTTCAGATAAACTGGGGTGATAACTCGCCAACAACCGGGACATATCAGCAACACGATGCAAATGTAGACCTGTCTCATCGGATGTGGCTTCCATCAATTCAGTTAAAATACTGAGCATTTCTTTTTGATTAATATCAATTTCTGAGCTCAAGCGAGCCTCTTTCATTGCAATCTTATTTGATAGTAATGCATTTTTATGCTTGAGTTGTTGTTTCGCAGAATACAACTCTAAGTGCATAGATACACGTGCCAACAGTTCTTCAGGATGAAATGGTTTTGAAATAAAGTCACTGCCGCCAACTTGAAATGCTTCGTTGATTGAATCAATGTCCGTTCTTGCCGTGAGAAAGATAACTGGGATATCTTTGTATTGACTTTTACTCTTGAGGTATTTACACACTTCGAAGCCATTCATTTCTGGCATCATCACGTCTAGAAGAATTAAATCATAAGGATTATTTTCAATTAATTCTACAGCTTGACTACCGTTTACTGCAAACGAAAAGTCATAGCCCTGCTCTTTAAGGATATTCATGGCAATCTGAATATTTTCAGATACATCATCAACAATCAGCACTTTATAATTCATCTGCATCTTCATGACCACCTAATAATAGGTTAATATACTAACATAACACGTTCTTTTTTTATAGCCCGATATGCGACGAAATTATTAGATTTCTTGCCTTATCAGATAAAATCAATATTAAGAACAAACAAAACACCAATAACTGTCACCAATACGCCAATAACCTTTCTAACAGTCAACTGTTCACCTAACATAAGCCATGACAGTATCAATATAAAGATTGACGCTGTTTCATTGAGAATTGAGGCAATCGAAGCACTTGTGTATTTATAACCTGCAACCCAAATCATCATTGATAAATATTGGCCTATAAATGTCCCTAAAATTAACCAACGACCACCCGTGGCTTTTAAGATATGAAAAACTGATAATGATCTCTTTAGCAAAATTCCATATATGACCATCGTTATATAACCACCTAACGAACGCAGTAAGATGATCCAGAAAAAAGGCAAATCATTACTTAAAGGCTTAATAATAACAATTCCTAGTGCTGTAAAGAAAACACCTAAACTTGCATAAATAAAACCCTGAATAGGTGGGTGCTCAATTGTTTTTGATTTTTTTCTATAGCCAACTAACAAAACTCCGCAAAGCACCAGTGCCATCCCAAGAAACTGCCACGTCTGTAAATACTCACCCAAAAACATCATTGACAATACGACTACAAAAGGGCTATATAGACTACCAGTTATGCCTGTGAGGCTGGCTCCAATCAATTGTAAAGCCCTTAAATAAAACAAGTCAGCGAGCATGATTCCTACAAAACCACTGAAAAAAATCACACTGAATTGAGAAATATCCATTGTCGGTATTTTCATACCATCAGTTATTAATACTGTTGGAATCATTAATAACAAAACAAAGACTGATTTGAATAAATTCATTTCGTAGGCGTTGAAATGATCTCCTGCTTTTTTATAAAGAATTACAGCAAATGCCCATAACATTGCACACAACAATGAAAGAAACTCACCTAAACCCATGGTTTATTGCGTGTGTGTGATGATGTAATCACCCAGCATTTTGAACTCTTTTGCTCTAGAACTGTCTTTTCTCCACACCAAACCAATTTGACGATAACTGTCTTTTTCTAGCTTGTGAATGGCAATTTCATTGGTCATTAACGATGAATCTAGAGACATTTCAGGGATAAAAGTAACACCAATGTCTTTTTTCACCATCTCAATCAACGTCAACATACTGCTTGCAACGTATTTACTGATTTTTTCATAACTTTTTAATTGACAAGCACTCAAAGCATGATCACGCATACAATGACCATCCTCCAATAATAAGACACTTTCATCATTGGGCACAATTTTTGACCCTTGTTTTTTTACCCATACGCTGTCAGGATGGTATGCCAAATGAAACCGATCATTGAATAAAGTGTATGATTCGGTATTTTTTAACTCATACGGTAATGCTACCAAAATAACATCCAATTCACCTTTCATCAATTTATCATACAAATTTAAAGTCATGTCTTCATTGACAGATAACTCCAATTGAGGGTAATCATCTTGTAGGGAAAATATGAATTGATTAATTAAAAATGGCGCAATAGTAGGAATCACTCCCATCGATAATTTTCCAGTAAATGGACTGCGGTTGCCTTCTGAAATATCCACCAACCGTGACAGTTCTTTCATGACAATTTGTGCTTGAATATAAGTTTCTCTACCCAGATTGGTTACTGTTACTGATTTATTGGTGCGATCGACTAACCTCCCATTTAATGTGCTTTCTAACTCCTTAATGGCCACTGAAAAGGCAGATTGTGATACAAAACAGCTCATTGCAGCCTTGCCAAAATGGTTATTGTCTACTAGAGCAATAAAATATCGTAATTGTTTTACAGTTGGGTAATTCATGCCTTGTATATTAACATTCTCTTTGATGATTCCAATATTTCAGACAAAAAAAATGCAAACATTAAATGTTTGCATTTTTTTATAAAGTAAGTTTTATTTATGGAATATCTGTACAAGTCACCAATACATTTGAAACATCAGCTGTAGTCACAACACCTTGACCACCAGCAACAGAACAAGTTTGTCCAGATGGTTGCGTTTGTACAGTAACATTATATATGGTACCTGAAGGCTGTGGAGGAAACTCAAAAGGCCCATCAGCAAGAACAACGGCTGTACTTGTATTGTTATTTCTCAGAACTAAAGGATCAACAGAATTGTATCCAGTCACATTTCCACCAATAATAAACTCCTCCACAACACAAGCCCCTGGTGGTGGTGCAGGGCTTGGGTTAACCAATTGACAAGAATCACCGCCAGAAAAGTTGACCTCAACTTCAGGCATGCCTGACGCTGTAGCAAAAGTACAACTACCATCCGAACCTCCATCTGGAGAATCCAATGCCACAGTTACAGTGGCAAATGACTGTCCATTTTCATCGGTTACTGTTGGGCCTGAGATAATACCTAAAGAACCACCATCAACTTGTTCACATGAACCAGCAATAGATGCGCCTTCAATTACTCTACCTGCTCCATCATAAAGAGTCAATACTATATCAACTGTACCTCGACCAATAAATGATGATGGATTAGCATTAAGAACCCCATCATTTGAAGCCACAACTCGCATACAAACTTCTTGATTTGCTTCTAACTCACATGTGATGGTTCCTGAGAAGAAATTAAAGCCAACCTGATCTGCATTGCCACCATCGGGTAAAACTCCAATGGTAGTTACCAAACCAGTTGTACAACCATTTCTACCAGTTAATTGATCCAGTGTTCCCGAAGTTGATTGACCATCAATAATACCTTGTCCATTGGATCCTACATAAGAGAACCCAACTGCCCTGCCTGGTAATGGATTTCTGGCAGAATCAACAAGGCACACTACAAATGGGATATCACTAACATTTCCAGGAATAACATTTGGTGATACAGTTAAAAGACTGGATTGATCATTAAATCCTTCTACACCAGGAAAAGCTGTTAATTCAACGTCTGTAACTGTTCTTGTAACACCATTAATTAACTCACCTTCGCCTTTAACAAATATAGCTGCCAATTGTCCTAGATTAGAAACTGGATAATTCAATGTTGTTGTAGCAACACCAAGCTCATTAATAACTGCTGTAGCGGTAATATTTCCATCAACAGCTCTACCAATAGCATAGGGTAATACACCAAAATCATTATTAATATTACCAGAACCATCGTTTCTATTAAAGCGTTCCACGATAGACAAACTGGTCTCAGAATTAACTGAAGCAACAGTAACGGCACTTTCCAAATCTTCATTACCTAATGATTCTTCACCAAAAACTACTAAAGTATCTGACAAACGAACTCCACCAGCTGATGTAATAAAACGTCCACTTTGCGAAGTAAATAAGGCACCACCTTCTTGAGGATCACCGTCTAGCGAAGAATGAACAAAACTACCCGCACCATTTTCTGGATAACCTACTAGCGGGCTATTTATCATACCAAACTGTAAAGTTTGTGGTAATGCAGGGTTACCTGATTTATCTGTTGCAACAGCACTGATCACCAAGCTATATGTACCGTCTTGTAAGGAAATAGTGCCATCTTCATTAGTTTCAGATGCATTAACTACTATCGCATCAAGTGATGGGCTGGTTAAATCTAATGCATGTAAAGCACCATCACTGACAATATATGATGTCACACTGGTGATGGCGTCTTGAATACCATTATCGACGTTATTATCGGCTCTATCTACTGTTGCTGATAAAGTGATTGTATTCGGATTCGATCCACTGTTAACCAATGCATTGGTAATTCCATTAGTAGTTGCAATATTAATGGTTCTCCCTTGAACTGAATTTCCTGTAACATTAACACCGCTTAACACTTCACCACTGTCTGGTCCGTCTGTAACGATTGACAATCTGACATTGTTTACCTGAGGGTCATCGACAAAACTACCGCCTCCACTGGTAACAGTAATATTTAGGTCTCTACTTGAGGCTCCAGATGAACCATTAACGTATAAAACACCTCCATTATTATTGACGGAAATCGCAGCAGGAATACCAGGGTTATTGCCACTGACAACTTCCATTTGGAATTGGTATGTTAATTCTCTACCAGAACCAGCTTCGATCGCTGAAACTGTCACTGTCGCCACACCTGGGATATTTCTTGAAAACAAGAACAAGTTACCTTGCCCAGCGGCCATCCTGACTTGTCCTTGAGCTAACGGTACCTCAAACTCATTGACATCTTCTGTATCAGGATAATCTGGTGTGGTGAAAAACATAACTGTTGCAGGATTAATAGAAACCGAAACAGATGAAAAATCATTTTCGCCAACATCAGGATTGGTAAAATTACCGAATACATCTCTGAATTGAATATTGGCTTCTGTCATAAACGGCGTTCCATTAAAAAATGGTGTTCCAAGCAAGTTGACAGGCAGTGTATCCCTGCCCCTTTGTACAGTTAACTGCTCAACTGTTGGATCTGGGCCTTGTGCCACAGTAAAATCAAGCGTGCCAGCATAGGTTACATTAGCAGATGATGCGGATGCGGTATATCGTGCTGTTCCAGGTGTATTTCCAGCATGTAGGAAAAATGTTGCCACGCCTCCAACTGTAGGTTGATTTTGTGTGACCCATGCTGTCGTAAATTCATTAATGTCTTGTGTATTTGGATCATCAGGAATAGATATAAAAGAAACATCTACATTGTTGCTTGATAAATTGACAACAGTTCCATCAGGTGCAACAGTTCCATTTGGGAACCTCACTCTGACATCAACTTGGGTGATGAAAGGGGAACCAACAAATATTGGATAAGCAAGCGAATTGGCTGGTAATGAAGTAACCAACGGAGTTAAGGTAACAGTAAAACCTGTTGGTGGCGGGTTATTGGGCTGACCACCTCCAGTGGCACCCCCACCGCCTCCTCCACATGAGGTCAAAGCAATCACCATTGCTAATAGTAAAAACGTCAATATTGTTTTTTTCATTGTATTAATACCTTTTGAATTCTTTAATATCACTTTACAAACTCTCTTTTATTATTGTTGGAGTTACAAATATCAGCAACTCTGATTTATCATTTTGAATGCTTTTATTTCTGAACATTACGCCTAAACCAGGGATATCACCCAAAAATGGCGTTTTTGACCTATCAGTTCTTCTGATTTGCTCATAAATACCGCCCAATACAATTGTTTGGCCATTGTCAACCAATACCCGTGTTTCAACGGATCTCGTATCAATTGAAGGAATACTACCACCCAATGAAGTAGGCACATTTTCACCAATTGAGTCTTTATTAACTTCAAGAGTTAAGTCAACTCTGTCATCAGGAGTGATTAATGGCGTAACAATCAATGATAATACTGCTTCCTTAAATACAATTGACGTTGCTCCACTGGCTGTGGCTTGTTCAAACGGTATTTCAACACCCTGTTTGATAGAAGCCTCTTTTTGATTGGTCGCCACTACTCTAGGTGTTGATATCACTTCACCACGGCCTTCAGTTTCAAGCGCTGACAACTCTAAGTCCAATAAATAATCAGCCGCTAATATACTGAATGCCCATTTTGAAGCATTACTTGATACTGATGGTAAATTAACATTCAATCTTTCACCCAAAGCTGGTCCAAGAATTGGTTGACCATTAATGCCAGGGGTAAAGTTTGGCAAACCAGAACCATTTTGACTGTTTATTCTGTTATTAATGGCTGTTGAATTAAGTCTATCCAACGCCTCTAGAGAGCCGCCAGTACTTATGATGTTGCCATGCTTGTCTTGTCTAGAGCCACTAACACCAAATCTAACGCCCAGCTCATCACCGAAATCATCAGTAGCAACAACGATACGGGTTTCAATTTGTACTTGTTTAACAGCAACGTCAAGTGCTTTTACCAACTCTTCTACCACGATTAATCTATCAGGCACATCCGAAACCAATAAAATATTGGTTCTTTCTTCAAAAGTTACAGACCCTCTGGCTGATAGTATAGCGCCTTCAACATCGCTGTTTGCATTGTCACCACCTTGTAACAAATCAGCCAATTCTTCAGCTTTAGCATAATTAACCTGAATATATATGGTTTTTAATGGCTCAAATTCTTCTTTCTCTTTAAGGGAGAGGAGTTTTTGCTGTTCACGATCAGCAATTTCCTGTGCTGGAGCAATCCAAATCACATTGTCTTTCTGCCTTTTATCCAGTTGCTTACTGTTCAATACTATATCTAAGGCCTGATCCCAAGGAACATTATTAAGTCTGAGTGTAACATTACCTTGTACAGTATCTGCAACCACCAAGTTTAATTGTGAAGCATCCGCAATCAACTGTAATACAGATCTGACAGGAATGTCTTGAAAGTTAAATGATACTTTATTACCAATATACTCAACTTCTTGATCCAATAACTGAGCACTGTTGTCAATTTCAGCTTCTTTCTCTACCACTTCAACGACATATTGACTGCCAGTTTGATAAGCTAATTGTTCATATTGACCTTCTGCCTTAATGTCAATATTGACATTACCATTTCTGCTTCTTGCATCGATAAAACTGATGGGTGTAGCGAAGTCTATAACATCCAACTTGTTATTGAACTCATCAGGTAGACTGGTTGAATTGATCATCAGTTTGATTTTATCAGCTGATTCTCTGAGGTTTACAATCGCTCCTGGCTTATTAAACGATATGATGACTTTGCCTTGTCCATCTGTACCTCTTCTAAAGTCTATATTTTCAATGGCATAGTTATTATCTGATTGAATTGATGAGGATTTTTTATTACCCTTAACCATGACAATTAACTCATTACCGTTGACCATCACATCGTGGTGTGAGGATTGCAATAAATCAATCACAGCACGAGTCTTAGTGCTGGTAGAAACGATACGAATACTCTTGGTATTGCCTTGTGCTATGGACAATAACTTGACACCTGATTTATTAAAAACCCCTTCTAAATCAAAAGCCAAGCGCGAAGGCTGATTCGTCATAAAAACTTCTGGTTTACTCACATTGCCATCAAACAGAAACTTAAATTCAACATCTCCATTCAATTGGCTGTTGTAATCGACTGATTCCAGATTCAACTGTGCCCAAAGTGATGAAGACATCATAATAAGCAATGCAGCAAATAAAATATTTGACCATTTATTATGTTTACAATTTATTGATTTCATTCTATCTCCAAACCCTTTCTTAACATTTAATGTTTCAATCTTTCTGCGTCTATCCACAAATACTCTCATTATTCTTCTCTCAAAGCGATACTGGCTTCTCTTTTCGTCCATCCGCCTAAACCATCTGAAACCCACTCAGAAACATCTATCTGATCTTCATTAATTTCAATGATCTCTCCGTAATTTTGACCTATGTGCTCATTCAAGGACACTCGATGAATGACTCCCTCAGGATCTTCTATCAGCCCCCAATAACTGTCATCCTGTAAATAGGTACCAACCATATACAAGCTATCAAGCGGGAAGTTTTCTAAAATTTCTTTTCTTCTATTTAAATCTGGCCCATCGCCTTCTACAACATCAACTGAGTCAATATTCGGATCATCTAATAACTGTAAATCGTTTGAAAAAGGATCTCTCAAATCTTCAGCATCATACAAAAATATTTCTGGCGAGTTAATCTCAGGCAATGGCTCAATTGGCTTTGCTGGCGTCAATTTAGCATCTTTAAAATAAGCATCCAAATCTGACATGTCTTTTTTACATGAAATCAAAGCCAGCACTGAGATGATTACTATCAATGTTTTAACAATATTCATAGTCTATTTTTTCCTCTTGGCTTGCTCTGCTTCCAACTGAGCATCCATTTCAGCTTGTTCATCTTCATCCAAATAACGGTAAGTTTTGGCCGTACCTTCTAATAACAGTACGCCACTTTGATCATCAACTGGCTTCAATGAGATGTCATGCATGGTCAATATCACAACTCTTGGTAATGAGGCCACGCCACTGACAAATTCGCCAAACTGATGATATTTACCAACCATTCTCAGCGAGATGGGTTTTTCAGCATAGAAGTCTTTCAAGATCTCATTACCAGGTTCAAACAACTCATTGTCAATGCCGCTGGCTAAAGCCGTTTGTGAAACATCTACAATTAAGTCTGACATTTCATTTTTACTTGGCAACTGTCTCAACATTGAATTGAGGATAATTTTCATTTCTTCCAACTGTTTTTTGTATGCTGGTAGTTGTGAAGCTTTCTTTTGTTTGATTTTAAAAGTGGTTTTTTCTGATCTCTCAACAGTTTCAGCATTTTTAAGCGTTGTCATTTGGTCTTTAATTTTAAAAGCATAACCCGCTCCACCAATAACAACCATTAAAATAATCACAGCAGCCACTTTGACCCATGATGGGAAACCACCAGGGTTGGAATAATCTAAATTATTAATTTCATCAATAAAATTCACCCTTCCCCTCCTACATTTTCTTCAAGTTGCTCTTTATCCTTGTTTAGGGGATTAATAAGTGTCGCTTGTAATCTGAATTTTTGTTCATGAGTATCATACGAATCATCCGCTTTAATATACTCAACATTTACAGGTTCTTTAAACCATTCTGATTTTTCGATTTCTCTCATGTAAGCGGAAACGCGTGAATGTGATTGTGCGTATCCCTCCAAAGAAATTATGGTTCCATTTTGTTTAATGTTTTGTAAAAACACACCATTAGGTATGGTTTTCACCATTTCATCAAACAAATGAACCATCTGCGTTCGGTTGGCTTGTAACTCTTCTATCACTTTCTTCCTTGCCAATAAATCATCTCGATTTTTTTCCAAACCTTCAATTTCTTTTATTTGTGCATCTAGTTTTACAATTTCTGCTTTTATTTTAGCGTTTCTGGCATTTTGAAACTTTATGTTCTCAGAGTACATCCAGAAAATGCCAGCAACAATAGCAGCTGCAATTGCACCACCTATACCTAAAAGAATATAAAATTCTTTTGTAAGTTGTTGGCGTCGTTCTTCCCGCCAAGGTAATAAATTAATTTTAACCATCAGTCGAAAGTCCTCATTGCCAATCCAATCACTGTCATCAGTGCTGGAGAATCTTCAAGAATTGCAATTTCATCAATCCTAGAAGCTAAGGCAAACCCCTTAATTGGGTTTGCAATCTGTGCAGGAACACCAATTTGCTGCTCTGTAAGCTCTGCCAAACCTGCAATTGATGCTGTACCACCAGCCAAAAGAATTTTATCAACATTATTAAATTCTGTTGCAGAAAAGAAAAATTGTAAAGCCCTGCTGATTTGCTGAATCAATGAATCATTAAAACTTTGCAGCACTTCTTTCTCATAGCTTTCAGGCAATCCACCTTGTCTTTTAGCCAAACCAGCTTCTTCCATTGATAATCCATACCTCTGCATGATTTCATCAGTCAACTGTTTGCCTCCAAAGGTTTGATCTCTGGTGTAAATGCTGCGACCTTGATACATGATATGTAATGTAGTGGTCGTTGCACCAACATCAAATAAAGCAACAATCTCATCATCTTCTATTGCTAAATCTTGTTTCATTTGATGGTAAGTTGCTTCAATAGCAAAAGACTCAACATCAATAATGGAAGCTGTTAATCCTGCTCCTTCTATAGCTTCTACACAAACATCTACATTCTCAGATCGAGAACATGCAATCAATACATGTGACATCTCTGGAGAATTTTCAACCGGCCCCAATACGTTGAAGTCAAGACTGACCTCCTCAATTGGATAAGGTATGTATTGATTGGCATCAAGATTCAACTGCTCCTCTAACTCATCTTCTGATAAGTCAGTGGGCATATTAATAGTTTTGGTGATGACAGCAGAACCAGAAACAGCGATGGCGAGATTTTTTCTTTTGATGCCCGCTCGTCTGACAGCATTTGAAATTGCTGCAGAGACTCTATCAACTTCAGTAATGTTCTTTTCGACCACAGCATTAGCAGGTAACGAATCAACTCCGTAATATTCTACTTTGTATTTCTCACCTGACTTGCTTAGCTGTAAAACTTTGACAGCGGATGAACTAACATCAACTCCGAAAAGCTGTAATTTGTTATTTGAAAATAACCCCACAATTCTCTCTCATTAAAATGGTTTAATAACTCAATAATTCTTTGAAACTAACTCTACACTATAAGAACAAAATTACTTAATTCTTTTTGTGTGACACTTCACAGTTTTACACAATATGGTTAATCTTTTAAGAATCTGTTGTAAGAATAACTCTTAAAGCATTGAAAAAGCAAGAATAATTTAATTATTTTCTAGGTTTTTTAGATTCTATATGTATTTTTAATCGTTTAAATATGGTTAAGTTTATAACATTAATTTAACAATTTCATCGCTGACCAAATAACCATTTTCAGTCAATTCAATGGTATCTTGTTGATATTTAACCCATTTCATATTTATCGCAAATTCCAGTTTTTTTAATAATTCTGAAGACGATAAACCAGTTCTGGAACTAAAGTCTGACAATCGTATATTTTTTTTCAAACGTACAGCATTGAGCACAAACTCAAATAATAAATCACTTGATGTTAGGCATTTTTCTTCTTGTATAAAATGGCTTAAATCAGATTGATATTTTTTAGGTAATTTGTATTTCATATACCTTTTGACTGAATTATCTGCTCCGTAGGTAATTTTGCTGTGCGCGCCCGCACCAATCCCTAAATAATCACCGAATTGCCAGTAGTTAATGTTGTGCCGACTTTCTCGACCTGTTTGAGCATAAGCCGAAACCTCATATTGTTGAAACCCTGAACCATGTAAAAGCTGCCGACCCTGCAAGTACATTTTTTCCAATAAATCATCATCGGGCAATTGTGGAGGAGGTTTAACCGCAAAAAGAGTATTTGCCTCAAGGGTGAGTTGATAATAAGAGATATGTTCCGGCTTTAAATCTATCAAAGCTTTGAGATCTTTTTTTGCTGCATTCAAGGACTGACCAGATAATGCAAACATCATATCAAGATTAATGTTATCAAATCCCGCTGACCTGGCCTGATGGTAGACATCTATCGCTTGATCAGCACTATGAATACGACCCAAGATTTTCAAATTGTCATCATTTAAACTTTGGACCCCCATAGAAAGGCGGTTCACACCTGCTTGTTTATAACCAACAAAATGATCATATTCACCAGTGCCTGGATTGACTTCCATTGTCACTTCCATACCAGGTTGACAATTCAAAAGAGACCGGATCGCACTGATCAGCCTTTCGATTGCATCTGAAGAAAACAAACTTGGTGTTCCGCCACCCATGAATACAGCATGGATCGTTCTGCCCCAAACCTTAGGAACATCTTGGGTCAAATCGGCAATCAATGCATCTATGTATGCCTGTTCATCAATTGGCTGTTTTAACTGATGTGAATTGAAATCACAATAGGGACACTTTTTTACACACCAAGGAAAATGTATATAAAGTGTCAATGGCGGAGGAATCAATTGTTCCATAAGACCCGTAGCTGTTTTTTAAGTGACTGACATGCTTGAGCACGATGTGATAAATGCTCTTTTTGTTCAGCACTCATTTGCGCAGCAGTCATTTGGTACTTTTCATCCCAAAACACAGGATCATAGCCAAATCCATTTTCTCCACATTTGTCATTACTTATAAAACCATGCCATTGTGCTGAAGCAATAATAGGCAATGGATCGTCTTCATGGCGCATAAAAACCAGAACACAAACAAATTGTGCTGTTCGTTGAGATTGACGATCAAACGAATGCAAATTCTTTAATAATAAATTCATATTGGCTGAAGAATCTGCAGTTTCACCAGCGTATCTCGCCGTTCTAACACCAGGAGCGCCTGCTAAAGCATCCACTATCAGCCCAGAGTCATCTGCGATACATGGCAACCCACTGATAGCACAGGCATGACGAGCTTTAATAATGGCATTTTCAACAAATGTACTGCCCGTTTCTTCAACATCATAGATCTTTTCCGTAGGTTGCGCAATCACTTCAATATTCAGATCCCTCAACATCTTTTGCAATTCTTGCAACTTGCCTTGATTACCACTGGCCAGCATAACCTGTCGATTAATGAGATCCACTTATTCGCCCAAGGCTTTTTGCTGAGATGAAAGCAACGTTTGAATACCGCTTTGAGCCAAATCTAGCATTGCATTCATTTCCTTTCTACTGAATGCATGGCCTTCCGCTGTTCCTTGAATCTCAATGAAGTCTCCATCACCGTTCATGACCACATTCATATCTGTTTCAGCGCAAGAGTCTTCAGGATAATCTAAATCCAAAACAGGTTCTCCTTCATAAATACCAACTGAAACAGCTGCTATCTCTCCAAAAATTGGATTTTTCTTGATAACACCATCTTTTAGCAATTTATTGACAGCATCAACCATTGCTACATATGCGCCAGTAATTGAGGCCGTCCTGGTTCCACCATCTGCCTGAATCACGTCACAATCAACTGTAATCATTATTTCGCCCAATATTTCTAAGTCAACTACAGCCCTTAATGATCGGGCAATCAATCGCTGAATTTCCATGGTTCGCCCGCCTTGTTTACCACTTGAGGCTTCTCTGCGCATACGTGACCCTGTTGAACGAGGCAACATCCCGTATTCTGCAGTGACCCACCCTTTTGACTTACCCCTTAACCAACCCGGTACTTTTTCTTCAACAGAAGCATTACACAATACTTTTGTATTACCGCATTCAATCAGCACGGACCCTTCTGCATGAATGGTGTAGTTCCTAGTGATTTTGATGTCTCTGAGTTGGTTGTTTTGTCTTTTGCTTGGTCTTTTCATTGTCACTTCAATCTAATAAAGCAGGTATTCTAACGCAATCATTTTGTTTTTAAAACACAAAGAGAATTTTACTCAATATATTAACCCTGCTAGATATTACAGCACTACAGTACCAAGTTATTTGTTCATAGCAAGGCTTCAACATGCAGGTTTAGTTATTCCACATCAAATGCTGATAACGCAATCTATTAATAATTAACCTGTGACCATTCATAAATATATCAACAAGATAGGGACACCAAAAAATATTCATCTCAATGTTGTAGCTTTTATCAAGGGAATGACTGGGTGAATTCAGAATCTAAGGTCTTATATATATGATCTCACCTTCTTAATGGCAAACTAGGCCTTGATATGAATATTTTTTGATATCCTGAATTGCGCTATTATCTAGCAGAGTTAATATGTATAATAGCGAATCTTTAATGATGGGTAGATATGATATATGCTTAAATCAATGACAGCATTTGCCAGTGGAGATATTGAAACAGCTTTTGGTCGATTGACTTGTGAGATGCGCTCGGTGAATCAACGCTTTCTGGATATCACAATCAGACAACCAGATTTTTTGCGCAAAAGTGAAAACACCATTCGAAAACTGGTCGGTCAATTTTTGAATAGAGGAAAAGTAGAACTGTTCATCAAGTATTATCCCCATCCAGATGCCGACATCAATGAGCTGAATGTCAATACACCATTATTAAAACAATTATTGAAATGTCATCAAGAAATTGAAGGTCAGATCAGCAACATCAGTAACGAGTTAAGTCCGATGGAGCTGCTTAAATGGCCACAATTAGTTATCCAGTCGCCCAAAGACACCAGTGCATTGGAAAAGGATGCCATTGAACTCATTACTGAGGTACTTAAAAAACTACTCAATGCACGAATCAGGGAAGGCGAATCACTGAAAAAAGTTTTGCTAGAAAAACTAAATACCATTATCCAGGTTAGAAAATTAATCGAACAACACATCCCAGAAATCCAAAGCAATCTTAAAGAAAGGTTATTAAGTAAACTCGCTGAAATTGATGTCGAACACGATCAAGATCGATTTGAACAAGAACTGGCAATTCTCTTGCAAAAAGCTGATATCATTGAAGAAACAGATCGTTTAAATACACACATTGTTGAAATTGAACGGGTCATTGACTTAACAGAACCCGTTGGCAGACGACTGGACTTTCTCATCCAAGAATTACACCGAGAAGCCAACACCATAGGGTCAAAATCAGCGACCATACTGACATCACAATCCAGTATAAATTTAAAAGTAGCCATTGAACAAATGCGCGAACAAGTGCAAAATATTGAATAATAAATAAAGAGAACGACTCACATGACAAGCAAATTAGTAGGGACTTTGTTTATAGTATCAGCGCCATCAGGCACAGGTAAAACCAGCTTGGTTAATGCCTTGGTTCGTGATACAAACCACCTGAAATTATCCATATCTTCAACCACAAGGCAGCCCAGACCCAGAGAGATTGATGGTTACCATTACTTTTTCATTCAGGAAAATAAATTTCAACAGAAAATAACCGCAGGAGACTTTCTTGAGCATGCCAATGTTTTTGGCAACTATTACGGAACTAGCCAGGAGTCTGTTGACAAAATGTTAAATGAAGGACATGATGTTGTTTTAGAAATTGATTGGCAAGGTGCTCAACAAATAAAGAAAAGGCGACCAGATGCCATCAGTATTTTCATTTTACCGCCCAGCATTGAAGCGCTGCGTGAAAGACTTGAAGGACGTGCGCAGGACAGTCCTGAGGTCATTGAAACCCGCATGAAGAAATCCATGAATGAAATTTCACATTATGGTGAAGCTGATTATTTGGTTATTAATGATGACTTTGAAGATGCCTTAAAAGGGTTAAAAACCATTATTCGAGCACACCGTTTAGTCACTGAAAAACAAGCTGTTATCAATGAACAGCTCATTCATGGACTGTTAAACTCTTAATCATCTTTAGGTTGCTTCGTTCCTAGTCAATAGAAATTACTTTTTTCTGTTTCGCTTATAATGGTAACCGTAATCAAGCGCTGGTTCTGTGGTCGTTAATGGTTCACCATTCAACATGACAGCACTTGGCAGCTCAACACTGATGTCATTATTCACCTCAATGGCATCAACATTAAGGCTGCTGGTAAACTTTCTACCACGCTGTGTCACTCGACCCCAAACACCATAGCCAATGGCCAAATGATTGATTTGAGCAAACTCATCTGTGCTACTTATGCTTTTCAGTAATTCATGAATATCGACTTGTAATTTCTGAGGAAAAACGGGTTGTATAGCTAATTTATAACTCAACATATGACCCTCATTGATTTTTTTATCTAACCACAAAGGACCATGTCTATCCCCAGTGGCATTATATGCCCATGACTGTGGCATAAACCTGACTTTATTTTCTTGTGTTCCCCAGTGAAACAATAAGATTTTCATCAATTGCCCAGATTGACTGTAGGCAAAAACACGAAAATAGCCACCACTGCCTTTAAACTTATTTGGCAAAGTATTAAAGTCAACTTGCATGTGCATATTTTTCTGAAAAGCCACTGTCTGATAATTTTCAAGGTATTCATCAAAAGTCCATGAACCAAAACTGGCCGCATAGTGCAGCTGACTCTTCCCTCCAGCAACTTTATTGGTAAACATAGGCTTACGATCTTTTTGGTATCGATAACTCGAATGCCAGCCTTTTAGGCCTTCTTCAAAGTTTGAATTGATTATTTGTTTGTTAATGGGCAGTTGACCTTCGGGTGTAAAGGCTCTTAAATCATCTTGCACTTTAAAAGCTTTAAACTTTTTTGGATATTTGACTTTATGAGGGTGGTTAATTTTTCGGCCTACCATATTAACTTTATCTCCATCAACATGCACCTCCATATAAAAGCCGCGCCTGTCAAACTCGTCACCTGGTTGCCTAAATTTTGGGTACTCTTCACCAAAAGGTCTGGCAAATACAGGCGTTGGTGCCAAAATAAAATTTGTCCCCTTATAATTTCTAGCTGTTTTAATTGATGCCTTCACACCAATATGAACATGTCCCGAAAATACATATTTAACATTGTTATAACGGGTGATTGTATCCAGCATTTTATTTTTAAATGTCATTGGAAAATAAGTATAAAACTCCATTTGGCTTAAGCCAGTTGGCAAAATATGGTAATGCATGAACAGCATGATTTGTTTATCTTTATGCGCTCTTAATTCATCATCCAACCACTTTAGCATTCTTTGTTTTTTTTCTGGGTCAAGGTATTTTTCCTGTGCAGAAATTACCACAAATCGCCATTTACCATAATCAAAAGCATAATTCAGTTTTTGATATCCAGATAAATTCTTCTGTAAATTAAGAAATTTTGGGTCGTTATTGTATCCATCATGGTTGCCATGTACCAGAACCGAAGGCACTTTCATTTTTTTGACTATTCTTTCAAAGTTATCAAACGCATTTTGAAAAGCATCCCAGACCAAATCTCCATCCCAAACCACAAATGAAGGCTTATCTTTACCAGTCCTATTATTGGTTTCATCAACAAACATGGATAATAAGTCATTCAAACGTTTCAAACCTTTTTTTTCAGTGTGTTGATCACCCATTTGTGGATCCGCATTGATGAGAAACATAAATTTATCTGTTTCTGGACGGCTAATTGGCTCATCGTTAAGCAATTGTTGTGCAGATACAAAGCCACAACTTAAATACAGGACTACAAAGAGAATATAACGAACATACATGATAAATGACGCCAACTATTGATAACAATTGAGTTATTTTACTTCACTTGGTTTTAATAAATCCATGAAAAAGCTACAATTTAGAAAATGAAGCACATTGAATTAATCAAGATAGCAGAGTCATGGCAACAAAGATCTGACGAACAAAATACCATCATTAATCAACAATGGTTAAATGATAGGGTTGTTCATTGGCAGGATATCAATTTTGAAAATCCAATGTGGGTTTTTTCTCACATACCAAAAACTGCAGGTACATCTCTAGAAAGCTATTTACATCAAGCATTTACACTCAAAGATATACTCAATGTCAATGCACCTGATTTGAACCGGCTCCCTCAATGCGTTTACTTAAAAAACAAGTTCCCTAAATTTATTACAGGCCATCACCCCATACACGGCATGTTATACCAATTACTTCCTGATCGTAAAGTGGTACACATCAGTATGATGAGAGAACCTGTGACCAGAGTCATCTCATACTACAATTATTTAGCAAGTCGCAATTATCATGCCTTACATCAGCAAGTCAAAGACCTGAGTTTTGATGAATTTATCCATCGCCAAGATATGGTTGAGTTACATAATGGTCAAGCCAAAAGAATGGCCGGATATTTACATACCGACCAGACTATCAAAGACAGTGAACTCTATCGTAAAGCCAAACATGTTGTTGATCATTGTTTTTCATTAATAGGTGTTACGGAACATTTTAAACAGTTTCATCAATTGATAGCCAGATTATGTGGTGTATCATTTCATCATCTTCCTCCTATCAATCGTTCAAAAATCAAAATTCAATTAACTGATCTTTCTAGTGAACAAAGAAACATCATCAAACAAAAAAACAAGGTCGACATACAACTTTATGAATATGTAAAATCTTTATTTATAAAGAGGTACGAACAAACGATTGGCCAATAATAAAATGATGTTTTCACTGACTTGAGCATATTATATAGACTTAATTTGAGCAAACTTTAACCCAATATAAACACAATTCAACAAACCATTTCTGAACTAATAACCCTGATATTTAACAGTAATTTTACTCGCATTTAAATATTTAAAAGTTTCAATTTTTTTTTCAAAAATTTGGAATTAAATAGTCGACCCTGATAAACTCCTAACCTCTTGATAGCCAACGATATAATCTA